>JAYEMB010000164.1:6505-31355 GCA_034717855.1 Campylobacterota bacterium
AAAAGATGGCAGTACCTAAGAGAAGAGTCTCTCACTCACGTTCAGCGAAGAGAAGAACTCACTATAAAATTGCTTTAGCTCGTCCAGTTAAAGATAAAGATGGAACTTATAGATTACCACACCACATCAACCCAACTACTGGTGAGTATAAATAGTTAATGGTTACAATAGCTATTGACGCAATGGGCGGGGACTTTGGTCCTGAGCCAATTGTTAAGGGTTGTATCGCTGCACTTAAAAAGAAAAACTTCACACCTATTCTTGTAGGAAAAAAATCAGAAATTTTACCTCTGTTACCAAAACGTTATAGAGATAAGATTTCTATAGTAGAGAGTGATGATGTTATTTCAATGAGTGATGCTGCAACTGACGCAGTAAAACGCAAAGATAGCACTATTTATAAAGCAGTTGACCTTGTGAAAAATGGTGAGGCTGATGGTGTAGTGTCTGCTGGACATAGTGGTGCTACAATGACACTTGCAACTCTGAGACTTGGTCGTCTTAAAGGTATCGCTCGTCCTGCACTTATTACATTTATGCCAACAAAAACTGGTAAACGTACAGTTGTTTTAGATGTTGGAGCAAATGTTGACTCTAAAGCTGAACACTTGGTTCAGTTCGCTATTATGGGTGGATGTTATGCTGAAAATGTTATGGGATATGAAAACCCTAGCATAGGTCTTCTCGCAAATGGTGAAGAAGCTTCTAAGGGTAACGAAGTAACTAAAGAGGCTTTTAAACTACTTGAAGGTTACAAAGGTTTTAAAGGAAATGTTGAGGGTGGAGATATCTTCAATGGCTCTTGTGATGTCGTTACCTGTGATGGTTTTGTAGGAAACTTAGTTCTTAAAACTAGTGAAGGTGTGGCATCTACAATTAGTGGACTTATCAAAGATTACATCAGAAAATCTCCAATTGCTATTACCGGAGCTCTTTTAATGAGAAAAGTTTTTAAACTTCTTAAAAAAGAGATTGATTATGCAGAAGTTGGTGGTGCTCCACTAATTGGGATAAAAGGGTGTGCAATTGTTAGTCATGGTAAGAGTAATGCTAAGGCTATGGAAAACGCAATTTATCAAGCAATCGCCTATGTTGACACCGGTGTAAATGAACATATATTAGAGAACCTTCAAGAGTATAATCAAAAGGATAGTTAATGGCTTACGCTGCGTTTAGATCTATCGGTGCTTATGCTCCGCAAAAAATATTAACAAATGACGATCTTTCACATATGGTTGATACAACTGATGAGTGGATTACTAAAAGAACAGGTATTAAAGAGCGTCATATTGCTGCAGAGAATGAGACAACAAGCGATATGGGTGTTGAGGCTGCTAAACTAGCAATAGAGCGTAGTGGAATTGATGCGAGTGAGATAGATATGGTTGTTTGTGCAACTATCTCACCTGACTACTTCTGTATGCCATCTACTGCGACTATTATCTCTAAGAAACTTGGACTTGGAAATGTGACTGCCTTTGATATATCTGCCGCATGTACAGGGTTTGTTTATATCCTCTCTATCGCAAAAGCTTTCATCGAGTCTGGTATGAAAAAAAATGTACTGATTATTGGTGCTGAAAAACTTTCATCTATTACAGACTATACAGACCGTGGTACTTGTATTCTTTTTGGTGATGGTGCTGGTGCAGCTGTGATTAGTGCAACAGATAACAAAGATGAGGCTATCATTGATGTTAACACTGGTGCTGATGGTACTTATGCTGACCTGCTTATGACTCCAAATGGTGGAACAGGTTCTCCACACGATTCACTTGATCAAGAGGCTGGTGCTTGTTTTATGCAGATGAAGGGAAATGAGACTTTTAAAGTTGCAGTCCGTACTCTGACTAAAGATGTAGTTGAGATTTTAGAAGAAAATAAAATTGACAGTTCTGAAGTTAAGCACTTCATCCCCCATCAAGCTAATTATAGAATCATAAAAGCTGTTGGTGATGCTCTTAAGATGAAAGAGGAACAAGTAGTTGTAACTGTTTCAAAATATGGTAACACTTCAGGTGCTTCAATCCCAATGGCGATGAATGATGTTTATGAATCTGGTGAGTTAAAAGCAGGCGAGCTAATGCTCTTAGATGCTTTTGGCGGTGGGCTTACTTGGGGTTCAGCTTTAGTTCCTTTTTCGCCTATTAAATAATTTCAGAGTACTTAGAGTTTAGAGCATTAAAAACTCTTCTGTGAAACTCCTCTTCTTGAGGCAGTTGTAAATTACTCTCTCTTAACTTTTCTCCCCACATTGGATTTGGAAAATAGCTATCAAACTCATATCTTGCCATTACATGAATATGAACTCTTGGAAGCATATTTGCAAATGAAGCCATATTTATTTTTTTAGGATTGTAGTAGCGTTTCATCTCATCTTCAACTATGTCATAAACCTCCCAAAGTTTTAAACGCAGCTCTTTTGGTAGGTCACCCAACTCTTTATAGGGCTCTTTTGTAAAGATTTTCAGCCAAGGGATTTCACTCTCCTCTTTTTCAATATATAGCTCAGTGTCTTCGTAAATAATCATATGCATACTAATCCTTTTGATATCAATATAGTATCATAAGTTAGAAAAAGTAGTTGTAGAAATTGAAGGGATATAAAAAATTGGAAGTGAATCCCGGAGATGGGATTCATAAGAAGTCTAGTCTCTGTTACCTCTGTAACCACCTGAGCTTCTTCCGCCTGAACGATTACGGTTTCTATCTCCGCCTCCGCCAGAACGATTTCTATCTCCTCCGCCACCTGAACGATTTCTGTTTCCACGGTAACCACCACCGCCACCACTTCTTCCACGACCACGACCACGAGAGTTTCCACCACCGCGTTTAGCAGCACGCTCTAAAATAGCGTCGAGTCTATCAGCAGGAATACCGATAGTGTTTGGACCTTTTATATCTTGCTGGTCAAGAAGCATTGAAACAAGTTTATACATGATTTGCTCTTCATCTATATCTTGTTTAAGTTGGTCAAGAACTCTGTGAGCTTCATCATAAATTTTATGTGCTTCAACTTTTTTAACAAGAGTGTCAACAGTTGACTCTCTTAAATCATTTTTGCTTGGAACAAAAGCGTGACCCATAGAAGTTCCAACTTTTTGTTTGATACGCTGAAGCTCTTTAAACTCTAGAGGAGTTAAAAGAGTGATAGCCTTACCTTTAGTTCCCGCACGACCTGTTCTACCGATACGGTGAACATAAGACTCAGGGTCAAATGGAATGTGGTAGTTAAAAACATGAGAGATGTTGTTTACGTGGATACCACGAGCAGCAACATCAGTAGCAACGAGTACTTTTACAGAGTTAGATTTAAAACCTTTGATAACTGTCTCACGTTGACGCTGCTCCATATCTCCATGAAGACCATTTGCAAGGTAACCTGCGTTTGATAAAACATTACTTAGTCTATCAACCTCAGATTTTGTTCTACAAAATACAACACACTTGTTAGTATCTTCTGCATCCATAAGACGGATGATCGCATCATCTCTTTCAGACTCTTCAATTACATAATAAAGTTGTTCAATATCAGAGTTTGTAGTCTCACCTTTAGTGATAGAGATAAACTCTGGGTTCTCTAGAATTCTGTTTGCCAGTGTTTTAATCGGCTGAGGCATAGTAGCTGAGAAAAGTAGAGTTTGACGATTAGTTGGAAGGTAAGAGAATATCTCATTGATATCATCTAAGAATCCCATATCAAGCATCTCATCAGCTTCATCTAAAACAACCATCTCTGGGGAGAAGTTGTTTAACATGTTCTTTTTAAGAATATCTAAAAGACGACCTGGAGTTGCAACAACAATGTTTGCACCTCTTTCAATAAGGTCAAGTTGACGCTTGTATGAGCTACCACCATAAACAGTAACAGTTCTGATACCTAGGTTTCTACCATATTTGAAAAGCTCATCAGAAACTTGAGTAGCAAGCTCACGAGTTGGTGTAATAACTAAAAGTTGAACACCAGCATTAAGTTGCATTTTTGAGATTGCTGGTAGTCCAAAAGCAGCTGTTTTACCAGTACCAGTGTGAGCTTGTGCAACCATGTCACGACCATCTAGTACAAATGGAATTGCCTGTGCCTGAATAGGACTTGGAGTAGTAAAACCTGCGTATTTAACAGCCTGGAGTACTTCTTTTTTTAATTTTAAATCATCAAATGTGATTGTAACTTCTTCGTTTGTTTTGTTTTCTTGTGCATTATCTTGCATCATTATCCTTTATATACCAAGGAGATGACACAAGCTGCGTTTACTTAGTTCAAACGCAAGGGTATCTTCCCCTTAAAGTATTTGGCGAATTATACCCAACTGAACCAAAATTAACATTGAAGTTGTTTATATTTAAAATCACTTAAGTTTATCATGTTACAAAATCATTAGTTTTTATACAGTTATGTTTCAATTATTTGCACTTTGACATTTTTTCTCACTTTTAATCAAATTTATTATACTATCTGAAATACTAAAAGTCAGGAATCATTTTATGGATATATATTTAGTCGCTTTAGTCGTCAGTTTTATTTTTGTACTTGTTTTACTTTTTTTGTATCTAAAACAGAGGGAGTACTCTAAGGCTGTTGAGATAGAAAAAGAGGGGCTTATTGAGCTTAATAATGGGCTTAGAGAAGATAAGAGCGGACTTGTTCAAGAGAAGGATGAGCTTGCTCAAGAGAAAAATGATTTACAACTAGAGTATGCTATTTTAAAAACGCGTTATGAAGAGGAGGTTAAATCTTCAAATGAAAAACTTCAAACTCTGCAAAACGCAAAAAATGAGCTTTCACAGGAGTTCAAACTTCTTGCAAACAGAATCTTTGAAGATAAGGCAAAACAGTTTAGCTCTTCAAATAAAGAGCAACTTGAACTGCTCTTAAAACCTTTTCGGGAACAGATAACAAACTTTTCTATTCAAACAAAAGAGCAGTTTAACACAGAGTTAAAAGATAGACATCTCTTAAAAGATGAACTACTGCGTTTAAAACAGATGAATCAGCAACTCTCAGAAGATGCCATAAACTTAACAAACGCACTCAAGGGTGAGAATAAAACGCAGGGTAACTGGGGTGAGATAGTATTAGAGAGTATCTTAGAGCAGTCAGGGCTTAGAAGTGGTGTTGAGTATGAACTTCAAGCAACTCTAAAATCACAAGAGGGCAAATCATACAGACCTGATGTTATCATTCATATGCCACAAGAGAGAGATGTGATTATAGACTCGAAAGTCTCACTTGTCGCTTATGAGAGGTTTGTAAATGCAGATGAACCTGCAGAAAAGGCACAGGCACTTAAAGAGCATATCACAAGTATATCTTCTCATGTAAAAGGTTTGAGTGAGAAAAAATATGAGAAACTTGAAGGTGTAAACTCTTTAGATTTTGTACTTCTGTTTATGCCGATTGAGGGTGCGTTTTTAATAGCACTTGAACAAGATGGAGAGTTTTTTAAGCGTGCATATGAAAATAACATCTTAGTGGTATCTCCATCAACACTTCTTGTAACACTCAGAACAATAGAGCATATCTGGAGAACACAGCGTCAAGAAGAACACGCTAAAAAGATAGCAGATGAGGCAGAAGCTATGTATGATAAGTTAGTACTGTTTGTAGATGAGATGCAAAAAGTTGGTGCACATATACAAAAAGCGCAAGACTCTTATGATACCTCGATGAATAGACTCAAAAGTGGAAAAGGAAATATTATAAGAAGAGCTGAGAATATGGTGAAGCTTGGATTGAAACCTAAAAAGATTTTACCATTTTCCAGCGAAGAGATTGATTAGTGGGCAAATTCCAAAGCTCTGCTTTGAACATATCTTCTAGAGATTTCGTCCATTCTACTAGCAGCAAGTATTGCAACAATAAAAGTTGCGATAAACGCATAAGTTTGCGGTATAGTTAAAAAATAAGAGATAGCACCAAACCCAAGTACTGGAATAAGTACAAAAAAGAGACCAAGAACTATTTTAATTTTTATTTTTAGGTTAGTTTCAAACTTTGAACCGACTCCTATTACACACCCTAGAGGATTCTCTTCAAAACTTTTTAGTTCTTTTAGTACATCTATTTTGATTGGCTCTTGTTGGCATCTATTCTCAGCTTTCTCAAAAGCATTTTTAACACTGTAAAATAAAAAATTGTCCGTTGTTTTCAAAAATAATTTTATCAACATGATATCCTACTTATAATATTTATAAGTATATTGTAGCATAAATATAAAAACAGATATTTTTTTCGTCATTATGGCAGTATATTATTTTATCAATTTCAGCTATTATGCTTTTATGAATATACAAACACAATATAGTTATGAAAAAACTTGGACAGATACCAAAGAGAGTGAGCTTTTGAGAATGATTGAAGAGGAGATTGGTGATGCTGATCCAAAAGGGACACTTGCTTATGTTAAAGAGGCGATTATAGGTGGTAAAGTTATCACTGTTGGTAGCTGTAGGTTTAGAGTTAAAAGTTAAAGGAGTTCGGGGTGGAAAAAGAGTTAGAAGATGTAAGTAAGTTTTATAACATTATAGTCGAGTTTTTTGCAAACTACTCCCTGCAGATAGTGGGTGCTTTGATAATTCTAATCTTAGGAATTATTGCTTCTAGGTATGTGCAAAAATTAGTTTTAAAAATCCTACTTAAAAATAATATAGATGAAACACTCAGCGGATTTATCTCTAACTTTGTGAGATTCTTAGTCCTTGCAATGATGGCGATTTTAGCTCTTGGTAAGTTAGGTATATCTATAGCCCCTTTCATCGCTGCCTTAGGTGCTATATCTTTGACTGCTGGTTTAGCACTTCAAGGGAGTGTCTCAAATTTTGCAGCAGGAGTTATTCTTGTAATTACGAAACCATTTAAAATTGGTGATACTATTACGGTACACGATGTTTATGGAGAGGTTGAAGAGATAAAACTCTCATATACATCTTTGAAAAATGAAGATGGTGAGCAGATAACTATACCAAACAAGTTTATGATTGGTGATGTTTTAGTGAACTCTTTTGCATATAGAGTAGTTGAGGGAAGTGTCGGAGTTGCATATGATAGTGATGTTCAAAACGCAGTGAGTATCATAAAAGATGTAATACTCAAACATGATGATGTTAGCCGTGAGAGTGAGCCGATAGTTGGAGTTGAAAAGTTTAATGATAGCTCTATAGATATCGGATATAGATACTGGGTTCCTACAAAAAGCTTTTTTAAAACGCAGTATGATGTGAACTTACAAGTACTAAACGCAATAAACGCAGCAGAGATAACTATACCTTTTCCACAAAGAGAGATTAGAGTTTTAGGGAGTGAAAATGTTTCAAAGTAATGATATAGGAAAATTGATACTTCGAGTAAGTGTTGGTGTTTTAATACTTTTTCATGGGATGAATAAGATTATTTATGGAGTTGGTGGTGTGAAACATCTTCTTTCAAACGCAGGTTTCCCTGAGTTTTTAGCCTATGGCGTTTATGTGGGAGAAGTAATAGTTCCTATATTTTTAATACTTGGACTCTATGCGAGAGTAGCATCTTTAGTTTTAGCTTTTAATATGTTTGTTGCAATTATTTTAGCTCACGGTGGCGCAATGTTTAGTCTCTCTAAACATGGAGGACTTGTTATAGAGCTACCTCTTTTTTACTTGATAGCTTCGATAGTTGTGTTTATTCTTGGAAGTGGTAGATACGCTGTAAACTCTAAATAGAGTTTATGGGTGGGGTACTTTAAGAGTAGAGTTTAAAGACCATCCGATGAGAGCCATAAGAGCGATTACAACAAGAGCAGGGAGAATGCTATATGCGTGACCTAAATAAACCAACCATAGTAAAATTGCACCGAGTGGAGTTGGAACTCCTGTAAAGAACTTATCAACCTCACCTGCATCTGCGTGAATGTTAAAGTGAATCAATCTTCTAAGTCCTGAAATCACATAATAGATAGAGATGATTGAAGCTAAGATGATTAAACTTCCATCAAGTGATGTCGCATATACAGCTTGAAAAATTAAAAATACCGGAACCAAAACAAAACTTAAAAAGTCTGCAAAACTGTCAAGTTGAATACCAAACTCATTTGATAAGTTGTATTTTCTAGCAATCTTTCCATCAAAAATATCAAATGCTCCGCCAATCCACGCAAGGATAATAGCCACAAAAAAGTTGTTTTGAGTGATGAAGTAAACAGCCATAAGTCCAGCTGTAATATTTACAAATGTAAAGAGGTTTGCAAGGTTAAAGTGAGAAGATGGTGTCCATAAAAATTTCATTAAGTCCCTTTAGTAATTTATCTGTAATTGTATCTTAATTTTAGACAGCTATTTTCAGATGCAAATTAATTTTATACTTTAGTAACAAAGATTAGTATAGAATACGAAAGATATGAAAAAAATAAAAAATAAACTTCTTTTGGTTTTACTGTTTTCATTTGCGTTTGTAGTCGTTCATGACTATGCGATGCTTGAGCTTGATAAACCTTCTTATAAGGTAGAGTCCAGCTTTGAAGAGTGTCAAACATTAACGCAATCCGCAGATGAACCCTGCGCGGTATCACACCTTCATGATAGCGTGCATACAATGATAGCTAAGGAGACAGATGCTCTTCTCACTACCTCTTTAATAGTAGATAATAAATTGAGTTACACTAAAACCACTCTCTCTTCACACAATAACTTCGTACTGGAACGCCCACCTCTAAGCTAATCTTTTATCAAATTTAACAAAACAAATTTTTATAAAAGGTCAACAATGAAATTTACAATATTTTTAGTACTGATTTTCTCTGTTTATGCAAATGCATATAATTTACAAGAGATCAAAGAGTCTCTAAAATCAAATAATAAAACAAAATCAATCAAGTTTAAAAGAGATTCTCAAATAGCACAGAGTTCTTTGATGAACAGTTATGAAGCTCCTGTTCTTGGAGCGAGTTTATCCCATGCAAAAGAGCCATCAAACGATGGGCTGGAGTATAGCGTAGGGATATCCCAAGATATAGCAGCTCCATTCTCTTTTTCAAGTAAAAATAGAGCGACAGAACAGTCAACTCTCGCTTTAAGACAAGAGGCGAAACATGAACTGCACATTATAGAACTTGAAGTCTCTTCAAAGTACTACGCTTCTTGTACTTCAAGAGAGATACGAGACAAATCGATACTTCTGTATAAAGAGCAGAGTAAAAGATTTGAGCAGTTAGAAAATGCATATAGCTTAGGAGAGATATCTAAAAAAGATCTTCTTTTTAATAAACTGGATTTAGCCAAACTAAGTCAGAACATCAGTAGATATGAGTTGGTCTTTTTAGAGGAGTTTGCGACTCTGCAAGAGAGTGTTGATAGCTTGAAAATTGATAAAATATCTTGTGATGATTTAGTAGAGCCTGTTGGAAGTGTAGAACTTAGAGATATAAATGAACATGGTGAACTAAAAACTTTAGAGTACAAAAAAAATGCATCAAAAGCTATGTACGAGGTTCATGATTCAATGCTTCAAACCGTAGGCTACGAACTGCTTTATGAGCAAGAGCTAGAGACAAAAAGATATACAGTTGGTATCAGCATCCCACTTGGTGTTGCAACGCAGCAAAGAGAGATGACAAGGTCTGCTGAGTTAGCTATGAGCTCATCGTATGAGACAGAAAAAGAGTCTATGAAAAATAAGATTCATAAAAGTTCTATGAAGCTAAAGTCAAAGCTGGAGTTAATCTATGCAGAGCTTAAAATTATGCAAGATGAGATACTTCCATTAAGCCAAGAGCTCTTAAATCTCTCAAAATCTGCCTTAGTTGAGGGAGAGGGGAGTGTGATGGAGTACGTAGATGCTTCACGCTCATACAGTGAAAACCTACTTGGAATGTTAGAACTTAAAAAAACTTACTACTATCAGCTGTTTGAACTTTATAAAACTGCTGACATGCAATATGGAGAAGAGAGATGAAGAAAATTATAATTAGTATCACCTTAGCTTGTTTGAGCCTTTATTCAGCCCAAACTATAGAAATTTCACAAAAGCAACAGAGTGACTTAGGTGTAAAAACGCAGAGTGTAAAAGTGGTAGAGAGTGTCTCTTTAACTCCATATAACGGTACAGTTGTTTTAGATAAAAAAGACATCATATCTATTAGCTCAAATATTGAGTCAATAGTAAAAGAGATATATGTTAGTGATTTCGCAGAGGTTAAAAAGGGGCAAAAACTTCTCTCTGTAAAGAGTAATGCACTTCTAAGTATTCAAAGAGACTATATAGAATCTACTATTGAGAGTGAAAGTGCTTTTAAAAATTATGAGCGTGACCTTAGCCTTGAGCAAGAGGGAATCATCTCAAAAAAGAAACTACTCGCTTCAAAAAATCTCAAAAGTTCTCTCGCAGTAAGAGTTAAACTAAACGCAAACCAACTCCTTACAAATGGTTTCACAAAGAGTATGCTGAAAAAATTAAGAGCAACACATCAACCGATAATTTCACAGGATATTTATGCTCCAAAAGATGGTGTTATTTACAAGATAGATGTAACTGTTGGCGAGTATGTTCAAGCTGATAAGATGATGGTTGGAATCTACGCTAATGGCAAAAGATATATAGAGTTGAGTGTGCCCGTTAAAGTTGTAGAGAGTCTCTCTATCGGGGACAGATGTACTTTTTCAAGATACTCTGCCAAAATCACTACTATAGGAAGTGTTGTCAATGTATCATCGCAATCTGTTCAAGTCAGAGCAGTGATTGATAAGCCCCAAGGTATTATGATTAACAGAGTTTATGGAGTGAAAATTCATAAGGCTGCAAAAGATGCCCTCAAAGTTAAAAAAGCTGCTTTGGTTTTTCAAGAAAACAACTCTTATGTATTTAAGCAAATAGAGAATGGTTTTGAAGTAGTAAGTGTAGAGATTATCAGTGAAGGTCCTGCTTGCTATATCGTAAAGTCTAAACTAAAGGCAGGCGATAAGTTAGCTGTTAGCTCAACTGCAGCGCTACTAAGTGCAATGGAAGCAGAAGATGAGTGAAAAATTAGTTGCCTTTGCTCTTAATCAAAGGGTATTAGTTCTTTTAGTTGCGTTTGCAGTACTCTTCTTTGGTGCTTCATCTATGATGAAACTGCCGGTTGATGCTTATCCCGATGTGGCACCTACACAGGTGAAGTTGATTTTAAAAGCTTCGGGTATGACTCCTGCTGAGATGGAGTCTCGAGTTACTATTCCTATAGAGCAGAATATGCAGAGTATTCCAAATCAGACTATAGTTCGTTCTCTCTCAAAGTATGGACTGTGTGATATTACTATTGACTTTGAAGAGGGTGTTGATATCTACTGGGCAAGACAGCAGGTAGCGCAAAGACTCTCAGAAGTTATGGATGACCTTCCTGCAAGTGCAACGGGTGGACTCGCTCCTATTACAACGCCTTTAGGTGAAGTTTTGATGTTTACTATCGAGTCTGAGACGCTGGACTTGATGCAAAAGCGTACACTTCTTGACTGGGTTATAAACAAACGTATTCGTTCAATTGATGGAGTAGCAGATACAAATGCACTTGGCGGATATGTAAAGACCTACGAGGTAGTTCCAAATTTTACAAAGATGAAACGCTATAAAATCAACATGGAGATGTTACAAAACAGACTTACCCAAAATAACCAAAATGATGGAATTGGGCGTCTGTCACTTGGAGAGCAATCTCTTTTTATTCGTTCAGAGGGTAGACTTAAAAATATAGAAGATATAGCAAATCTGATTATCAAAAACGATGGTGGTCGAGATGTGAAGATTTCTGATATCAGTGAGATTCGTATAGGTTCTCTAACGCGTGCAGGTTTTGTTACAAAAGATGGAGAAGCAGAAGCAGTTCAAGGTTTGATACTCTCACGTAAAGGTGTCGATACATCAGCTGTTTTAAAAAGAGTAAAAGCAGAACTTACAAAGATAGAAAAAGATCTGCCAGATGGTACAACTTTAAATATATTTTATGACCGTTCCGACCTCGTGTCTAAAGCGATAAATACAGTCTCAACTGCCTTGGTTGAAGCTCTGATTTTGATTGTAATAGTCCTCTTTATATTTCTAGGAAACTTTGCTTCTGCGTTTAGTGTTGCAATTATCCTGCCTTTTGCGGGGATGATGACTTTTATTGCTATGGGTTACTTTGGGATATCTGCAAACCTTATGAGTCTTGGTGGACTCGCCATCGCCATAGGTATGTTAGTCGATGCCGGTGTTGTTATGGTTGAAAATATTAGTGAACATTTAGCAGATGAGAAAAACAAAAATGAGCCTAAGTTGGCTCTTGTTTTAAGGTCTGCAAAAGAGGTAGCAAGTCCAGTATTTACTGGTATTTTGATTATTATTATTGTCTTTTTACCACTCTTGACACTAGAGGGACTAGAGGGAAAACTCTTTGTTCCAGTTGCTCTTAGTATAGTTTTTGCACTGACATCTTCACTGATTTTGGCACTTACTTTTATACCGGTAGTTAGTTTTTACATCTTAAAGCAGGCTCCTCAACCAAAAGTAAAGTTAATGGTTTTCCTTGAGAGTAGATACGAAAAACTTCTGAAGTTCTCATTATCAAACCAAAAAACAGTCTTTATAGCCGCAGGTGTTCTGTGGCTCTTAGCTGTTGGGGCATATATGCAAGTTGGTAAAACTTTTATGCCTGAGCTTGATGAGGGTAATGTTATCATAGGAATAGAGAAAAATCCATCTATTTCACTTGAAGCGTCTCGCGATATAGACTTGAAAATACAGCAAACTATCATGCGTGAAGTTCCTGAGGTTTTATCTATTGTTGCCCGTGGTGGTTCTGATGAGATTGGACTTGACCCGATGGGACTTAATGATACAGATACATTTATGGTTTTAAAACCAAAAGATGAGTGGAGGGTCCCTTCAAATGAGTGGTTACTTGATGAGTTTCGCCGCGTTTTAGATGAGTTTGTGGGTATCGAGTATGGATTTACTCAGCCAATTGCAATGAGAATTTCAGAGATGCTCAGTGGCTCGCGTGGTGATATAGTTGTAAATATTTATGGTGGAGATGCAACTAAACTTGAAGAGATTGCCAAAAAAGTGCATAAAATTACAGAGCAAACGCAGGGAAGCAGTGATGTTTATAAAAAGGCTAATGAGGGAGTTGCATACTGGGAAGTTGTGTTTAAAGATACAGCAATGGCTCGTTATGGAGTTTCTCGTAGTGAACTCTCATCCTACCTTCAAGCCTCTGTAAATGGTGTTGAGGTTGGGATAATCCAAGAGGAGCTTAGACGCATACCGCTAATGATAAAAGGCTCTCGTGACCTGCAAACCAGTATGAATAAAAACAGAAACCTGCAGTATGTTTTAAAAGATGGAACGGGTGTTGAGATAAATGAGCTGGTTGATTTTAAGATGACACTTGGCCCTGTTCAGATTGACCATGAGAATGGAATGAGAAAATCTCTAGTTCAGACAAATGTAGTTGGACGTGATTTAGTTGGTTTTGTTGATGAGCTCAGTGCAAAAATTAGTGAGGGAATTGAACTTCCTCAGGGCTACTTTATAGAGTATGCAGGCGAGTATCAAAATCAACAGCGTGCTGCTGAGAAACTCTCTTTTGTAGTCCCTCTGAGTATAGGGCTTGTATTTATACTTCTTTTGATGACATTTAAATCATCGCTTCAAGCATTTTTAGTTCTTTTAAATATACCTTTTGCTCTTATCGGTGGTGTTTTTGGTCTCTACTTTACGGGTGAGTATATGAGTGTTCCTGCTACGGTTGGGTTTATCGCACTCATGGGTATCGCAGTTTTAAACGGGGTAGTGATGCTCAACTACTTTAACTATTTAAGAGATAGTGTGAAAGATTCACTAGAACTTGTGACCATAGGTTCTATCAGAAGACTCCGTCCAGTTTTGATGACTGCGTTTATAGCGGCACTCGGTCTGATTCCTATGCTCTTTGCAACAGGACCTGGTTCAGAGATACAAAAACCTTTGGCAATAGTTATTATAAACGGACTTGCAACATCGACAATGCTTACTCTGGTACTGCTGCCTATCTTATACTATAAGTTTATACTAGGGAAGAAGTAAAAGTTTATCTTTTACTTCTTTATCTCTTGTGCATGTTTCTCTTTTGTAAAATAGATAAAGCCTCCCAAAGCCAGCATAATAACAGCTACCCCTGTGAGTAGATACAGAGCATGAACCATTGCAGTATAGTCATCGATTGCTATTTTAAATACAACCATCAAAGACTCAATTAGAAGGGCTATAATAATAGTAATAGAGAACTTTATAAGAACTTTATACTCAGCGGAGCCGTGTTTAGCGTAACTTTTAAAAACAACCTCTTGTTCGAGTATAGTTTTAGCCAAATCAAATATTGCCAAACCTAAGGTGAGGGCAATAACAGGTTTAAAAATGGACTCTATTGAAAAATCTACAGCTATAAACATAGAGTGCGCAAAATCAAAAAGAGCGTACGCCACTGTAAAGAGTGCTAAGAGCATCATGACATTGGCTGTCATAAAATAGAAGCCTTCACTAATCAAGTTAAAACGCTGATGAACATTTACAAGACCTAGCTTCTGCAGAAGTGCGGTTAGTTCAAAGTCCATAAGATAGACTTTTCCATTCTCCTCTTTACCCACAGTGACACAAGTCTTTCCACTTGCACTACTGATGTATGGTTGGGAGACAACTGTTGTGCCTGCTTGAATGTTTAGCTTCGAGAGCATATACTCTCTGCTCCTACCCTTTTGAGATTCGACAATCCTATCTGCTTCTATGTTTGGAGAAATTTGAATACGCTTGACAGGGTCACAGATATAGATAAGCTCTAAGTAGGGAAAAACATCAAAAAGTTTTTTAAAGTTACTATCCTGTTTTAAACCTAAGTCACCACAGTTTTGTATAGTCTCTCTAAGAAAATTTTCGATATCCTCAACATTGTTTTTGTAGGTCTTCATAAATTCTTGCATAATTTTTCCTAATACATCTTGAATAGGCTATTCTATCTATATGCTCCGCGTTTTAACAAACATATTTTCTAAAAACTCCTAGAATAATAAAAAATATATGTTTATGTAACATAATGAAAAGTTATTTTTCTTTATCTTAAAAAGTTTTCAACTTCTCAGTAATCTAAATATAATAACTATAGACTATAATAAATATCAAATGAAATTGATAATATTTATCATTATTAAGTATTGTCTAAGTTGATATTTATTATCATTACACTAATAAATAACTGAACTTTATACCTTTGTTGTCTCAAAAAGTTTACTTTTTGTAGCTTTAGGGGGTTGTAGGGACTTTGAGTCCCTGCCACTATAATGGGCTTTGCTCATTATAGTGCATAGTATCAGTGAACAATTAGGAAATAAAAATGATTGATATGATTTTAGTAGCGCAAGCTGACACAACAACTCCTGTCGTAGTAGAAAAAAGAGAGGCTGCAATTGTGCAGAGTGGTATGGTTCACTCAAAAGTTGCAGGTAGATTTGAAGTGGTAAAAGAGCTTCCTAAAGAGGCTGATAGCTTTGATGGGATGTTCGACTATGCAGACGCTTTTGGTAAACTGCGTTTTGCATATATAGATAGCGCTCACAAGATAAGTAACACTCCAAAAGAGGAGAAAGATGCAACTGCGTTTGGTGGAGAGTTTGGTTTCAACACTGCTTCATTTTATAACTTCTCTGCACATGTCTCAG
Source organism: Campylobacterota bacterium (assembly GCA_034717855.1). Lineage (GTDB taxonomy): Bacteria > Campylobacterota > Campylobacteria > Campylobacterales > Sulfurimonadaceae > Sulfurimonas. The sequence goes on from JAYEMB010000164.1 coordinate 22,175, forward strand.
CATATGTTTCTCAAAGTGTTAACTCACTCAATCCCTCTAAGGATGAGAGAAATGAAGACTTCTTTGATGTAAATGGAAAGTCATTTGTTTATATTGCAGAGGCTAGTCTTGATTATAACAGTGATATTGCTCAGACAAGATTAGGGCGTGTGAGAGTTGATACACCATATGCAAACTCTGATGATATTCGTATGGCACCAAACACATTTGAGGGTGCATGGGCAAATATTGACTATACCCCTACACTTAAAACGCAGCTACTCTACTTTAACAAATGGGCTGGATATGATTCTCAAGATGAGGCTGCACTAGCATCTCAACATGAGTTTAAAAACCTTGTTGATGATGATAGTTTTGGTATGCTTGGAGCTTCTTTAACGTATGAGTACGCTAAAAACTCTGAGGTGAGCTTTTGGTATAACCATATCGACTCGATGGCAGCTATTGCATATGCAGAAGTTGTAGGTATCTACTTCATAGATGGTGATGATTTTCACTTAGATTATGGTTTTCAAGCGAGTAGTATTGCTGAGTTAGATGACTCAAATGTTGATGGAGATATTTTAGGAGCTATGGCGATTATACACTATAAGGGTGCGTTTTTAGGTGGAGCTTACAACATTTCATACTCAGATGAGGGTAAATATGTAACAAATGGTTTTGGTGGTGGTCCCTACTATACTTCACTCGATGAAGCGACTATCTCAGCTATCTCTGAGGGAGCTGCAACTTCAGGTGTTCCAGCTTCAAATAACAACGCTGAAGCTTTTAGAGTCGGTACAGGTTATGAGTTTGTAAACGCAGGTCTTGATGGTCTGGTTTTAGAACTTGTTTATGGTGAGTTATATAATGATAATGGAAAAATTAGAGAAAAAGATGCAATCCTCACTTATGAGATAGGTGATAGATGGTACGCTGAAGCGATATATACTAACTACAAATCATCATGTGAGAACAATACTTTTGATAGAGCACTCCTTAGAGTTGACTATAATTTTTAATCAGTTATTAATATGATATCTATTATCATTACAAAAATATTTTATAGTAAAAAGAATAAATTATGAAAACACTTCTAGATTGTAAAAAAGCGTGTAGAGTTAAAGTTTTAAAGATAAACGCAGCTACTGAGCTAAAACAGAGACTTATCTCTTTTGGAGTTATGAAAGAGGCGGAGATTGAAGTTTTAGAACATGCTCCGAGAAAATCAACGATAGAGATTAAAGTTGGAAAAATGAGAATAGCCCTGAGAGATCAAGAGGCGGAGTTGATTGAGGTAGAAAAAATATGAATCAGCCGATAGAAGATATGGAAGGTAAAGCCTGTCCTGTAATCGCAAACCATATAAAAGTAGCACTTGTTGGACAGCCCAATGTCGGTAAGAGCATGCTTATCAACTCTGTATCAAACGCGCACCTGCATGTTGGAAACTTCTCGGGTGTAACAGTTGACAAGACAGAGGTTCTTTTTGACTATAAAGATTACCATTTTACTGTTGTTGACCTGCCGGGAACCTATGCGTTTACTGACTACACAATAGAAGAGAGAGTAACGCATGACTATTTATGTGCTGAAGAGTATGACATTATCATCAATGTTGTTGACTCTACAAACTTAGAGAAAAATCTCCAACTCACATCTGAACTTCTCACTATGAGTAAAAAGCTGGTTATCGCTCTGAATATGAGTGATGAGGCTGAGAGCGAAGGCACTAATATAAACGCAGACTATATGTCTGAGCTTCTTGGTGTGGAGTGTGTTAAAGTTTCTGCAGTTACAAAACTGGGAATAGAAGATTTAATAGATAGCGTTGTACGTAATTTTGAAAATGATAAAAATGAGTCGAAACTAATCTTTAGCGAGCCTGTTGAAGAGGAGATTGCTCAGATAGTTTGGTATTTAGATAAACATAAATATGAAGCTAAAAACTCTTACAGAAACATAGCGATAAATCTTCTTAAAAACAATAAAAAAACATATGCTAAACTTCACGATAATCCTATCTGGACAGAGCTACAACCAATACTTATAGAGTCAAGCAGACACATCGAACTTCACCACAGAAGTGATGATATAAAAGAGGCTTTTGCCGAAGAGTATGCTTCGTTTAACCGAGGTGTTGTTGCTGAAGTTGTAAAACAGAAAAAGCAGGTCGAGAAAAAGACATTGACAGAGAAGATTGACAATATTTTGATTCATCCTATTTTAGGAATCCCAATTTTTCTTTTCTTTATGTGGGGTCTCTTTCAGTTGACTTTCGAGATAGGTGCAATTCCTATGGACTATATAGATGCGTTTTTTGGTTGGTTTGGTGACGCCGTAGGTGCAACGATACCTAACGATGATGTACGCTCCTTAGTAGTCGATGGTATCATCGCCGGTGTTGGAGCCGTTGTTCTTTTTGTGCCAAATATTATCATTCTTTTTATCGGGATAGCACTACTAGAGAGTACGGGCTATATGTCGAGAGTTGCGTTTTTACTGGATGGTTTCTTTCATAAGTTTGGTCTTCATGGTCAGAGTTTTATCCCTCTTGTAACTGGTTTTGGGTGTTCTATTCCTGCTTATATGAGTGCTAGAATTCTTAAAAATGATAGAGATAGACTGCTTACACTTTTCATCATCGGCTTTATGAGTTGTGGTGCTAGACTTCCTGTTTATGTTCTTTTTGCAGGTGCGTTTTTCTCTCCTGAAATGGCTGGTAATGTTCTTTTTGCTATCTATATCGGTGGTGCAATACTTGGTCTTATAGCAGCGAAAATACTTAAACTCACTGCGTTTAAGGGTGCTGATGAACCATTTGTTATGGAGATGCCAAAGTATAGACTTCCATCAATTAAGTTGATGTGGCATACAGTTTTGACAAAGACGATGATGTACCTCAAAAAAGCGGGTACTTTTATCGCGGCGGCATCTATGCTGATTTGGTTTTTAAGTAACTATCCAAAGAACTTAATTCTTGAGGAGGAGTATGCTACTAAGATAGAGACTACCGTAAATGAAGAAGCAAAAATAGAGCTAGAGAACTCTCTTGCAACTGAACTTTTAGAGCAGAGTTATCTTGGAACTATCGGTAAGTTTTCAGAGCCGATATTTGCTCCTCTTGGTTTTGACTGGAAGATGAGTGTTGCCCTGCAAACAGGTCTTGCAGCTAAAGAGGTTGTTGTCTCAACTCTGGGTGTTTTATATGCACTAGGTGAGGATGTAGATGAGGAGAATAACTCCCTCATAAACGCGATAAGTAAAAATATTTCATTCCCTTCAGCGATTGCGTTTATAGTTGTGATTATGATTTACCTACCATGTTTGGCAGCCTCTATTGTATTTACAAGAGAGGCAGGGCATGTTAAATATTTCTTCTATTTACTTGCATTTACATCAGTCGCGGCATACTTACTTGCGTTTATCGCTTATAACATTACGAGTATGCTCGTTTAGCAAAGGCTGTTATGCTACAACTCTTCTTCGAGGAGTTGTTCAAATAGTTAAATAAGCCCACTAGATTAACTTCTTATTAGTTCATATCTGTTAAAATCAACTATGCAAAAAATATTAATGATTGAAGATGACTTAGAGTTAGCCGAGATACTTACAGAGTATCTTGAGCAGTTTGAGTTTGAGGTTATAACAGAAGATGACCCTTTTAAAGCAGTAAGTATATTAAAACTGGAGCCATTTAACTTAGTTATTTTGGATTTGACTCTTCCTGGAATGGATGGACTTGAAGTGTGCGAAGCTATTCGTGAACGTCAAGATATCCCAATCATCATCTCTTCAGCTAGAAGTGATGTGACAGATAAGATAAAAGCTCTTGAGCTTGGTGCTGATGATTATCTTCCAAAACCTTATGACCCTCGAGAACTTGAAGCGAGAATCCACTCTGTTCTTCGCCGATATGAGGCAAAAAGCTCTCAAAAAGAGGAGTCAAAAAGTGACTTTAAGTGTGATAAATCAACTATGGTTATTACATATAAAAGTAGAAATATTGACCTTACAAACGCAGAGTTTGGAATTCTCTCCTATATGATTTCAAAACAGGGACTAGTAGTTTCACGTGAAGATTTGATTCATAACGTAAACGCAATTAATGAAGACTCTTCAAACAAGAGTATCGATGTAATGGTTGGAAGAATTAGAAATAAACTTGGTGATAAAACTCTCATAGAATCAGTTCGCGGTGTTGGATATAAACTACTAAAATAATGAACAAACATGCTGTTTTAATAACTATTCTCTTTGCACTTGTTGTCACACTGACAAGTATTAGTATAATTTTTTGGGAATTTTATAGGTTAAATAAACAGCAGTACATTGACCACATTTTTACAAAACACTCTGTTATTACACAAATCTACAAAGATCATAAACAGAGAAAGAACTCAGAAATTATGCTTGAAGCAAATTTAGCAGTCTATAATCTACAGCTCATAAAAAATCGTTCAACACAATATCAGATATCTGCAAATGCTCAGATTCTCAAGCGTGAGGGTTTTGAGAGTATAAACTCTGCTGTAATGTTAAGTGAGAAGGGTCTCTATACAAAAAATACAGTCAGTAAACTACACGCTGCAATGATGGAGTTTAAGGGTGACATCTATTTTAGTATTCAAACACCTACAGGCGAAACAATGATTAGAGATGAGGAGCTAAAACCCTACAAGTCGTGGAGTGTTCTTTATGTCTATAGTACTATTTTTGCAATCATTATTATGTCATTTTTACTTATATTGCAGAAATTGAGACCTCTGATTAAACTCAGAAAAAAAGTAGCTCGTTTTGGCGATGGAGATTTAAATGTATCTTTTAAAACTAATAGCTTAGATGAGATCGGTTTAGTATCAAACAATCTTGAGTTAGCAAGAGAGAAGATACAAATGCTGCTAGAGTCTCGTACCTTGTTTCTTCGAAATATTATGCATGAGTTAAAAACACCCATCGCTAAGGGAACAATAGCAACTCAAATGCTAAACACACAAAAGCAAAGAGATAGATTTACTTCCATCTTCTCTAGATTAGAGTCGCTTGTAGAAGAGTTTGCTATGATTGAAGAGGTTACAAGTATAGATCAAAAAGATGACTTTAAAGAGTACCGTTTAGTTGATATTATTGATGGTGCTATAGATATGGCTATGGTCGAGCGATCTTGTGTGAGTGTGGTAATTGGTGGAGATGCAAAGATAACGGCAAATTATAGGCTATATACGACTGCTATTAAAAATATGATAGATAACGCTATGAAGTACTCACCAGATTCTCATATTGGTATTTTAATGATAAATGGCGAACTCTGTTTTGAGAGTAGAGGAGAGTGCTTAGCACATCCACTTCAATACTATATAGAACCATTTACTAAAGATAATCCATCAAAAAATAGTTTTGGATTAGGACTCTATTTAGTTGATTCTATTTTAAAAGCACATGACCAAGTTTTAGCCCATGAGTACGTCAGCGGAGTTAATCGTTTTATATTTGCATAAGTTTAAATATGTAAACTATTGTGATGAATAGGAACTTATACACTCTACTTTTAGCATTTTTTTCTTTATCATTTTTTATCTTTGGATGGCTGAGTCACTCTGCATATGAGCCTGGAAAAAAAATCAAAAAATTATCTACTTTAGATAAAATCAAAAAAAGTAAAGTACTAAATGTTGTCCTCTTAAATGCTCCATCGACCTATTATATAGGTACTGAGGGGAAGCAGGGTTTCGAGTATGACTTGCTTAAATCTTACTCTCGACACTTAGGGGTTGATTTAAATATTACAGCTGCACATACAACAAAAGAGGCGATTAAACTTAGTAAAAATCCAGCAATTCATATAACCTCTGCTGCTTTGGCAAAAACGCCAAATAGAGTAGAAACATTTAACTTTGGACCATCATATTTTGAAGTTCAAGAGCAGGTGATATGCCATCGTGGAATGCTCAGAACAAAAAAGTTTCCAAGAGATGTTGAAGGGTTGGCGGGATTAAAGATAACTGTTGGAGATGGTACAAGTTATAGCGAGACTATAAAAACACTCCAACTTGATGGTTTTGATATAAACGCAACATTCACATCAGAGTTTTCAACAGAAGAGCTTTTGGCAAAAGTTGCATCTCATGAGATAGACTGTACTGTAGCAGATTCAAATATTTACTCAATAAACCTTAGATTTTTTCCAGAAATTGCTTTGGCTTTTTCAATAAGTGGACGTGAACAATTAGCCTGGTTACTTTCTGAAGATACTCCAGAACTTGAAGCAGATATGTACTCTTGGCTCAACTCCTTTAATCAAACGGGAGAGATGATACAGCTCAAAGATCACTACTATAGTTATGTACTCTTTTTTGATTATTACAATACAAAGATGTTTTATAAACGCATTAAGTCGAGACTTCCAAAGTATGAGAAATATTTCAAAGAGATGGGCAAGAAGTATGAGATTCCTTGGACTCTTTTGGCATCAATCTCTTATCAAGAGTCGCACTGGAACCCGAAGGCTAAAAGTCATACTGGGGTAAGAGGTCTTATGATGCTAACACGTAAAACAGCAAAAATATTAGGTGTAAAAAATAGACTTGACCCAAAACAGAGTATAAAAGGTGGGACTAGACATATTAAGCAGATGATAAAGTTTGTTCCAAAAGAGGTTGAGGGTGAAAATAGACTAAAATTTGCTTTAGCCGCTTATAATATCGGTATGGGACATATACATGATGCTCAAAAGTTGGCTGAGAAAATAGGGCTTAATAAAAATGTTTGGAGTGATTTAAAAATTGTACTTCCTTTACTATCACAGAAGAAGTATTATAAAACATTGAAGTTTGGATATGCTCGAGGGGCAGAACCTGTGAAGTATGTTGAAGCTATCTATAACTATAGAAATATCTTAGAGAATCACACTGACGAGTTGGCTTTAGGTAAGAAGAAGTAGTTTGAGGCTTAAGAGACTATAGAGTCTCTCCCTCTTTTCCATTTGAAAGTTCTGTTAAGAAGTTTTCCATATCATATTTGACTCTGTACTCTGGTGTCATTATGTGAATCAGTACATCACCTAAATCAGCTACAACCCAATCACCACTCTCATCAACATGATTGAAAGTTTCCTCAGGTTTTAGCTCATTTTTGAGGTGGTCTAAAAGTGCTGTTGTATGTTTTACACCAAGAGATGAAGCGATAATCGCGTAATCTACAAAGTAGTTTTTCTCACGTAGGTCAAAAGCTTCAATGCTCTCCGCTTTATGTTTATCTAGTACCGCTATTATTTTATCTATTCTATCTTGCATTATGTTCCTTGTAATATTGTTCAATCTCTATTGCGCACTCTTGAGGCAGCATTGAGGGTTTCATATTTTCTCTTAACTCAGATGATGAAATTTGTGCATCTATCTTAAGTTGTAAAAACTTCTTATCAATAATTATATTATCTCTTGAAGCCACTATAAAAGTCACTAAACTCTTTAGCTCCTTAAAACTGTTCCACTGCTCTAAAGAGCTTAGGTTGTCCGCGCCTATAACAAGATAGACTTCTTTATAGCTTTTTAAAAGATGTTTTACACTCTCTATTGTTGCTACTTGTCTATTTTGTTGGACTTCATATCTATCAATTTCAACATCTTCAAAACTTTTAAAAATCTCTTTTAGCCATCTAAACCTAAGTTCACTTGGCGCATGAGATGAAATTTTAAATGGATTTAGAAAAGTAGGCATTATAGTGATTTTATCAATATAGTCTAACTTTCTAAGAGCTTCTACAATAGCCTTGTGACCGATATGTGGAGGGTCAAATGAACCACCATATAGTGCAGTAGTAAGGGTTTTATTGAGCATGCACTTAACCTGTTTTCAATTCACTAATAGGAAGCTTCCCATCTATAAAGCGAATTATAACCAAACTTTGGATAAAATAACCGAATTTAATTTATATAGGATATATAATGGCACTTAAAATAGCAATTAACGGATTTGGTAGAATAGGTCGTTGTGTAGCTAGAATCGCTGCAATAAGAGATGATATTGAGATAGTAGCTATCAATGATATGGCAAGTATGGATATGATGCTTTATCTACTTAAAAATGACTCTGTTCACGGAACATTTGGTAGTGAGATTGAGCAGTTAGATGATGAGAATATCTCTATTGATGGGCATAAAATCAGAGTATTTTCTGACCGTGATCCAAAAAACCTTAAGTTCGCTGATTGTGGTGCTGATATGGTTCTTGAGTGTACAGGTGTATTTTTAACACAAGAGTCTGCACAAGTTCATATCGATAATGGTGTTCCTAAGGTACTTTTTTCAGCTCCTTCAAAAGATACAGCAACTGATACCTTTGTTATGGGTGTAAATGAAGAGAGCTACAATGGTCAAAAAATTGTTTCAAATGCTTCATGTACTACAAACTGTTTAGGTCCTGTGGCTCGCGTTTTAGATGATGCTTTTGGAATTGAGAAAGGTCTTATGACAACTATTCACTCATACACAAATGATCAAAATATCTTAGATGTAAAACACTTAAAAGATAAACGCCGTGCTCGTGCAGGCGCTATCAACATGATTCCAACAACTACTGGTGCTGCAAAAGCTATCTCTCTTGTAATGCCACAGCTTAAAGGTCGTCTTCACGGTCAGTCTGTTCGTGTTCCAACACCAGATGTTTCTATGGTTGATTTAAATGTTGTTGTAAAACGTGAGACTTCAAAAGAGGAAGTTACTAAAGTTTTTAATGAAGCTGCAGAGGGAAGACTTAAAGGTCTCTTGCTGATGGACAAAGAGATGAGAGTATCTCAGGATTTCGTTGGTTGTGAGTATAGCTCAATCGTTGCTGAGGATTTAACTCAGGTTATCGGTGGTGATATGGTTAAGATTATGGCTTGGTACGATAACGAATGGGGTTATTCAATGCGTTTAGTTGATATGGCTCTTCATATATCTAAATAGGAATCGACTTGGAATTATTAAATATTAAAAAATTAGATTTAGCCGAAAAAAAAGTATTTATCAGATGTGACTTCAATGTTCCTATGGATGAGTTTGGAAACATCTCTGATGACAGACGTATTCGTGCAGCTATTGCGACGATCAACTTCTGTCTCGACCAAGATTGTGCAGTGATACTCGCTTCTCATTCAGGTCGTCCAAAGGGTCAGGTAGTTGAGAAATACTCTCTTGCTCCTGTTGCTCGTCGTCTTTCACAG
>JAYEMB010000165.1:0-2905 GCA_034717855.1 Campylobacterota bacterium
TTATAAACAAAAGGAGTTCTTATGAAAAGAGCTGGTTTTACAATGATCGAATTGATCTTCGTTATCGTTATTTTAGGTATTTTAGCAGCAGTTGCTATTCCAAAACTTGCAGCAACTCGTGATGATGCAAAGATTTCAGGGGAAATGACGAGTGTTAAGCAAGCGTTACAGAATTTGGGTGCGGAGTATACGGCGCAGGGTGCGTTTACTAATTATACTGTTGCAATGGCGAATACTTCGTCAAAATGTTTTGATATTACTGCTGGTACTAACGCTGGTGATGTCGATGTTGCAATTATCGCTGCAGCTACGACAGATGGTACGTGTGACGCTGCAGTTAGAACTGCTGTAATTAGTAGAGCGGTTAACACGGGTATTACTGCTGCTGCTGGAGCTTCTAAAACATATGTATTTGCTGGTGATTCTGTAAGATATTAGTAGTTAGTTGTTACTCATATTCCCAAGCTTACAATTGGGGATGTGTGTAAATATTGTTTCTTGTCCTTGTGAAGTTTCTACAATCTTAAATTAAAAATAATCACAGTGTAAATATATTGTTAGCCAAGGGGGTTTTCATGCAAAAATCAAAAAATGCTTTTACGATGATAGAATTAGTGTTTGTTATCGTTATTTTAGGTATTTTGGCATCTATTGCTCTTCCAAGATTGGTTGCAACTCGTGATGATGCTACTATTGCTAAGGGGCGTGCCGATATAGCCTCTATTCGTTCTGCAATTGTTACTGAGAGACAATCTAGATTAATTAAAGGTGATAGTAGCTATATTGCACTTGGTACAGGGGCTGGACAGATTAATGAGGGTGGTCTTTTTGGTGGTATTTTAACATATCCTATGACATCTTCTAGTGGTGATGATGGTTGGAGTTCTGCAAATCAAGCTTTAGGTGTTTATGTTTATAAGGTTGCAGGTGGGACGCATACTTTAACATATACACCTGCTGATGGCAGATTTATGTGTACTAATGGCACTGGTTCATATTGTTCAAAATTAGCTGATTAGTCTATAACTCGTTCCAAGTTCTACTTGGAAATACATACTAAATTTAAAATTGAATTATTATAATATAGCACTGCTTGGTTCTCCCCTTGAGCCTTTCTCTTACCACTCTTCTAAAATTATTCATATAGGCACAAAAGTCAGTGTAAAAGTTAAAAACAGGACTGTTGGTGGTGTTGTTATAGCTTCTTGCAAAAAACCAGAGTTTGACACAAATGAAATTTTAGAAGTCAGTGATTTTTTTTACTCTTTGAAACAGATAGAGTTAGCAAAGTTTATCTCAATATATTACTTCTCTTCTTTAGGTGAAGCTCTTGCTTTAATGCTTCCTTTTAATAGAGGAGATTTTCCTAGTTCCCATGCTCTGCGTGGGAACATAGATGTTGATATGCATTCCCATGCAGAGCATAGGAACGAGTTAAATATTATACTCTCTCAAAAACAGGAAAAAGCATTTTCTTTTTTGAAAAGGCATAAAGTCTCTCTACTCTTTGGCGACACAGGAAGTGGTAAGACAGAGATTTATATGAAATATTTTGAAGAGATGATAGCCCAAGACAAACGCAGTGTATTTTTAATGCCTGAAATATCTTTAACTCCACAGATGTCACTGCGTTTAGAGAAGCATTTTGGTGAGTATGTTGTTATGTGGCACTCAAAACTCACTCCTCTTCAAAAGAAAAAAGCTATGAAGAAGATTTATAGTGGTGAGGCTAAGATTATCGCCGGTCCACGCTCTGCTCTCTTTTTACCTGTGAAAGATTTAGGTCTTATAGTTGTAGATGAGGAACACGATGATAGTTATAAATCATCTTCACGTCCTCGTTACAGTGCTAGAGATATAGCTATCTATATGGGAAAACTTTATGATGTTCCTGTTGTACTTGGGTCTGCTACTCCATCACTTACTACATACTCTAAATTTCCTCATGTGAGACTCAAAGGCGGACACTTTAGCTCAAACAAAGAGTTTATTTATGAGAGAAGTGCTGAGACTCTCTCTCCTTTGATTTTAAGCTCCCTTGAACAAACACTAAAAGCTTCGGAGCAGTCTATTGTTTTTCTTCCAACTCGTGCCAATTTTAAGTATCTCATTTGTGGCGACTGTGGTCATACTTATGAGTGTGCGTTTTGTAGTATTGGGATGAGTATTCATCAGAAGTCCAGAGCAATGAAGTGTCACTACTGTAACTTTACTCAGGCTATACCTCAAGTCTGTTCTGAATGCGGAAGTGCTAATTTGACAAGTTCGCGTTTAGGAACTGCAGAAGCTGTCAAGGAGATTACCGAGCAGTTTAGTGAAGCGAGAGTTGAACAGTTTGATAGAGATGTCATAACTACCTCTGCAAAGTTGAAAAAAGCGCTCAAAAGATTTAATGACAATGAGACAGATATCCTTGTTGGTACGCAGATGTTAAGTAAAGGGCATGATTATCATGGTGTTACTTTAGCAGTTGTTCTGGGCATGGATAATATGTTAAATATGAGTGATTACAGAGCTAGAGAGAAAGCCCTCTCCTCACTTATACAGGTCTCAGGAAGAAGTGGACGAGCAAAAGATGCAAAAGTTTTAGTGCAGAGTTTTAATGAGGACTTTTTTAAGGCATATGTAGGAAAGTATGAAGAGTTTTTAGAGGAGGAGAAAGAGTATAGAAAAGAGCTCTACCCTCCCTATAAAAAGCTCTGTCGTGTTCTTTTCTCACATAAAAATGGTGCCAAAGCGAGAGAAGAGATGGAAAAAATGTACGATAGTCTAACTGCGTTTAGTAGTGTTGAGATTGTTGGATATGGAAAATGTGCTATAGAGAGAGTTGCAAATAAGTGGCGTTTTGAGATACTGCTGCGTTCTGACAAGAGTACGGATTTGATACAAGCTATTGCTCAAACAA
>JAYEMB010000165.1:3005-9963 GCA_034717855.1 Campylobacterota bacterium
GAGGGCTGATTACCCTCTCTTATTATCAAAAAACCAGTAAAACGCCATCATCATTCCTGGTGTTTTTTTGTAAGACTCATCAAACATAAACTTTTTAGCTTCTGAAACCTGAAGATAGATAACCTCTATCTCCTCGTCATTCAAACCGCCACCATCATTTACTTTCATCTTTTCATCTATCTCGGCATAGTAGAGAATTTGTGAAGCTCCTGATATTCCAACACTTGTGTAAAAAGTAGTGATGTACTCTATATTTTCAACTGCTATGTCATATCCACACTCTTCAAGAATTTCCTCTTTCGCAATCTGTTTATCACTTGCGTTTTTATCTATAATACCTGCACAGAGTTCATACATGTAGCCATCACTGTTACTTACATTTAAGACGGCAGGACGGAGCTGTTTTACTAGGACAAAAGAGTCCTTCTCTTTATGCCAAAGAAGAATAGAGACGCTATTATGAGAGACAACTGCTTCCCATTTTTTCTCTACACCCTTTTGTGTGTAGTTGATGAGCATCGGTTTTATAAACTGAGGGTTTTTAAGCTCCTCTGTCGAGTTGATTTTATCCATCAAGTTTTACTTTTTCTCTTTCATTGTAAAAGTATGATTCATTTTGAAACGGAGGCCGTTTTTGAAAGGCAGTTTGATTGTTTAAGTGCAACTCTATACTCTCATCGTAGTTATTTTTGAGTTTAACAAAGGCTTTTCTCTCTTTGCCTTTGAGCTTTTTTGTTGTTACTTGAACAACTCTTAAAGGATTTATAGCACGACCGCGTTTACGAAGCTCAAAGTGCAGGTGGGGACCGGTTGAGCGACCGGTTGAGCCGACATAGCCTATCGTCTGTCCTTTTTTAACATACTTTCCTCTTTTTATGCCTCTACGAAAAGATTTGAGGTGAGCATATCTCGTCTCATAACCATCAGCGTGACGAATTTTGATAAGATTTCCATAACTACCAAGTCTTGCAGCGTAGATTACTCTACCGCTTCCAGCTGCAATAATAGGTGTTCCACGTCTTGCGGCATAGTCTATACCTAAGTGGGCTTTCCATTTTTTTAGAACTGGGTGAAACCTACGTTTTGTAAAATATGAGGATATTCTTGCTCCACGAACTGGGCGTGCAAGTAGGAAACCTTCAACCTCATGCCCCTTTTCATCATAGTATCTCTCATCATCATTGAGATATATAAAGTGGCGTTTCTTCTTCATCTCAATCATTGCCACCTTAAGTGTTGGCATGGAAAAAGGCTCTCCAAGACGATACTTTTGATCATAAATCATAACAAGAGTGTCACCTTTTCGGATATCTCTTTTGAAGTTTAGTGAGTTTTTAAAGCTTGAAACAAAAATTTGAGCCAGTTTTTTTGAACCAGTAGCTTTTAAAATATCATAGTGTGGGGAGTGGTTAATCTGCAGAGTAAATGACTCTGTTTTTGTTGTACTGATGATAGGAATAGCCTCAAAACTGTAAGAGTCTCCATCTTTGTATATGTGTATTTGAAGTTCATCGTTTAGTGGAAGCAGAGCCTGTTCAATCACATCATTTGAATCTTTTAAAATCTGACAGTTAGCACCAGCCCGCATCTCTTCTGTAAGTCTTTGGTCGTAAGTGTCAAGGTTGTAGTAGAGTTTTTTAAGTGGGAGGTTTTGTTTCTCTAAAAAAACTAAATAGGTCTCTCCATTTATCCAACGGAAACGTTCAACTTCACTTGCAAAAATAGTTGTTGAGATTAAAAAAAGTAAGAAAAATCGTATCAAAATCTTAAGCCTAAAATAAAATATTTGTGAACTTTAACAAAATTTGGCTTAGTCTGAGGTTTGTTAGATATAATCGCAATATAAATAATTAAACGAAGAAGAGAAATGAGATATATACTTGTACTTTTACTAGCTCTGTTTGAGTTAAACGCAGGTGTTGTTAAGTCACCTATACTTACTTTAGACAATGACGCAGATAAAGCGACGATAAAAATAGATAAGATTGATGTTGGTATGAGTGGATTTATCGTCCATGAGATAGTTCCGGGACGTACAAGCATACTTAAAAACGCAGTGGTCACAGGCTACGATTCAGGAAGCCAGGTAGCGACTTTAGAGATGAGTGACTACACGGGTCTTAGAAATAATGCTCTGCCTACAGGTAACTGGAGTGTTAAGCTTGGCGATAAAGCGGTATTTGCGTTTGGCTACTCCCGCGCACTTTTGATTGCTCCTAGTGAAGAGGTTTATCATCAGGTGACTAAGGGTGTAAAAATTCAGTGGCTTCACCCAGATATTTTTGCGACTATACTTTCATTTCGTGGACATCCGACACCTTTAAAAGAGGATTTTGAAGCGATGAGTGTTGCTAGTAGTCTAGGTTTGGTATTTATCTATTTGGAGCAAAAACTCTTTATGGTTGATGCAAAAAGCTTTAAGATTTTAACTATAAATGATGCACCTTTAGTGCAAGACAGTGTAGTTTTGCCTTTTTATACAAGAGTGCAAGAGATAGATGCAGCTTGGTGGGGTGAAGGTAGTAATGAACTTGAATCTTATGAGCCGCACTATTATGAACTTTTAGTTGAGTTTAACAATAAAAACAGAAATTTATATGAAATTATTAAAAACGGCGATGCAAAGTATCACGGTTTACTTGATGATTTTGAGATAGAGAATGAAGAGATAGGAAATTAATTATGATTGACACGAAACATTTACAACACTTTAAATCTATAGTTGGTGATGACAATATCTACAGCGATAAAGCCCACCTGATAGCGTACTCGTACGATGCAACTCGTGAGCATTTTGAGCCAGATGCTGTTGTTTTTCCAAAAAATGAAGAGGATGTTAGCGAGATACTAAAGTACTGTAACGAACATAAAATTGTTATAGTTCCTCGTGGAGCAGGTTCAGGTTTTACAGGTGGGGCACTGCCTAGTTCTGGTGGAATTGTTTTAGGCTTTGAGAAACATATGAACAAGATTTTAGAGATAGATATGAAAAATATGGTTGCTATTGTTCAGCCGGGTGTTATTAACATGGACCTGCAGCGTGCAGTGGAAGAGGTAGGGCTTTTCTACCCGCCAGATCCAGCATCTCAGGACTACTCAACTCTAGGTGGAAACGTGAGTGAAAACGCAGGTGGTATGCGTGCTGCGAAGTATGGAATTACTAAAGATTATGTGATGGCTACTCGTGCAGTACTGCCAAATGGTGATGTGATTAAGGCTGGAAAGAGAACTATTAAAGATGTTGCAGGTTATAACATTAGCGGTATTTTAATAGCTTCTGAGGGGACACTTGCTGTACTTACTGAGATAACTCTAAAGCTTATACCAAAACCTAAAATGACTAAAACAGCTATGGGAATATTTCCTACAGTAAACGATGCTATGGAAGCGGTTTATAAAACTATGGCGAGTGGAATTACACCTGTTGCGATGGAGTTTTTAGATAATCTTACTATCCGTGCAGTTGAGCAGACTTTTAACAAAGGACTGCCAGTTGATGCGGGAGCACTTTTAGTTACTGATGTTGATGGAAATTTAGAAGATGATTTAGATTTTCAACTGAATCAAATAGAAAAAGTTTTTAAAGAGAATGGCTGTAGTGAGTTTAAAATTGCTAAAGATGATGCAGAGGCTGCTGATATCTGGTTTGCAAGAAGAAACGCATCCCCAGCTCTTAGCGTTTATGGAAGTAAGAAGCTCAATGAAGATGTAACAGTTCCGCGTGCGGTATTGCCAGAACTTTTAGAGAAGTTCTATGCTATCGCTGAAAAGTATCAGATAAATATTCCATGCTTTGGTCATACTGGTGATGGAAATGTTCACACAAATGTAATGGTTGACGGTAAAGATCCCGAGCAAGTTAAGATTGCTTATCAGGCTATCGAAGAGGTCTTTCAAGCGACTGTTGATTTAGGTGGAACACTCTCAGGTGAGCATGGTATAGGTCTTGCAAAAGCACCATATATGAGTATGGCGTTTAGTGATGAAGAGATGAATCTTTTTAAATCTATCAAAACTGCGTTTGACCCAAACAATATTTTAAACCCTGCAAAAATGGGATTAAATTAAAGGCTAGAGTATGCCAATGAGTAAAGAAAAATTACACTATCTTTATAGACATATAAAGTTCTTTATCGGTACTTTTATCGATAAAGAACTTACTCTTTTTGCTGCTTCACTTAGTTTTTACACAATTTTCACAATTATTCCTCTTCTACTTATAATGTTAACCCTTTTGACCTCATTACCGAGTTTTACAGAGCATTATGAAACTATAAAACTATTTATATTCTCAAACCTCATGCCTGTAAACTCTGAATCAATTATGGGTCATATAGATGGTTTTTTAGCAAACTCTGCAAAGATGGGAGTGATAGGTCTGATTATGATTTTAGTAGCCTCTCTTCTCTTTTTTAAAAACTTCGAGTACATAGCAAACAAGATTT
This sequence comes from Campylobacterota bacterium, assembly GCA_034717855.1. Lineage (GTDB taxonomy): Bacteria > Campylobacterota > Campylobacteria > Campylobacterales > Sulfurimonadaceae > Sulfurimonas. Next base: position 7,451 of record JAYEMB010000165.1, read on the forward strand.
TTCACGCAAAACCTAGAACCCTTTGGGAGTCTATAACTACCTACTGGACTATGCTGACTTTGACTCCTATTGCCCTGGGTGCTTCATTTTATATTACCGGATATATAGCAACATTGATGGCTTCAAACTCTTTGACATCGGGTTTGGATATTCTCTCTCTTATTCCATATATTATTATCTGGGCACTATTTTTTCTTCTATTTCAGATTAGTGCAAATACTAAAATTAATCCAAAAGCCTCACTGCTTAGCTCTTTTATCATCTCTGTGATTTTTAGTATCTCAAAAAATGCTTTCATCTACTACGTCTTTTTAAACAAATCATACACAACCATGTACGGTTCATTTGCCATTTTAATGTTTCTCTTTTTATGGATATACGTTTCGTGGATTATCTTTATTTATGGACTGAAGTTATGTTATATGATAAACAGAATATATGAAAATAGAGAGAGTAAAACTAAGTAAGAGGTAGAGAAAACTTTTTTTATAGATAGAGAGTAGGGATATTGTGATTTGAACTAATAGCCACTTCCAATTAAGTATGATTTTAATATCTCCAGTTGCTAGATTCATTAAAAGTCTAAGCATATTATCAAGCATATCCCCATAATTTATAAGATGTAAAAATATACTCAGTGGATAAAAAATAGTGAAAAGTGAAGTCCAGATAATTGAGAGTGGATGGTAAATACTAAAGTTTCCAAAGATAATTATAGAGTAGGGTAGCATCAAAATATAGACCCAAAATGGGATGAGTATAAACTGCCACAGTTTTGAGAGGTGTTTGAAGTGAATGAGAAACAAAAAGATGTAGAAAACGCCACTCACACTAAGCCAGAAGCCTATGCTTAAAAAGAGTCTTGGGAAAAATGATATGAGAAGAACTACTGTTAAAAGTAGAGTGAGCATAGAGATAATTTTAATACCTCTGTCATAAAGGATAAATCCGATAATGAGCATAGCAAAGGCTCGAAGAAGTGATGGTGGTGAGTCTAAAAATAGTAAATAGGAGAGCAGAGCTAAAGAGATAACAACAAAAGAGTCACGTTTATAACTTCTGTATGTAAAGTATCTGTTTTGAAAAAATCTGTAGGGGTATTTAAAAAGAAAAAAGAGTAGCGCACTGAGTACTCCCAAATGAAACCCACTGATAGCAACAAGATGTGAAATGCCCAGAGCCGAGAACTTACTTTGAATCTCTGCGTTTAAAGGTTTAGCAGTGTAGAGAGCTTGATAAGTGTTGGCTATCTTTTTGTCACTATGTTGTCCAGCGATAAAGTGGTTGAGTCTCTCTTTTTGTGAGAACTTACTGTCTGCGTTTATGATTTTACTAAAGGCGTAAAAGCTACTCATGTATTCATAAAAAGAGATTTTTCCTGCCCAAATTTCTAACTCTATCTTTTTACCAACTGAGAGAGGAAAATTCTCTTTAGCTGTACTATAAAATGAGAAGCCTCTCTCACCCTTTAGTTTTAAAACCTGATATTTTTTTAGCTTACCACTTTTTGTAGTTTTAGTTTTTGAATACTGTTTGAGGATAGTTGCGTTGACAAGAGCAGAGTCAAATTGAGTGAGATTTTTATAATTGTTATACTCTATAAGCAGAGCGTAAATTACGATAAACGCAGATATAAAAAAGAAGATTAAAACCTCTCTCTTTGAGCTAAAGAGGGAGACTTTTTCTATCATTTTAGAGTGTTGGCATTGAGATTGATGGTTCGCCTACATCTATGTTTGCTGAGCTGGTATCTACATTTTCATAGACAGTCTCAACGCCTGCTGAGTATGCAGGTGCATCGACAAAGCGAGTGAGCTTTTTCTGAAAAACAAGTTTTACATGTCCTGTTGGACCATTTCTCTGCTTTCCGATTATAATCTCAGCAGCCTCTTCATCTTTTTCTACATACTCTGAGATAAACTCTTTACCCTCAGCCTTAGCAGCCTTTTCACGCTCTTTTTCTTCTTTGTAAAGATAGACATCATCACGATATACAAAAAGAATGATATCAGCATCCTGCTCGATAGAACCAGACTCACGAATATCACTCAACATTGGACGTTTATCATTACGAGACTCGAGTCCACGGTTAAGTTGTGAAAGAGCCACTACAGGCATCTCAAGCTCACGTGCAAGCATTTTTAATCCACGAGAGATTTCAGATACTTGCAGGTGTCTATCTTGATTTCCAACACCCTGCATAATTTGAAGATAATCTATAACTGCTATCTCGATTTCTGGATGTTGATTTTTGAGTTTTCTAAGTTTACTTCTGAGTTGGTTTATGTTGATACTACCCTGATCATCCACAAAAAGTTTTGCAGAGTTCATCTTATCAATTGCACCGTTTAAAGAACTCCATTGGTCGTCGTTCATATCACCGACACGAAGCTTTTGTAGAGGGATAGATGTTTGTATGGATAGTAAACGCAGCATCAACTGCTCAGCAGGCATTTCAAGTGAGAAAAACGCAACACCTTTTCCGTCCATTATAAGAGAATTTACGGTGTTTA
>JAYEMB010000166.1:0-9853 GCA_034717855.1 Campylobacterota bacterium
TTAAAATTGATTTATTAGAGTCGGGAACTAAATCGATTTGAGTTTTAAAAATAGATTGAAGTTCTTTTTTTATATCATCAATTCGAAGAAGTTTTGCAAATCCACCTTTGTAGTTTTGTGAAAATTTATCATAGTCTAATTTATAAGCTATATCTATATCACTGTACTTAGTTTGTGTGTTTTTTGCATAACTTCCAAATAGCCCCAAAAGGATTAAGCCCTCTTTCTCATAGGTAGGTTTTAGCTCTTTTAACTTTGATAAAATCTCATTTTTATGCATAAGAAACCTCAGTAGATTTTGTATGATTATAGCATAAAAATATTTTTGCTTAAGGTTGTTCTCTTGTTCCCTATCGTTTCGATGGGAACGAGTTAAAAAATCTTATATAAGTTGTACCTTGGATTTGTAAAGTAATTGTTTAAGTGAAAAGTTTGTTTTGATTGTTAAGTTTAAAAGTGGTGACCCCGAGGAGAATTGAACTCCTGTAACATGGATGAAAACCATGGATCCTAACCGCTAGACGACGGGGCCACTTTTGTAGATAGTAAGTTGTTTTTTTAATAAGTTGTGCTGAAGTTTTTGGCGAAGCGTACATAGAGTACGTGAGTCAAAAGCTGAAGTGCAAATTACAAAAAAATGGTGTCCTGTGATGGATTCGAACCATCGGCCACATCATTAAAAGTGACGTGCTCTACCAGCTGAGCTAACAAGACTTTTGCCTCTTATTGTTAAGAGGTCGAAATTATAGACAAAAAGCTTTTGTATGTCAAGAATTTTGGGCATGAATTATAATATTTGATAAAATATATTACATATACTCATTTTTTAGCTAAAATAACTCCAATGAATTATTACAGTTTCGAATATCCCTACTTAATACTGTTACTTATTCCTATCATTTTTTGTCTCTATAAGTGCAGGGAGTATATGAAGCCGGTGTTTTTTGTGCATCTGCATTTTCTACAGGCAAAAAGAAGCTTTTTAAAACTAGAGTGGATTGTAAAGATATTGATATTTCTATTTTTGACTATTGCACTTAGCTCCCCAGTTATCATAGATAAGTTTAACCCACTCAACAGAGTTGGAAAAGATATAGTTTTAGCCATAGATGCAAGTGGTTCTATGAACTCCTCAGGTTTTGATATTGACGATGAACTCTCAAATGCAGAGAGACTCTCAAGGTTTGAGCTTACAAAGATTATTGCCAAAGATTTTCTACTTAAACGCTACAGTGACAACATCGGAGTGGTTTTATATGGAGACTTTGCGTTTATCGCTTCACCAATTACATATGAGAAAGAGATTGTGAGTGAGATGTTAGGCTATTTAACTCAAGGAATGGCAGGACAAAACACTGCTATCGGTGAAGCTATTGCGATGAGTGAGAGAGCTTTTAAACACTCAAAAGCGAAAACAAAAGTGATAATCCTCTTAACAGATGGCGAGCATAACAGCGGAAGTATCTCTCCAAAAGAGGCTCTAAAATCAATTAAGTCACAAAATATCAAAATCTATACGGTAGCTATTGGAAACAAAGGTGAAGCAGATGAAGCACTTTTAGCGAAGATTGCAGATGAGAGTGGAGGAGAGTTTTACTCTGCTATCTCAGCAAAAGAGCTACAAGAGGTTTACTCAAAGATAGATGAGCTTGAGTCCTCTAAAATAAACTCAAGAGAGTATCTGCTCAAAGATTACTTTTACCAAACATTTTTACTTCTCGCCTTAGCACTTCTGCTTTTTTTACTCTATAGGGAGATGAAGAGATGAGTTTTTTAAATCCCGAATATCTATGGCTCTTTCTCTTTTTAGTCGCTGCGTTTATCAAAAATGACTTTAAACAGTTGCGTTTGACCTCTTTTGGATATATCTTGAGCTTTATATTTATAGTTTTAGCACTTATGAGACCTGTGATAGAGCAAGAGCCTGTGCAGACAAAAGAGATTTTGAGTGATGTTGTTGTGGCGGTTGATCTCTCTTACTCTATGCAGGCTAATGATATAGTTCCATCAAGGCTAGCGTTTGCTAAAGAGAGACTAAGAGAGCTACTAAAAAGGGAGCAAAAAAGCAGGTTTGGAGTGCTCGGATTTACAACAAACGCAATCATCCTTTCACCTCTAACGCAAGATAGCCAACTGCTTTTACACCTCTTTAACTCTCTTGATGAGAAGCTGATTATGACCAAAGGCAGTTCTATTATGCCGGCACTGCGTTTGGCTAGAGAGATGTCAAAATCAAAGAATGTGAGTCTTTTGATACTAAGTGATGGTGGGGATGAGCTTAACTACTCTGATGAGGCTGCCTTTGCAAAAGAGAATGACTTAGTTGTAAACACACTTATGATAGCCACAAAACTCGGGGGAACACTGCCTTTAGCAAATGGAAAACTACTCAAAGATGAGATGGACGATATCGTTGTAAGTCGAGAAAATAGTGCGATAGAGCTTATATCAAACGCAACAGGCGGTGTTTACAGTAGTGATTTTGATGATATTTTAAGAGCTCTCAGTTCTCAAAGAGAGGATGCTTTTATATCCAACACAACAGTAGTTAAAAACTTAGAACTCTTTTACTACTTTGTAGTGCTGGCAATCATTGCGTTTTTAGTAAGTGTGACATCACTCAAGCGATATGTCGCGATGTTCTTACTTCTTTTTGGGGTCAATATCCAAGCGAATGTTTTGGAACTCTTTGAAGATAAGAAGAGAGTTGCGTTTAAAGAGGCAAGTGCTCTTTATAAAGTGGGTAAATATGAAAAAGCTTTGGTAAAATTTGAAAGCATAAAATCTGCTTCACCTGAGTTTAAAGCCTTGCTCTTCTATAATAGAGGAAATACACTAGTGAGATTAAAAAAGTTTCAAAAAGCTAGAGAGGCGTATAGAAAGTCGCTCACCCTAAACTACTCAAAAGAGGCGTATGAAAATATGCTCTATATTTTAGATGTAAAAGAGCAAGAAGAGATGAGTACAGGGCAGCAAAAAAGTGCTAAAAAATCTTCTGTCGCAAAAAAAAGGGATTCGACCCAAAAGAAAAAAGATGGTGGAAGCTCAAACATGAAAGTGAGTGCAGCGGCTAGCAGTGGTGCTGAAGATGATGGTAAAAAGAGTAAGTCAGAATCTTCTAAAATAGACTTAAATAGTGGTAAAGCAAAACTAAGCTCAAAACAGTACGAACTCATAAATAGGAGGCGAGTAGATGAGAAGAAACCTTGGTAATATTTTTATACTCTTTTTACTCTTTTTCACTCTAAATCTATCTGCTTCGACTTATGAGTGGAGCGCAAGTATCAATAAAAAGTCTGCCTTTGTAAATGAGGCTATCCTTCTCACATACATTTGTAAGTTCAGCGATAGAAGTGAACTCTACACCATTGATTTCAATCCAGTTGTAGAGAATGAAGATTATGTGATTAAAGCCTTAAGTGAACAAGAGCAGATAGTTGAGGGAAAACGAGTCAACACCTTTGAGTATATAGCTTACGTAAAACGCAGTGGTGAAATGATTTTTGATTTTGACATGATTATGAAAAAGACAAATGAAGACTCTATAGAAAATACTGTACTTGGCAGGGATAATGAACAGTATGAAGAGTTTACGTCAACTTATTTGAGACAAAAGAGTCTGCATGTAGATATAAAACGCAGTGAGGCTGATTTAGTTGGAGAGTTTACGTTTGAAGTAAAGCTGGGAGAGCGAGAACTTAAAGCGTATGAGCCCTTTAGTTTAGAGTTTATTATCAAAGGAGTGGGAAACTTTGAAAAACTCAAAGCGCTCTCGTTTAAGATAGATGGAGTAAAAGTTTTTTCTCAAAAGGCACTCTTGCAGAGTTCACTCAAAGAAGATGGAGAGCATGGTCTCTGGTCTCAAAAATTTGCCTTTGTGAGTGATAAAGATTTTGTGATTCAAGGTTTTGAGATTGAGTATTTTGATGTAAACAAAGCTTTGAGACAACTCCTGCGTTTTGATGGAGTTGAGGTGAAAGTGACTCCTGTTTATAAAAAAGTGGAACTCTTAGATGAAGAGGTGGAGAGTTTTGAGTTTAAGTCGGAGTATCTCTACTATCTGTTGACTCTTATCTTGGGCTTTATCATTGCAAAGATTGATTTTTCAAAGAGTAAAAAGCCAAAGAGTGAAAGTGAGCAGTTTTGCCTTAAAGTACAACACTCAAAGAGTTTGGGTGAGCTAAGTATGCTCTTGGCAATCGCGGATAAACGCAGATATGAGAGAGTGATTTTAAAGATAGAAAAGGGTGAACTCACCTCACTCAAAGAGGCTAAGAGATTAATATGCGATTAAATGAACTTTAACTAGAATAAGCCTAATAGATAAAAGAGAGAGATATGAAGAAAATTATTCTGTTTTTAACAACTGCTCTATTTGTACTTTTTGCGAGTGGATGTGCACAAAAAGTAAATATAAGAGCACTTGAACCTGCTGAGATAGATAGAGCTGCTGCGACAAAAAAAGTAGCAGTTGCTAGTTTTAAGAGAGATAAAATAGGGCTCTCAGGAAAGATAGAAGCAAAACTGGCAAGATTTAAAATAGATAACAACAGCTACTTCACTATAGTGAGTCGAAATGATTTTGACAAGATTGTAGAGGAGCAGAAGATTCAAAATAGTGGTCTTGTAGATTCTCAAACAGTTGTGGATATCGGAAATCTTATCGGTGCGCAGGCTATCATCTCTGGAAATGTAGGCAAAGTCACCTCTCAAGACTCCTACTTTTATGAGCGGCGTTCACGCTGTGCTGATAAGAAGTGTAAAGAGCTCATCTACTACAAAGTGAGATGTATGAAAAGAGTTGTTGGTCTCTCAGCAGAACTTAGAATGGTAGATGTTGCCCAAGGCGATATCATATATGCAGATACTCTGAGTAAAAACGCAGTCTTTAAACACTGCTCAGATGACTCTCGTCCACTTCCTTCAAAAGAGATGGCAGCTCAGGACTTAGCAAACGCAATAGCAAACAACTTTGTCTATAAACTCACACCACACTATCGTAACTTTAGAGTTGTTCTGCTTGAAGATGGAGACTTGGACTACAACGACAGACAGGAGAGACTTTTAGATGTCTCTTTAGAGTATATAGAACAGGGTAGGTTTGATAAAGCAGAGAGATTTTTAATCGACCTCATAGACTCTACAAATGCTCAGAGTTATGTTGCGTTTTATAATCTCGGTGTTGTTAAAGAGGCGGAAGGAAATTATGCTGAGGCGAAAGAGTACTATGAAAACGCAGACAATTTAATGATTGAACCAGTTAAAGAGATAAACGCAGCGGTGATTAGAATCAACTCTCTGATTGAAAAACGCAAAAGAACACATGCCCAGATGGCGAGATAGGATATGAATTTGTACAAACTTTTTTTAATTATAGGCTTGGGTGTTTTGAGCCTTCTCTCATCTGGTTGCGGGAGTCAAAAAAGAGTTGTCGTTGCTGAGAAAAAAGTACTACCAAGTTGGTATAGTAAGCCTCCAAGAAGTACATCGACAGAGCTTTATGCTTTAGGAAATGGACGCGATAAACAATCGGCTATAACCGATGCTCTTACACAGATGGTCTCAACTTTGAGTGTCTCTGTCTCATCAAAATTTAGTGCGAAAACTGTAGTGAAAGAGGGCTCTGTAAATAGTTCTCGAGCTACCTACACAGATGAGTCAACAAGTGAAGTTAAAAATATACGCATCAGTAACTATGAAGTTTTAGAGTCTCAAAGTTTAGGTTTTAAAAACTACGCAGTCCTAGTAAAATCAAACAAGCAGAAACTTTTTGTAAGTATGAAAAAAGAGATTGAACAGGATTTTAAGATTATTGAACAAGAGAGAGTAAATACTCAAAGTTTAAATATGATAAAGCAACTCGCATTTTATAAGAACTCTATAGATTCACTGGGCTCTTTAGCAAACAGACTCACTGTTATGAAAGAGTTGGACAGTAGTTTTAGTGGTGATTTGTACTTAGATAAAGCACAAAAGATTAAAGCAGCATATGAGAACTTGCGCGCGACTATTACATTTAGTATAGAGAGCAGAGGGGATGCCAAAAACTTAATAGCTCCAATTGCAAAAGGGATAAGTGCAAAAAAATTAAATATTGCAAAGGGGAGTGGAGCGAAGCACTTCAAGATCTACATAGAGTCGGATATAAAAAGAGCCTCTTCTTATGGTTTTACTTTAGCGCGTTCTGCAATCGTAATTGTTATAAAAGATTACAAAGGTAATATTATAGGTTCTAACAAACTAAACATTACAGGGCAGTCAAACGGCAGTTATGATGTCGCAAAAGAGAGTGTGGCAGTAAAACTAAACGCAATGATAGACAAAGAGGGGATATCTAAAGTTATCGGGCTTACTCTTTAGCTAATATTTACTACAAAAAGATATAATCATACTACTTTAAAAGAAGGTAGTTTGATTTATGATTTCTAAAATTGAGACAATTAAAAAAGAAGTAGCAAAGGTAGTTGTTGGGCAGGAGAAGATGATAGACTCTCTTCTTATCGCACTTATGTGTGAGGGGCATATCCTCATAGAAGGTGTTCCCGGACTTGCAAAAACAACAACAGTAAACGCACTCTCAAAAGCACTTGGACTTAACTTCAAACGTGCTCAGTTTACCCCCGATCTTCTGCCATCAGATATCTTAGGTGCAGAGATTTATGACCCTCAAAATAATCAGTTTAAAATCAAAAAAGGTCCTATCTTTACAAACCTGCTTTTAGCAGATGAGATTAACCGTGCACCCGCAAAAGTTCAATCTGCTCTGCTTGAAGTTATGCAAGAGAAGCAGGTAACTCTAGGCGATACTACCTTCAAACTTGAACCTCCATTTTTTGTTATGGCAACTCAAAATCCAGTAGAACAAGAGGGTGTATATCAACTCCCAGAAGCACAACTTGACCGTTTTATGTTAAAGCTTGTAGTGGACTATAACAGTAAAACAGAAGAGCTTGAAATCGCTAGACGTATCTCAAGCGGCTCTTTTGAAGAGATAAACGCAGTGCTGACGCATGATGACTTAGATAAGTTAAAACAGCAGATAAAAGATGTTCATGTTGACTCTGAAGTTGAAGAGTACATGATAGAACTTGTAAACGCAACGAGAAACCCAAGTGAATACGGACTTGACGAGATTAAAGACTTTATCCAGTTTGGAGCATCTCCTCGTGTGAGTATTGATATGTTCAAAGCTGTAAAAGCGATGGCGTTTATGAGAGGCAAAGATTTTGTGACTCCTGTTGATGTTGCGTACATTGCAAAAGAGCTGATGCGTCACCGTATCGTTCTGACATATGAAGCAGAGGCAGAGGGTATTACAACGGATGAGATTATCCAAAAAGTTTTAGAGACTGTTGCAATACCGTAGGTTGAAGTTTGAGTAAATTACAAAAAATCTTAGTTCGTGCGAGACGTCAAGTCTTTAGCGAAATGGTCGGAAACAATCCATCTATATTTCATGGTGAGGGCTATGACTTTATAGAGCTTCGTGAGTATATGGCTGGTGATGATATTCGTCATATCGACTGGAATATCACGGCTAAGATGCAGAAGCCTTTTATCAAAATTTTTCGTGAAGAGAGAGAGCTAAATGTCGTCATCGCCTCTGTTTTAAACGGAAGTGTACACTTTGGCTCTTCGCGTTTTAAGCAAGATGTTATCTCTGAGGTTGTAGCTCAGCTGAGTTACTCAACGCTCAAAAATGGAGACCTTCTAAGCTCTTATATTTTTACAGACAAGATGATTTCGCATAACAAGCCAAGTAAAAAACTACATCAAATTCAAAAAAGTGTTTCTGAGATTTTAGAGTTTGAAGCTCTCAATCAACAGGTTGACTTCAAGTTTATCTCTGAGACTCTCTATAGACGACTTAGACGTAAATCTCTAATTTTGATAGTGGGTGATTTTTTTGAGATTCCAGACTTTAAACTCTTGGCTAAAAAACATGAGGTCGTAGCAGTTGTTGTGCGCGACCACTTAGAAGAGAGACCACCAAAAATGGGCTTTTCATCTTTGGTTGACCCTGAGAGTGGGGCGGTTTTAGAGGGTGATTTTAACACCTCTTCCGTTGACTCTTATGCAAAAAAAGTTCAGGTACATGATAGAGAACTCTATGAGACATTTAGAAAGCATCAGGTGCGTTTTACGAAAGTCTACACAGATTCAAATGTAGGTGTTGCTCTTAGACGACTCTTTGAGGGGAAATGATGACAGAACAAAATTACGACATCCCACTTCATGATATAAAGCCACTTTTAGAGGTACAGGAGTACTCTCTTTACTATCTCATAGCTTTGAGTGCAGTTACTGCGTTTATTCTTTTTGCTCTTATATATCTGATTTTGAAATGGTTTAAAAGCAGAAATGCATTTAACATCAGAAAGGAACACTTTGAACTATTAAACGCAGTAGATTTGAGTGATGCCAAAAAAGCGGCTTACGAGATAACTTTTTATGGAAACAGTTTTAGTGATGATAGCCCTCGACATAGTGAAATGTATAAAAATCTAGTTGAGAGGCTAGAATCATATAAGTACAAGAAAAGTGTTAAGAATATTGATAGTGAAGTGATAGGCTATATCGAACTCTACAGGGGTATGATTGATGTTTGAGATCTTTAATGGTCTGTATTTTGAAATGCCAAAACTTGTTTTTTTAATCTTCTTTTTCATAGCTTGTGAGACTCTGTGTAAGATGAAACTGCCATCTCTTTATTTTCCTCATGCAAACCAGTTTATGAAAAACTCCGTATCGGCTTCAAAGACACTCTTTTTACTTAAGTGGTTGGGAATTGTTATGATGATTTTAGCCCTTATGTCACCTGTAAAAGATGAGCCTTATGAGTTGGAGCCAAAAGATGGACATGAGATAGTAATGATACTTGATGCCTCTCAATCTATGCAGGCAAAAGGTTTTGATAACTCAAATCCAAATCTCAACCGTTTTGATGTTGTAAAAGATATAGTGAGTGATTTTGTTGAGCAGAGAAAAAATGACAACATAGGTTTAGTAGTATTTGGAGCCTACTCTTTTATCGCTTCTCCGCTAACTTATGATGAGCATATTTTAAACCGGATAGTCTCACAACTCCAAATAGGAATGGCTGGAAAATATACAGCCCTTTATGAGTCTTTGGCTCAAGGTGTGAACCTGCTGAAAATGACAGAGTCAGACTCTAAAATAGCCATTCTTTTAACAGATGGTTTTAGTACAGTTGGTGTGGATAAAATCCCACTAGATGTTGCTCTTGATATGGCAAAAAAAGAGAAGATAAAAGTCTATCCTATCGGTATAGGTATGCCAAATGAGTACAACCAAAAAGTCTTAGTGCAAATAGCACAAGAGACAGGAGGAGTTGCCTTTGGAGCTTCAAGTGCAACGCAGTTAAAAGAGATTTACAAAAAGATAGATGAGCTTGAAAAATCAGAGATTCAAAATGAGACTTTTACATATCTGAAGTACTACTATGTCTATCCGCTTTTTATAGCGCTTATATCCCTGATGATGTATATATATTTGAGAAATAAAAGAGGGTATAACTAATGAGCTTTTTACACCCTGAGTTTTTATACTATATGCTGCCACCACTTTTTATTCTTTTTGGTTTACTGCTGACGCAAAAAGAGGCTGAGGCTACATTTTTTAGTGATGAGGTGATGAGTAAACTTAGAGTGAGTGCGAACACTTTAACACTCAAAGCGAGAAACGCACTCTTTATGCTCATCGGTGTTTTGATAGTAATAGCACTCGCAGGACCTGTTATAAATGAGGGAACAGTTGAGGTGAAGGCTAAGAGTGCCGACATCATGATAGCCTTAGATATATCTGACTCTATGTTGGCTGAAGATATCTACCC
>JAYEMB010000167.1:0-2237 GCA_034717855.1 Campylobacterota bacterium
TCAGCTGATGGAGAAACAGGAAGTTCAACCCATCTATCGGAGTGTTTTTTCATATCTTTTAAATACTCTGAACTATCCCCACTCCAAAACGCAATGGCGTGATCAAAACTCTCTACTAAGGCTTTCATATTCTGCTTCATAAGTCCAAAGTCATAAACCATCTGACCATTATCTAAAAAGTTTGATTCAAAAAGAAGTTCTACTTTATATGAATGCCCATGTATAGATTCACGACACTTAACGCTCGAACATCCTCGAACTATGTGAGCATTTTCAAATTTAAAAAGTTTTCTGATTATCATTAAACACCCTTATTTACATCCCAAATTCTTATATGAAGTCTATCAGAAAAATTATAACCCTTAGCTTTACAAAACTCAATTAATGGTTCTGTATTAGCCTCTACCTCTTCTCTGTCTCCACCAAGTGGCATACAGTAAACCTTTGTTTTTGGAGCGTGCATAATTATCTCAGATATCTCATCTTCTAAACCTAAAGTGATTGACTCAGCATCGATAGAGAACTTAAAAAATGCCTCTGCTGCGTTTGAAGCGATAGAGTATATGACATCACCACGAACGCGTTTAGAGAGTGGTTCTGCAGAGTTTGAAAGCTTCACAGAGAGTGCAAAGACACACTCTTTATAGACTGGATATTTTTCAAAGTCAACAGCGATAGAGCCATTTGTCTCAAAGGTAATCTGATGTCCATCTGTAACAAGAGATTCTAAAAAGCCAACAAATATCTCATCATTTGCATAAACAAGAGGCTCGCCACCAGTTAAAACGATGTCAACTGCCTCAGGCAACTCATAAAGTTCTAAAACACTTAAAAGCTCTTCTACTGCGTTTATCGGTATCCAGTTTTGTGAAAAATGTTCTCTGTTTACAGCATAAACTGTATCACAACCAAGGACCTCAGTTCCATCCGGAGCACTCTCTGTGCAGCCGAAACCTTCGCACTTCATATTACACCCGCCAAAACGAAAAAAGAGTGAAGGTGTACCTGTGTACTTTCCTTCGCCTTGTATACTATAAAAGTGCTCCACTAAATATATCATATACATTTCCTAATCGTTCCCACGCAGAGCATAGGAACGAGATGGAGCTTTAAAGTTAGTTCCCATGCTCTGCGTGGGAACTCATACTTATCCACCTGTCTCATAAAAAGCACGAGAAGAGGACTCACCATCTTCACCACCCCAACGATTTTTCTCAGGCTTAGTTCTCACTACCTCTTTTAAAACTGCTGCTGCACCTTTTATGTCACCAGCCTTGATAGACTCTGAAATAGACATCGCTTCATCGAAGTAGAGACATGGTATGAGTTTACCCTCAGCAGTGAGTCTAATGCGGTTACATTTTTTACAAAAGTCATCTTCATAAGGCTCGATAATCCCAAATCTATACCCATCTTTCATAGTAAAATAGTGAGAAGGAGATGAGCCATCAAAACCATCATCGCTAAACTCATAATGCTCTCTAAGTTTTGCTAAAAGTTCTGGAGATTTCACACCTGAAATGTCAGCTTTTGCGTAAGAGTTTTCCATATACTCGATAAACCTAATACTCATGTTACGCTCTTTAGAGTACTCCAATACATCTATAATCTCATCAAAGTTCATGTTCTTCATCGGAACCATATTTACTTTTACTTTGAGACCAACTTTGAGTGCTTCATTCACACCCTCTAAAACATTTTTCAGAACATCTTTGCCAGCTATCTCTTGTGCTACTTCAGGTTTGAGGGTATCTATACTTACATTTATGCGTTTAAGCCCTGCGTCTTTAAGTCTTTGAGCCGTTCCTTTGAGTAAAAAAGCGTTTGTAGTCATAGCAAGGTCAATAGATGGTTCATAGTCATAAATCATCTTAATAAACTTGTCTAAATCCTCACGAAGCAGTGGCTCACCGCCTGTGATACGAATCTTCTTAACACCCTCGTCAATAGCCACTTTCATAAACTCAAAAAGTTCTTCAAATGATAGTAAATTCTCTTTTGGAACCCATGAAAATGGCTTCTCCGGCATACAGTATTGACATCTAAAGTTACAGCGTTCAGTCACTGAAACTCTTAGGTAGTCCACTACTCTATCATAGCTATCTATTAGCATTATATAACCTTGTCATTCTAAACTTGATTTAGAATCTAAAATATGAGAGTATTATATCTTGTGGAGGTAAAAAAGAGTTGATATAGATTGTATATATGAATTCCCAAGCGGAGCTTAGGAACTA
>JAYEMB010000168.1:0-9766 GCA_034717855.1 Campylobacterota bacterium
TTTTTTCATTGAGAAGAGAGAAGTTTTCTAAAATGATTGATTCGATAAGTTCTGTAATAGGTCTGGAAGTATCTATATCCCATCCAAGTCCACCAAAAACTGAAAAGTACTCTATCTGCGTTTGCATATCATCTGGATAATTTCTAAAATAGAAGGAGCGGAATTGGTTGAGAAGTTTACTGTTTGTCATGAAAATATTGTAACATATTTCTTCCTCATTTGTTTAATCAAAAATAAAACTACTAAACTGTATAATCACATATATTTAATTATATTATATCTCCCTAAAGGTTTTTCTTGTCAAAAATAAAAAAGTGTCTATTCCTGGCTGCAGGTTATGGAATAAGGATTCTCCCTGCCACAAAAGCGATTCCTAAAGAGATGTTACCAGTGCTAACAAAACCTCTTCTGTAGTATGGGGTTGAAGAAGCAGTGAGTGCAGGTATGGATACTATGGCTATAGTAATAGAACGTGGTAAACGTGCTATCGAAGATCACTTTGATAGATCTTATGAATTAGAACATCAAATACATGGAACTTCAAAAGAAGAGCTAATGAGTGATATTGGAGATATAGTAAGTAACTATACTTTTAGTTATACAAGACAACTAGAGATGAAAGGTTTAGGTCACGCGATACTCACAGGAAAATCACTGATAGGGAATGAACCTTTTGCAGTAATACTTGCTGATGACCTTTGTGATAATGATGGAGACTCAGTTCTTACTCAGATGACAAAACTTTATGAGAAGTATAAATGCTCAATCGTGGCAGTGGAAGAGATAGCACCTGAAGACTCCAAAAAGTATGTTGTAATCGCTGGTGATGTTATAAAAGATTCTAAACTCGAAGAGGGCTCTTTAGTTCGAGTAAATGATATGGTAGAAAAACCAGATCCAAAAGATGCTCCATCAAACCTAGCAATTATAGGGCGTTACATACTTACTCCAGATATTTTTGATGTTCTTGAAAAAACAAAACCAGGAAAAGGTGGAGAGATACAGATAACTGATGCACTACTTGAACAAGCTAAGCAAGGAAAAGTTATAGCTTACAAGTTTCAAGGTCAACGATTTGACTGTGGTTCTGTGGATGGATTTGTTGAAGCTACGAATTATTTTTATAACAAGACAAAGGGATAAGATTTGAAAATAGCAGTTATAGGTTTAGGTTACGTTGGTTTACCATTGGCACATGCATTTAGTGAAAAATATGAAGTTGTAGGCTTTGACATTAACACAAATCGTATACATGAGCTAAACAATGCTTATGACTGTACTCTTGAACTAGATGAAGTACAGATGAAAGAAGCAATTCAAAGAGGTATGCTATTTACTGACGACCTCAACACTATAGCTGACTGTAACGTATATATTGTTACAGTTCCAACTCCAATTGATAGCTCTAACCGTCCTGATCTTACACCACTGATTAAATCATCAGAAAGTGTTGGGAAAGTTCTTAAAAAAAACGACATTGTTATCTATGAGTCAACTGTTTATCCAGGTGTGACAGAAGAAGTCTGTGTACCTGTTCTTGAAAAGACCTCTGAACTAGAGTTTAACAACGACTTTTTTGCAGGCTATTCTCCTGAACGCATTAACCCTGGGGATAAAGAACATACGGTTAAAAAGATTCTCAAAGTTACTGCTGGTTCAACACCAGAGATTGCTAGAAAAGTTGACAACCTTTATAAGAGCGTTATTACTGCTGGTACACACCTAGCATCTTCTATTAAAGTAGCAGAAGCATCTAAAGTCATTGAAAATACCCAAAGAGATGTAAATATTGCTCTTATCAATGAATTAGCACTGATTTTTGATACAATGGGAATCGATACCAGTGATGTTATTGAAGCTGCAGCTACAAAATGGAACTTTATAAAACTTACCCCTGGTCTTGTAGGTGGCCATTGTATCGGTGTAGACCCTTATTATCTTACACATAAAGCACAAGAGCTTGGGTACAAGCCAAACCTTATTCTTGGGGCAAGGCAGATAAATAATGGAATGAGCAAGTTTATTGCTGAGCGTGCGATAAAAGAGATGATTTCTCATGATAAAAAAATTAAAGATTCTGATGTATTGATCATGGGTTTGACTTTTAAAGAAAATTGCCCAGATCTACGCAATAGTAAGGTCTTTGAGATTATTGATGAATTAAATGAGTTTGGTTGCAATATTGACGTATATGACCCGTGGATAGAGACGAATGAAATTATCCAATCAAACTTTTCGCTAGTAGATAATCCATTTGAATCAAAAAAGACATATGCATGTATTATTGTTGCTGTCAGTCACAATCAATTTAAAATACTAAAAGATTCAGATTATAAATCTATTAGTATTAATGAACCTGTTATCATTGATATCAAAGGGATTGTAGCAAATCCAACATGGAAATTATAAATTCTTCACCCTAGTATGATTAATAAATTTAAAAAGAATCATGAAATTATAAAGTATTTTAAAAATACATCATGGATGATGGGCGAAAAAATTATTAAAATAATTGTTTTACTCATTATTAATGTTATTCTTGCAAGATATCTTGGTCCTAAAGAGTTTGGTTTTTTATCCTATGTAATTTCATTAGTCTCTCTTTTTGCCATTGCTACGCATATGGGCTTAAGCGGCTTAGTCGTTAAGGAACTTGTCTCCTTTAAAGATAATAAAGACATTATATTAGGGACTGTCTTTGTTATCAAATGGATTGGAGCATTAATAGGGTTTTCTATCTTATTACTTATTGCATTTTTTACTGAAGAGTTATGGAGTTTTAATTTTTGGGTGCTTATAATTATCTCCTGTATGATTTTTTTTAAACCATTTGAAGTTATTGACTTCTGGTTCAATGCAACAGTTCAAGCAAAATATACTGCAATATCAAATACAATTGCCATCTTACTTGGGTTAATTATTAAAATACTCTTTATTGCTTCTGGAATGGGTCTATTATGGATTGCATTTACCTATTTTATTGAAGCTTTTTTTATTGCTATTTTATTTATATATTTTTATTATAAGAAAGATAGAATGTCCATTTTTTCATGGAGTTTCTCTTCCGTAAAAGCTAAAGAGTTACTTTCTCGAGGCTGGATGATTATGCTAGGCTCGGTCTTTGCAATCATTTATTTAAAAGTTGACCAAGTAATGTTAAAGTGGTTAGTTGGAGATGAATCTGTAGGAATATATGCTGTAGCAGCTTCTTTATCAGAAGCATGGTATTTTGTTCCTACTGTTATTGTTGCTTCGTTATTTCCTAAGCTTATAGAGCTAAAAGAGTCTAACAGTATGCTTTATACTAAAAGGTTACAACAACTTTTTGACTTTTTATTAACTTTGGCTCTCATAATTGCTATTATTGTAACAATTATTTCAAATGATGTAATTGATATTTTATATGGTGAAGAGTATAAAGAAGCTGCTATAATTTTATCTATTCATATATGGGCAAGCCTTTTTATATTTATGCGAGCTGCATTCAGCAAATGGATAATTATGGAAGACGTTCTAATGTTTTCATTAATAACACAAGGTTTTGGTGCATTAACAAACATCATATTAAATCTAGTATTAATACCTTATTATGATATTTATGGAGCTGCAATTGCCACATTTTTATCCTATGCAATAGCATCGTACTTTTCACTATTTGCCTATAAAAAGACCAAACCTATTTTTAAAATGATGACAAAATCTTTTTTTGCTCCAATTCGATATATCTTGCCAACAATAAGGTTAATAAAAAAATGAGTCGAAAAAAAAGACAAGACATTACGCAAGTTGTAGATGAAAAGCTATGTCATAGCTGTGGAGCATGTTATGCATCTTGTGGACATGATTCTATTAGCTACTCGGAGACAGTCGGAGGCTATTTATTTCCTAATATCGATTATGAAAGTTGTACAAATTGCGGTCTTTGTTACGATGTGTGTCCAGGAGATCATTTTACAGATTATCTAAAATTACAAACAACTCAAGACCCTTTTATTGGTACTATCCTTTCAACACAAGTTGGAAAAGCTAACGATAATGATTTTTTCGTGAATTCTCAAAGTGGTGGTGCTATTGCAGGGTTATTGCAATCATTACTTGATACTCAACAAATAAGTGCAGCTGTTGTAGTTGGTATGCAAACAGTAGATGCACCTAGAAGTACTGTTATGCTCGTCAAAACAAAAGAAGAGATCTTATCTGCTCAAAAATCAAAATATTCACCTACATCAATCTTAGCGCTTATACCTAAATTACTAAAGATCGAAGGAAAGATCGCCATAGTAGGACTTGGATGCCATATTCATGGTCTGGAAAATTCTTTAAAAGTACATAAGAGACTAAAAGATAAAATAATAAAGATCGGACTGATCTGCGATAGAGTCATGACTACAACGGCAATTGATTTTTTATCGCAACAGGCAACATCTAAAAAAGTCGATAAATTTATCTTTAGAGATAAGTATAACACGTCATACCCTGGTGATGTCACTGTTAAAGAACAAGATGGAACACTCCAAATATTGCCATCACAAAATAGAATGTTGATGAAAGACTTTTTTACTCCAGCTAGATGCTTACTCTGTTTTGACAAAATGAATATTTATGCCGATATTGTAGTTGGAGACCCTCATGGTGTCTCAGATGTGGACAAAGTCAATGGTGAAAGCCTAGTCATAGTGAGAACTGGACTAGGAAGCCAACTCATAAAAAATGCAGTTGACTCTGATTATTTGAGCCTACGAGATGCATCAGAGAAAGAGGCAATAAAAGGTCAAGACATCAATGGCAAAAAAAGAAAATGGAGTGCTAATATCACAATGTGGAAACAGATGGGAAGAGCAATCCCTGATTATCCAGATGAAGTCTTAAACAATATTGTAGATGTGAGTGACAGTGAGTTGAAAAAAGCTGAGAGTAAGATCAAACAAGCTCTATTGCTTGATAAATACGATTCAAAAGAGGCTCTTTTAAAAGCAGCATCAAAATATTTTGCCGAAGAAGTACATAAGTATAATCTTTTGAAGCCAGCACGAATAGTAAAACAAATTATTAAAAAGATACTAAGGAAGTAACATGAAAACAGAAGTCATAGGAGCAGGTTTTGTCAATAAAGGTGCAGAACTTATGGTACATGCAATATATCAACAAATAAATGACAATCTACCCAATTCAAGACTGGTATTACCTGCAAACAATAACTGTCCATATGAAAAAAGAGCTTATTTTAATGCTTTTCAAAAGATCTCATTAAAAAGATATGGTTTAGACATAGGACATTATCTACAAGCACTCCTCCCCAAGTTACTTAAACGCCAACTAGGTCTGATCGATGATAATGATATTGATGTTGTTTTAGATGCTTCAGGGTTTGCATATAGTGACCAATGGGGGGTTAAAGACACTTTAGTGACTGCTAACTATTTTGAAAAGCTAAAAAAAGATAAAGACGTAAAAGTCATTTTATTACCTCAAGCTTTTGGTCCATTTACATCAGAAGGCATAAAAAAAGCATTTCAAAAACTCATTGACAATAGTGACTTGGTCTTTCCAAGAGATGACATCTCTTACAAATATGTCACTGAGTTAGTAGGTAAGCAAGAGAAGATCATACAAGCACCTGACTTTACAAATCTATTGCATGGAAAAAAACCTGAAAATTTCCAAAGATATGAAGGTAAGATCTGTATAACCCCAAACTATAGAATGCTAGATAAAACATCTTCAAGTGACAAGTATGTACCATTTATGTCATTTTGTATCAATGAACTTTTATCCAGAGGGGAAGAACTTTTTTTCCTGATACATGAAGGAGATAAAGATCTGTGGTTGGCAGAAGAGATCAACAAAAGCTGTAATAGTACTTTAGGTATTATTCATGAGTCTGATCCATTGGTGATCAAAGGGCTTATAAAAGAGTGTAAAGGTGTTGTCGGGTCACGTTTTCATGGTCTAGTAAGTGCATTATCACAGGGAGTTCCCACATTGGCTGTAGGCTGGAGTCATAAATATGACATGCTATTTAAGGATTATAACTTTCCAGAAGGAAGCCTTTCTATGGAGATGTCAAAAGAAGACCTGTCTCAAATACTAACAGTATTGACAGATCAAGATAGATTAGATAGTTTAAAAGAGACACTATCTATCGCTTCTAAAGAGCAGAAAGAGCTTTCAAAACAGATGTGGGCACAAGTATTCACTTGCATCGGTAAAGACTAGTATGCTTCAATCAATTGGTGATAAAATCTTTTTTTCTAAAAAATATTTTCTATTTCTTGGTTTTTTTATTATCGGATTGACTGGTGTCATCACACACGATCGTTTTAATTATTTACCCGCTACGACTATCTTAGAGATAATGTTTTTTTTCTCTTCCTTTTTATATCTATCACGTGTTCAAGTTCAAGTATTACCTTTCATCGCATTATCAATATTTTATGTTTGGTACTCCTATATTAGTGCGATTTACTTCAATGCTACACATATACTAGACTTTATGCAAGCATATAAAGCATTTATCTATGTACCTTTTTTAGCACTGTCGGTTGGAAAACAAAATATAGACAGTGTCTTTATATCAAGACTTCTTCGCGTCCTTCTCCTTTTCTTTTTAATAAAATATGGATATTCCCAACTGTTTGACATTCGAGATCGTCCAGGTGTATTTACTGAAAATAACTTTGAACTTATCTTTTTACTCTTGGTATTTTATTTAAATTTTTTGTACCAAGAGAAACTAATATGGATTGAGTTCCTTGTCCTTTGTTCCGTTTTCATCCTATCAGGTTCAAGATCAGCTATGTTAGCATTGATATTCGTATTCTTTATGATGTCTATAAAGAAAATAGATTGGAAACTCATTATCAATATGTTCTTTTTGTCCCTCTTGATTCTTGCCACAGTATATATTTCAATACAACGTATGAATACTTTTGATCTTGAACAAATAGATAGATTTAGATTTTTGATGATGTTTATACATGATACAGCTGATTGGGAGTGGTGGAGGTTTTTCACTGGTGCATCTCCTCTAACACCTATGAGTGATTTTGTATGCCAAAAGCTTTTATACTATTCAAGACTGTTTAGTTACAGTAGTGATGGAAGTTGTTACTCAGTAATCTTGCACTCTTATATTTTACGAGTGATATTTGATCATGGGTTAATAGGTTTTGGATTTTTATTTTATTTTATATTCCAAGGTCTAAGGTATTCTGGGTTTAGGCTCCAAGAGAGATTTACTGTAATGGGTGTTATCTTTATAACTTCACTATCTGTATCTGCGATGAATAATATTTATGTGATCTTGGCACTATTATTATACTTTGCTAGTAATATAAGCACAAAACATCTGTCAAAAGGAAGATCTTGAAAATAATAAATATTGTAACTCAAATGGAGGCTGGTGGTGCGCAAGGGGCAGCCATTCGGATAAGTTCAGCGTTGATATCAGATGGCTATGAATCAGAGACTTGGTTTTTATATTTAAAGTCACCTACATATACAGACTATAACAATACAAAAATTATTTTTCCATCAAAACCAAAAAACCTATCAGATAATATAAAATTATTATATACAGTATTTAAAGAGCTGCGGGAAGCAAAGCCCGATGTCGTAGTGTTATATACACATTACGCGAATATTATTGGAGGTTTTATTGCTAAGCTTGTAGGCGTAAAAGTCATCATTGCTACACATAGAAGCCGAATAGAGTTATACCCAAAACTTCTCAGGTTAGTCGATATGCTATTTGGTTTATTTGGTGTTTACACTAAAAAAGTCTTTGTATCTCCAACCGTTAAAGAATCATTTAGTTACTTTCCAAAATCTTATTTCAATAATAGTGATATCATACCAAATGGTATAACTTGTATTAAAGCAGATACCTCTAAAACAGCAATATATAGTAAATATTCTTTGCCAGAAAACAAAAAAATATTAGTCTCTACAGGTCGTTTGATTCACTATAAAGATCAAAAGTTTTTAATAGATCTGATTCCTGATCTCTCAGAAGAGATTATTTTAGTATTGGCAGGAGATGGGGATGACTATAGCTTTTTAACTAATTATGTAGAAGAGAACAAAATCAGTGAACGAATATACTTTCTAGGTGAAGTACCCCCTAATGATATTTCCAACATTTTATCAGCTTCTGATCTATTTGTTTTTGCATCTCAAACAGAATCTTTTGGTTTCTCCGTATTGGAGGCGATGTGTGTAGGGTTACCTGTAATATGTAATGATATACCGGCTATGAATTATGTAGTTAATAATGCGGGTTTCATAATAGATACGAAAAATTATGCTAAGTGGATTGAGACAATTGAAAATTTACTTGCAGATAAAGAGTTGCTAGATGAATATAGTAAAAGGTCTTATTCTCAGGCAGAAGAATTTACTTTAAATAAAATGGTTGAAAAATATGAAAAACTTTTTAAATAACAACGTAAGAAAAATAAATGATGAAAATTTATGTCACAAGAGACTTATCACTTTTTTAAATCCATATAGCTATCTATTAGCTAGAGACAATGCAGTGCTTTTCAATAGCTTTGACAAAATTTATCTGGATGGGATTGCTTTAGTAAAGATATTTAAACTCTTTGGTTTGTCAGATGTCAATCGAACAAGCTTTGACATGACCTCATTGGCACCAGTGGTTTTTTTAGATGCAATAAAAAACAAGCAAAGTATCTATTTCATTGGCAGTAAACCAAAGGTCATTGATAAAGCAGTCCAAATTATCAAAGACAATTTTCATGAACTGAATATTGTTGGGTATAGAGATGGATATTTTTCAAATAATGAGAAAAGAAGTAAGACAATACAAGCTATAAATGAAATAGCTCCGGATATAGTGGTTTGTGGTATGGGAACACCTGTACAAGAGCAATTCCTTGTCGATTTGAAAGATGCTGGTTGGAATGGTGTTGGATACACCTGTGGTGGGTTCTTACATCAAACGGCAGAGAGTATTTATTATTATCCAGAATGGACAGATAAATATCATTTAAGATGGGCTTATAGAATTTATGATGAACCAAAATTATTCAAGAGATATTTTATACAATATCCAAAATTTCTTATTTTATTTATTTTTGATTTTATAAAATATAAATTACTATAAAAGATATAAGTAGATTATTGTACAATTATATAACTTATATTTTAGGGATGTTGTGAAAGATAATTTATTACGTTTAATTTTAATAAGCTTTGATATTTTAGCCATATATACTAGTATACTTTTGGCATACTTGTTAAGGGTATTGTTTGATGGATATTTTGCTGCTCCAGTAATTGGCGATATTACCCACTATACATACGAGTTTATAGTTTATATAGTAGTTGTTATGACATTTATCAGTATTGGCATATATAAACACAGACATGATTTTTGGGAAGAAACTTATCTTATTTTAAAGTCACTAACTCTCTCTTTAATTTTACTTCTTTCTGTCTTGGCTTTGAGTAAGTCTATGGGTAATTATTCTAGGTTTATACTTATAACGTCATTTGTATTTATGGCTTTACTTATTCCTGTAGTTAAATTCATACTCAAAAAGAAACTTTCTGTTTTTGGTATATGGAACAGAAATGCTGAAGTTATATCGAGTGACTCAAATATTACTGATGAGATATTTGGTAATAAGTATCTAGGTTATGTAAAAAGTTCTCATAAAAATTCAGATATAGTCTTTATGGATACTCAAGGGATACCTAAAGAAGAGATTGAATCCAAACTCTTGAGTCTTTCATATGAAAA
>JAYEMB010000169.1:0-8338 GCA_034717855.1 Campylobacterota bacterium
AGTATGTAAATACAGGTGGTATCGATGTAGTTTTAACACCTGGTAGATTTAACTCGGCTTATTATGAGCATAGTTACCTAGCTGAGAAATCAGGTGCGCAACTGGTTCGTCCTCATGAACTTAAAGTAGTAGATAAGAAAGTATATTTTAAAAACTACAATGGAAAACTTATAAAAGTTGGTTCTGTTTATAAAAGACTTGATGATGAGTTTCTTGACCCTAAGTTCTTTAATCCGGACTCTCTTATAGGTGTTCCTGGAATTATTGACGCTTATCTGGCTGGTAATGTTGCTCTACTGAACGCAGTAGGAAACGGTGTTGCTGATGATAAAGGGATTTACTATTTTGTTCCTAAGATGATTGAGTACTATTTAGGAGAGAAGCCGATTCTTAAAAATGCTCCGACTTATCTTCCATACTTTGAAGAGGACAGAAAATATGTTTTTGACAACATGGAAAAACTTGTTATCAAAGATGTTGCAGAGGCTGGTGGGTATGGTGTACTCTTTGGACATGAGATGACAGAACTTCAAATAGCAGATCTGAAAACTATCGTTAAGGCTAATCCTAGACGTTTTATAGCGCAAGAGCTCATAGAGTTTTATGATGAAAAATGTTATCTCAACAAAGAGTTACAAAACCGTAAAGCAGACTTTAGAGCTTATGTAGTTGCGGCTGAAGATGTAAAAGTGTGGCAGTGTGGATTAACTAGATATGCACTTGAGGAGGGGAACTATCTTGTAAACTCTTCTCAGGGTGGCGGTTTTAAAGATACTTGGGTAATGGAGTTGTAATCATGATAGATCAATTAGTAACGGCTAACGTAGCAACAAATTTATACTGGTTAGGAAGATATTTAGAGAGAACAGAAGCGACACTGCATAAGATTCTTAAGGCATACGATAAGATTATCGATGTAAAAAAAGAAGCTGGAGAGGATCTTTATAAAAAGTTTGATATTAAACTCAAATATGAAAATGCGAACGATTTTTTGTATCAGGCGATACTAGGAGAGCATGGAGCTAATCTTTTGGAGATTATGTCAAATGCAAGGGAGAGTGCTATTATCTGTCGTCATAGAATAGACTCTGCGGCTTTTGGTGAAATCATAGAACTGCATGCGCTTTTTACGGGTATTGAGAAGAATAAGATAGAGATTGATTATAAGCTTATAGACCATGCACACTCTCTGTTGAGTGAAATATGGGGTGCTCTTTCAAAGCGAGAACATAAAAATAAAAATAGAAGTGACCTCTTTTTTAGAATGGGAAAACTTGTTGAAAAAGCAGATTTTCGTTTGAGATTTAACAAAGACGAAACTGTAACAATGCGTGTAATAAAAGAGATTGATGATATTGTCAAGAAGTTATCAGATGATGAAGCTTCGCAAGAATCAAGTAAAAAAAGAGATAAAAAAGTTGACCTTTTGAGTGAGGTTAATAAAAAAATAGATGCAGTAATAGTAGAGTAGTTCTCTGAGTTGTAAATCCCTCTTTTTGAGGGACTTACTTTTTAGTTTTTATAAGCTCAGATTGAATATATTTTTTGATATTACCTTTGTAGAATGTATATTTAATCCCATTGTCCTCTAAAGAGATTGTTAACTTTTCTCCAAAGTCTGAAGCGATAATATTTGATGCTTTTTTACTCTTGAGCATCTCTACTAATTTAGAACTTGCACCACCTTTCACATCTTTGTGAGGGTTTTGTATGATTTCTAATATCTTCCCCCTCTCATCGATAAAAATGTAATAGTTACACCTAGATGCTTGAGAACTAATGTTTGATTTTAAACTCTCGCCATCACTTGCTACTGCAATAACGTCTGATAGTAAACTGCTGTAAACCATTAAAAAACTAATTAACCATTTCATGTCATACTCCTTTTGTATTAACTTTGACTCTGTGACTGAGAACCTTGACTCTGCGTTTGAGTTAGAATCTCTTCCCTTCTAACATCCACCATAACTGAGAGGTCACTGTTCCCGCTGCTAAAGACAACACCTTTAAGAGGTGAGATATCATGATAGTCTCTCCCTGAACCTAAAAGTATATGTTGTTCTCTAGGTATGAGATTGTTTGTAGGGTCAAACTCTACCCAGCCTGCGTTTGGAATGTAGAGACTAAACCAAGCGTGAGAAGCATCCACGCCAAAGAGTTTCTCTTCGCCCTCTGGTGGTAGCGTTTCTATATAGCCACTCATATACTTAGCTGGCAGACCAATAGTTCTAAGTGCTGAAATTGCAAACTGTGCGAAGTCTTGACAGACACCTTTTTTTGCCTTAAATATCTCCTCAACAGGAGTTGTTATATCACTAAAGCCTGACATAAACTCAAAGTCATGAAAGATTCTTCCCATAAATTCATTTGCCGCTTCAAATAGGTCTCTATCTGGTTGGAAGGACTCTAGTGCATACTCTGCTATAGCTTGTGAATGGGTAGGTATTAGCTTTGACTCAAAAAGAAACTGCTTTGCATGAAGGTCGCTCGCTTGAAACTTACCCAAACGCTCTATTGCTTTTTTATATGTAATGCTATTTGACTTAATAAATTCAATATGATTATCAATAAGCTCTGGAAAAATTTGTACTTTTGATTTTCCAATTACACTCAAAGACTGATGAGGCTCACGTATGAGCATATGAGTGTTTGAGTTACCAAATATATCTATAAATTCGTGTGATTCATAGATTGGGGGAGTGATTTGCATTGAGTACTCTAAGAGCTTTTGGTACTCACTCTCTTTTGGTTTTAACCTCGCAATATTATGGCTAAAGGTTACATTACTCTGGTAGTTGAACTCGGTTTTGTGGTAAATATTATAAATCATGCTTACTCATCATAGTGTGAAAAATAGGTGTTAGAAAATTTATCTGAACACTCTAAATATAGGTTTGAGATTGTAGCTAAAACGCTATCTAACTTACCATATACCCCATCCGTATCACTAATAGAGAGGAGGTCTTCTACGGTTGCAGACGATAAGAGACCAAGAGCTTCTGTGATTGGCTCCTCATATGATGAAGTGCAACTTTGAGCCTTTGGAAGAGATTTAAACTCTTTTAAAAGTTGCTCTGTTATGTATCTGAGTGATTTTGGGAACTGCTTGTCAAAGATTAGAAAACTAACTACATTCTCTAGGTTTATTGCACTTTTATAGTGAGCTCTGTAAGCGTTGAAGCTTCCTAGAGAGTTTAGCATTCCCTCTAAAACATCGTTTCTTATAGATTTGTCAAGTTTTAGACAGAGCATTGATCTCGCTTTTGAGATGAGAAGCAGGGAGCTCTCTATTTTATAGCCGATATCGTAAAGAATGAGACCCTGCTCTTTAAATAGAGACTCTTTAACAAGTTCCTTGTATGCCATTTGATAGATTAAAAACTTATCAAGTTCACTTGCAATAGTAAGCGTTGAGTCATTACTCCTGTTGATAAACTCATACCACTCTTTTTGCCATCTCTCAAACAGTTTCCATAACTCAAAAGTGAGTAGGTCTTTGAGGTTTAGATTTGTATTTGCAAGCATCGAGAATGTAAAAGCAAGAGAGCCTGCACGTAAAAAATCTTTGACAATAGAGGTAACTTCTATCATTGGAAAGACATCTAGATTTTCTCTATTATCTTCATCCATAAAACCGGGATAGGTCATTGTCATATGAGTGAGAGCATTTTGAATGATTACTTGTGACTCTCTAGAAGTAACTACCTCGTAACGGTAAAAGTTAGTAATTTTTTTAATTACATGTAGAATTAGTCTTGTTGTTGAGATTGAACGTGCTAAATTTCTTCCTAGCCAAAAAAGGTTTTCAGCCTTAGGTGTAGGTATCTCATCTATAGATGTTTCAATATACTTTGCTGTTAAAAAGTTTATAGGGTTGGTATTATCCGCATCTTTTCCTAAAATCCACAAATCTTTACTCGTTCCACCCGTTCTCGAAGGTGCTAAAAGATTCTCTTTAGTATCTGAAGCTCTAACCAGACCTCCATTCATAACTACATAATCATCATCTTTTTTAAGAGCAAAGGTTCTAATAACTGCGTTTCTAGGTGTTATAGAGTTGTCTGTATAGTAGGGAACAGTTGAGAAGTCAACTTCCTCTTGTGCGACATATTGATTTGGATTTTTTTGTAGCATTTTTTTCAATATCTCAAGTTCATGCAGAGACATCTTCTTTGGAAAGTATATATCGACTTCATCACTCTTATCAATCTTTTTGATGATAAAATCTTGAAGGTTTTCAAGCACAAAGTCCAGCTCTTTTTTCTGTCCACACCACCATGTTGCAATCTGTGGAAGGATAAGATCTTCTTGGAGAAAATATTGAGCGATTTTCTCCATAAAAGGATTTATACCGATGTTTTCTAAAACGGCACTTCCGATAGGATTCATCATGTTAAGATTGTCTTGTCTAATGGACTCAACAAGTCCGGCAACACCAAGTTGTGAAGAGTTGTCTAGCTCTAAGGGGTCACAGGATTTATCATCAACCCTTCTCAAAAGTGTGTTGATTTTCTTAAGTCCACTCAGACTTTTGAGCCAAAGAGAACCATTCTTGCTTAGTAAGTCACCACCTTGAACCAGATTGATTCCCAAGTAAGAGCTAAGGTACGAGTGCTCAAAATAGGTTTCATTATGGGGACCAGGTGTGAGTAGAGCTGCAGTAGAGATATCTCCATCTGTAAGAGTGTTCAGCAGACCTTTAAACTCCTCAATAAAAGATGAGAGTCTATGCATATCGATATTTGGATAGAGATCTTTTGATATAACATTCATTGTGAGTCTGTTTTCTATTGCGTAGCCTAGACCAGAAGGAGCCTGCGTTTTATCTTTAATAATCCACATTTTTCCATCGGGTCCACGTGCTATATCTGTTGCATAGAAGTAGAGATTGAAGTTCTCTTTTTCTCCAAAGTTGTAAGCTTCAGTTGCAAAACCCTTATGTCCGTAGATGACTTCAGCGGGGATGATATTCTCTTTGATGAGTTTTTGCTCTGAGTAGAGATCTTTAAGTATGAGGTTAAAAAGTTTTGCTCTTTGTTCAAGCCCTTTTTTTATTTCACTCCACTCATCTGAGGAGATAACAAAAGGGATAGGGTCCAAGCTCCACTTACGGCTTATCTGCTCATCTAAGTCATTGTATGTATTGTAAGTTACACCATTGTCTTCAAGGTGCCAATCAATCTCTTCTTGTTTGGACTGAAGTTTTTCTAAGCCGGAATTGTCGATGTCGGCTAAAATTTCCCTCCAAGACTCCCTGATATTTTTATCTTCATCAAAGAGCTCATCAAATGATGAGTCTGAAGAGTAGTTCTTAAATATTTCCACTATTGTTTAGCCCACTTTCGTCTTAAATCTAATGTGTTTGGATACTCCAAACTCGGTTTTACATCTTGGAAGTAGAATGTTTTTTCCTCTTCACCATCTTTTATAACTACAGCGCGTTTAGCACCATTAATATCTACTAAATTTTGCGCAACACTTGCTGCTGAGATATATTCAAGTTCACCTTGAGTATGGTTAAAGTCCTCAAAACGACTGATTCTTCTTGATTCTGCTTCGTAAGAGTTTACCGGGAATGTATCATAAGTTCTTCCACCGGGGTGAGAGATATGATAAGTCATTCCACCGATAGAACGCTCGTTCCATTTATCGACAACGTCAAATACTAGAGGTGTATCTACACCAATAGTTGGATGCAGAGCTGACCATGGTTGCCACGCTTTGTATTTCACACCTGCAACAAACTCACCCTCAACACCTGTTGGAGAGAGAGGAACAACTACAGAGTTACAAGTAAGAACATAACGTTCGGGCACGAAGTTACTCACTTTTACCTGAACACGTTCTAGTGATGAGTCAACATAGCGAGATGTTCCTTGAGAACCACTCTCTTCACCAAGAACATGCCAAGGCTCAATCGCCGCACGAAGTTCAAGATGGAAGTTTTGAACCGTTGCCATTCCATAAAGAGGAAATCTAAACTCAAAGAAGGGATCAAACCAGTCAAGCTCAAAAGCATAGCCATTTGCGTTTAGGAAGCCGACGATATCTTTGATGTCCTCTTTTACATAATGTTCTAACAAGAATTTATCATGTAGTTGTGTTCCCCAACGAACTAGTTCTTGTTTATATGGTTTTTTCCAAAATACAGAGACTAAAGCACGAACGAGAAGCATCTGTAGCATAGCCATTTTAGAGTGTGGCGGCATATCAAAGGCACGAAGCTCTAAGATACCTAAGCGACCCGTATTTGAATCTGGTGAGTAGAGCTTATCTATACAAAACTCAGAACGGTGAGTATTACCAGTGATGTCAGTCAGCATGTGACGGAAGAGTCTGTCTGTTAGCCAAAATGGAACTTCTTCACCTTCAGGAATCTGAGAAAACGCAATCTCAAGCTCGTAAAGGTTCTCTAGTCTTCCCTCATCAACACGAGGTGCTTGAGAAGTTGGTCCTATAAAAGTTCCTGAGAAGAGGTAAGATAGACCAGGGTGATGTTGCCAAAAAGTGATGAGACTTCTCAGAAGTTCAGGACGACGAAGAAGACAAGAGTCCTCAGGCTTCATTGCACCGATAGTTACGTGGTTACCACCACCTGTTCCTGTGTGTTTACCATCTTGCATGAACTTCTCAGTTCCAAGACGTGACTGTTTTGCATCCTCATAAAGAGTGAAGAGTGTGTCAGTCAGATCTTTCCAGTTACTTGTAGGTTGAAGATTTACTTCGATAACACCCGGATCTGGAGTTACTTTTATGTTATCTAAACGCAGGTCATGTGCAGGTTCATATCCTTCTAAAACAACTTTGATATCAAGTTTTTTGGCAACTGCTTCGATAGATGCAGCAAGGTCTAAAAATGCTGCCGTGTGGTCTAGTGGCGGTAAGAAAATATAGAGTTTACCATCTCTCACTTCGATGTTAAGAGCTGTTCTAACAAAGATTGCATCTGGATCATTGTGAACTTTCATAGTCTCTATTTTTTTACATCTTTTCTCTGCTTTTTTGAGAAACTTTTTAAGTTTTGGTGCTGGAGCAAAAGGGTCTGGTGCTACGTGAGGGCGGAACTCATCCTCAGGATTTTCAAGAAGAGAGTCCATAGGAAGTCTTAAGCCTAGTGGAGAGTTACCCTCAGTTAAAAAGAGATGACCTCTTCTAAATGCCCACTGCGAACTAATCCATGAAGTCTCAGCGTAGTTTAGAGGTAGAACAAATCCAACAGGGTTGTTAAGACCTTGACTTAAAACTTTGGCAATAGTCTGACGCTCTAAGGAGTCATCTAAATCACACTTCAGTGGGTCTATATCGATAGGAAGCTCGGCCTCTTTTAGTATGTAAATAAGAGGGTCTTCATAAGCAGGTATTGCGTTCTCTGCGCTTATTCCGAGTGTCAGTGCTAAAGTCTCTGTGAACTTTTTAGCATCCTCAGTAGTGTATGTGTACTCTTTGTTTATATCTGCAAAAAGGCTCGGGTCTTTCCAGATAGCTTTTTTATCTTTTCTCCAGATGATAGATGTACACCACCTTGGAATCGGCTCACCCGGATACCACTTCCCTTGTGAGTAGTGAAGAAGTCCACCCTCAGTAAATGAGTCTAGAAGTTTTCTTGAGAGTACATCTGCACGTTCGCGTTTGTGTTCTCCATCAGCGGCAGTATTCCACTGCTCTGATTCCATATCGTCGATGGAAACAAAAGTAGGCTCTCCGCCCATTGTCAGACGAACATCGTTAGCTTCTAAGTCTTTGTCAACATCAAAGCCGAGTTGGTAGATTTTATCCCACTGGTCATCACGGTAGGGTTTTGTCACACGAGGTGATTCAAAAACGCGAGTAACATCATTTGCAAACTCAAACTCTGTCTCACACTTATCACTCAAACCTTCGATAGCGTGAGCTGAATCGTAGTGCGGTGTACAAGCTAAAGGAATATGCCCTTCACCTGCAAAAAGACCGCTTGTTGCGTCAAGTCCAATCCAACCTGCACCTGGAAGATAAACTTCTGTCCAAGCATGTAAGTCTGTAAAATCTTTTTCCGGACCACTTGGACCATCTAGTGATTTCTCATCTGCACTTAGTTGCACGATATAGCCAGAGACAAATCTAGAAGCAAGACCTAAGTGACGTAGAACTTGAACTAAGAGCCAAGCGTAGTCTCTACAGCTTCCAAGTTTTTTATCTAAAGTTGTTTCACATGTCTGAACACCAACTTCAAGACGCAGAGTGTAGTTGAGGTATTTATATATCTCTTGGTTGATATAAACCATGAAGTCATTAGTTGTACGTTTTTTCAGGTCTAGAGATTTTACGAATTTTTTTATTGCTTTACCATTTTCTGTTATTT
>JAYEMB010000169.1:8438-9753 GCA_034717855.1 Campylobacterota bacterium
CGCAGAGTGTAGTTGAGGTATTTATATATCTCTTGGTTGATATAAACCATGAAGTCATTAGTTGTACGTTTTTTCAGGTCTAGAGATTTTACGAATTTTTTTATTGCTTTACCATTTTCTGTTATTTCAAGATAGGGCGCAAGCTCTTTTTTGAGATCTTTTTTATACTTAAAAGGAAAACTCTCAGCATACTCATCAACAAAGAAATCAAATGGGTTAAGAGTAATCAGGTCTGCGAGTATCTCAACATCAATACCAAACTCTGTTACCTTCTCAGGAAAAACAACTCTAGCTTGATAGTTTCCAAAGGCATCTTGTTGCCAGTTTATAAAGTGATTCTCAGGTGTTATCTTTAGAGAATAAGCTTCAATTGGAGTCCTACTGTGTGGAGCAGGACGAAGTCTAATTATATGAGGTGATAGTGATATTGGTCTGTCATATTTATAGTGCGTTTTGTGAGATAATACTACTTTTAGTGCCATGATTTTCCTTTTAATATTTGTCTATCTATTTGAAAGGATATTATAGCAGTTTTGAGCTTGGAGTAATGGACTTTAGTTGATATTGTCAAGTTGTATTTTAAATGATTAACTACCTTTTAGCTCATTTATAAATTTTTTAATACTCTTTTTTTTGATTTTTTCACCATTAACTACGGCTGTTGGTTTCGATTTACAATACTTGCACATACCGATACAAGATTTAATTTTAACTTCTGCCTCGGGATAGTGTAAAGCAAGCTTCTTTAAAAATTTACTCTTTTTGGAGTACTTTTTACAAAGTTTAATTTGCATACTACGGGTCACTTTGTTCAGTTGAACTGCGTTTAGAGAGCTCTGAATCAATCATAAATAGTCCATTCCCATCACCAACAAGTTTTACTCTTGAGATAATTTCTGAAACGCTTGACTCCTCTTCTATCTGCTCTTGTACAAACCATTGAAGCAAACCGTAAGTTGCATGATCTTTCTCTTTTATTGCCAGATCACTCAATTCGTTAAATGATTGAGTCATAAGACGTTCATGCTCTAAGCTATCTTCAAAACACTCCAGAAGTGATGTATAAATGAATTTTGGCTGCTCTATTTGTAAGAGTTCTATTTTACTTCCTTGGTCAAGAAGATAGTTATAGATTTTGAATGCGTGCGTACGCTCTTCGTCATGTTGTAGTTGAAACCAGTTTGCAGCACCGTTATAGCCGCTTGCTTTACACCATGCAGACATACTAAGATAGAGATAAGAGGAGTAAAACTCCTTATTAATTTGTCTGTTGAGTTTAGATTTCATTTTTTTGCTAATCATTTCATCCTCCTCA
>JAYEMB010000170.1:0-2214 GCA_034717855.1 Campylobacterota bacterium
GTATTTTTTCTAAATGTGGATTTTCATATCCACCGATTATCGGCAGTTTTTGCGCCTTTTTGGGATGAAGAGAGTAAGCACTTGTAGCTACTAAATCACTCCCTTTTCCAAGAGCAAAAACTATCTCTGTGATAGAGGGGCTAAGAGAGACTATCCTTTCGTTAGCACTAAGATTGAGTACAAAAAGGAGAATGAATGAAAGGATCTTTGTACTCATGTTTTTCCCTTAGTACTTTAGCTTCAAGCCAGCCATAGCAGTTGTCGTGTAGTTCACTGGGTAGATAGCATCATCTTTAATCCATATACCGTTAGTATGATTAAATAGGTTATTTACTTTCGCAAAAACTTCCCAGTGTTTACTTGCATAAGTTGCCGAAATATCTGTTGAGTAGTAAGCATCTTGCTTTTGTGCGAAGTTATTGTTAAAGTCATTTGCAGCATAAGCTTCTGAACGATAGATTTGAGTCAGTGATATCGTGGTCGATTCAATTGGTTGATAATTTAGAGTAGCTTTAGCGTTGTGGTTACTGACACCTGGAAGTTTGTTCCCCGAGTAGTCTGCACCATTATCTACTTCAGTATCAATAATAGCTTGAACATAGTTGTAGCTCAGAGCGATACTAAACTCTTTGTTGATTAGATATTTATCATATAAATCAAGTCCATACTTATGCGATTTGTCAATGTTTGTATTTGTGTATGTAAAGGCATTATAGTAAATCTCATTTTGTAAATCAATATAGAAAAGGCTTATCTTAAACTTGTTGTTTGCCTGAATATTGTTGTAGCCTATGTTGAAGTTGTTCGCTTGAGATGGTTCAACATAACCTTTGAAGTCACCTGTAAAAAAACTAAAAAGTCTGTCAAGTGAAGCTGATTGATATGAGTGTGAGTAGTTAACAAACAGAGAACTATTTTTGCTTAAAAGATAATTTGCTCCAAGTTCTGTACCCTTGAGTGAGTCTTTTTTACTATCAGCATCTTTTTTTTCAAACTTTACTTCTTCAGATCTAAAACCAGCTTTCAAAGTAACGTCACTTAGATGAATTTCACCCATAATAAACGCAGCTTGATTTGATTTGTTGAGTGCTAGATCAGTTCTGTCTAAATCTCCATCAAAGGCATTGATACCCGTTTTTATAGAGAAGATTTGTGTTGTATAATCTAGCGTAGCTGTCAATTGATTATAGTCATGATCAGTTACCGAGGAGTAAGTGACATAGTCTGATTTCTTTTTTTCATTTGAGATATCAATGTTTAATGACAGCTCATCATTAACATAGTAAGAAGCACCTGCACTTATAACATTACTATCGTATTTCTGGTGAGTTGAGGTAGTTGGAGATGAGCCAAAACCATAATCTACACTACCTTGTTGCGTTGGATCACTATAGAACTCTTCTTGTGTCATTGGACCTGCATAAATGACATCAGTTCTTGTAAGTGAAGCGCCCAAACGCAGCTCAAGCTCTTCTATCGGTGTGTATGCTAAGTTAAAAGCTCCTGTTTGGAAACTATTTTCATCTGTGCCACCTGTGTCTATATCTCGAATTCCGTCACTTTTTTGAGCTTCTCCGCTGAGATTTATAGAGAGTTTGTCATCGTGATGCCCAAGATAAAATGAACCATCCATTAAGCCATAGCTACCCATATAAAATGAAACTTCTTTATCGTTACTCTGCTTTGTTATTATGTTTATAACACCTGCGTTTGCTCCATCACCTGCGACAACAATACCACTTGACTTGATTATTTCTATCTTTTTGATTGTAGAGGGAGATATAGAGGCAAGAAGTTGAGGAACCATATCTACATTGTTCATCTTACGACCGTTTATGGTTACGACTATATTTTGGTATCCATCGCCAGCACCATAACCACGCATATCTATTTTTTGAGTAAAAGGATTACCGTAAGCACTTGTTGTAAACACGGAAGTGCTTTTGTTTAAAAACTCATAAACATTTTGTACATGAGCTTTTTCTATATCTTCTTGTGTATAAACTTCTACAGCATCAGTAGATTTTAACTCATCTGTTTTAATTGCAGTAGAAGTAATTGTTAAAGGCTCTAGTTTAATCGTTGCTTCTGCGTTTAATTGGCTCAAAAGAGCGACTGATAGTAGTGATAGTTTTATTGTGTTTGACATTAGTGTCCTTAATCTTTGTATGAATTTTTGTTTATATGATTTTAAATATTAAGGTGCAGGTGGAG
>JAYEMB010000171.1:0-2202 GCA_034717855.1 Campylobacterota bacterium
TTTAAAGTAGGGTGATTTTAAGAAAAAGTGGTGACCCCGAGGAGAATTGAACTCCTGTAACATGGATGAAAACCATGGATCCTAACCGCTAGACGACGGGGCCACTTAATTTTTTTAGTTACGCTTTGTAACTGAGCCGAAATTATATATATTTTATGCTTAAGAAATCATAAAATCTATATAAAATCAAACTAAATTTTAGTCATAAAAACTACGAAGAGCTCTAATGATTACAGCATTCTTAGAAATACTCTCAGCCTTAGCGTTAGCATTAACTGTTTCATAAAGGTCTAAAGGAAGAGATATTGAGAAAGTTTTAGTCTCAATTTTTTTCTTTTTACTAATCATTGAAACGACGCTTGTTAAAAGTTCAATGATTTTCTTAGTATCGATAGGTTTTTGGATAAAACTATTTACACCAACTTCGATTGATTCAGATATCTTCTCTATATCATTACTTGCAGAAATTACAATAATGATTTGAGTAGGGTTGAGCTTACGAATTTGGCGAGAAAGTTCAATACCATCCATGCCTGACATTACGATATCAACGAAAACAACATCCGGAGCAGTTTTTTCATATGCCACAAGAGCATCTTCACCATTAAAACATGAAGAAACATCAGAGAAAAAGTTTTTAAAAGTAGAACTCAATAATTCATTTGTTACTTTTTCATCTTCAACTACCATTGCAGTAAGTTTTTTTGTCTCTTCAGTTAATTGTACTAAATCTATATTTCCCATCTATTTAATCCTGTGTATATTTTATTGTGTGAAATTATACTCTGCTAACCTTTAATATAGATAACATAAACAAACAATAACATAGTTACAGTTGCGTTTTAAATTGTTCAAGCCATTCTGTGTCAGACTCTTTTACTTCTTCTTTTTGATCCAAAAGAGAGTTAATAATACTAAGTAGTGTCTCTTGATCCATAAATTCAAGCAAGTTGGGATTTATATCCGTCTTGTTTACACCATCATAAGTATTTAAAAGGTTCTGTATGTCATTTATTAGTTCTGTTTTTGTACTCATGCTTTAAGTAGCTCCAATATGCCAAGTGTGTATATCGTGGATGATACTATATAATATGTTATATAATAACGACGTGAATATTCTTAAGTGTGTAACTATATAGAAATTCATATAAGATATGGATTAGAGCGTTCTTATGGTCTTTAAAATGAAACATACAGTATTCCGTATATTCTATTTGGTTAACATAATGTAAATTCTATTGAAATAATAAATCTATGTCTCTACTCTGGTTTATCTGCGTCGCTATTCGTAGTTCTCTCGTCCACGAAATCTGGATCACCATGTTCAAGTTCGTACTTAGAGATCTTTTTAGTACCCTTTGTTGCTTCACTCTCTCTAAACTTAATACCGGAAGCCTTTTGCTCATGCTTTTTAGGCTCATCTTTTTTTGCAAACATATTGCTTGTAAAATGTACCACATTAGGAATAAACATGATATCCCCTTCTTTTATAGATTAAATATACACAATTATAACAAAAAGTACAGCCGATGGAGTAAGGATATTTAAAAGCTAGGTATAACTTATAAGCCGAGTTGGTACATAAACGCAAACAGCGTGCTTTAGGCAACAATCTTGACAGCTTTACTATGATAAAAGATGTTTACGGTCACTTAACGGTCACCTTTTTATATTTATTTAAATTGTATTATTGTCAAAAAAGGTGTATAATTATACACATAAGGATAAAAAGATGAATACAGTTAGATTAAATATAACCCTCCCTACTTCAGTAAATAATGATATGACTCGTTATGCAGAAGAACTTAATGAAAAAAAAAGTCATATAATAACTTCTGCTCTAGATATGTATTTTGATTATTTAGATATTAGAGTAGCAGAAAAAAGACTTGAAGATAGTGAGCCTACGATTCCAATGGAAGAATTTTTTAAAGAACTTGACATAGATGTATAAGATTGATTTCAAACCTAGTGTTAAAAAAGATTTTAAAAATATAGATAAGTCTGATGTGCTATTTATTCGTAACAATTTAAGAGATTTTATAAAAAACTTTTCTCCTGAATATGAAACTACTTTAATGGGTAATGGAAAAATAAAAAAGCTCAAAGGTCAAAAAGAAGTTATTTATCGCTTAAAACTCCGTTCTTATAGAGTTATCTACAAAAAATATGAGGACAGGTTAGTTATTTTAGTAGTTCATG
>JAYEMB010000172.1:0-2196 GCA_034717855.1 Campylobacterota bacterium
AACGCACTATTAACTGAAAGAACGTTAATAGGAAGCTAGTAGAGTACAACCCAAGTGGGTTGGAAACGGAAGGGACCTTACCACATTATGGTGGAGGTCGTGATATAGTCTAGCCTGTGTGGAAACATGCAGCAGAGAAACACTATAGTTTTCTCGGGGTAGGATTAACGAACTTACTCGAATAAAGCGGAATCGCTCCACTACGGTATGTCAGTATATCTTATAGACAGACTGAGAAAAGACCCTGATTGGGCATATATATTTCACGATTACAATGATGAAATAGTACAACTATATAGTGATGCTATTAAAGCAGACTTTGATTGGATTGACTACTGCTATACAGATGATGTACAGTTACTAGGTGTAAACAACAAGGTACTAAAACAATTTGTAGCCAATAATTTATATACAGTTATGAATGCCGTAGGATTAGAACCTATAGTAGACAAAGTTCAAAACCCTTGTACTTGGGCTAATAAGTATACTAGACCATCAACTTTTCAAGTAAGTTCCAAGGAAAAAACGAGTGGATTATATTTGTTAGGTGTTGTCGATCAACATATAGCAGCGGATGAATGGGCTTCTTTTAAGTAATCTCTAAGCAGTATCATTATATACTTACTTAAAGAATAAACATAAGGAGCTTATCTAATGCCAAAAATGATGACAACAGAACAATGGATTGAAAAATCTAAAGTAGTGTGGGGAAATATTTACACTTACACTAACACTGAGTATAGAGGAACCAACCACAAGGTAGCTATTACTTGTAGTATACATGGAGACTTTGAAGTTTACCCAGGGAACCATTTAACTAAAGGTTCCGGTTGTAATCGTTGCTCTAATAGCGTACGTAGAACAACTGAAACTTTTATCGAAGAGGCTATTGAAAAGTTTGGGGACCAATATGATTATAGCAAAGTAGTGTTCAAGCGAATGGACATCAAAGTAACTATAACTTGTAAAGATCATGGTGAGTTTGAAATCACCCCCGAAGGCCACTTGACTAATGCAGCAGGTTGTCCTAAGTGCGGGCATAAACTAATTAGTGTAGCTAGGTCATTATCTGAGAGTGACTTTATTGCCCGAGTTACTGAAATACATAATGGTAAATATACTTACAGCGATCTTGTATACACAGGTATTAAAGACAAAGTAGAAATAACTTGTCCCAATCATGGTAACTTCTGGCAGACAGCAGATAACCATCTACATCTGGCTCATGGTTGCCCTAAGTGCTACACTGAGTTTAGTAACTCTTCAGAGAAACATGATAGATATACTACAGAACAGTTCATACAGAAGGCAGTAAGTAAATTTGGAGATAAATATAACTACTCAAAAGTAAAGTACTTTAACACGAAGACACATATCTCAATTATCTGTCCAGAACATGGTGAATTCACTCAGCGTCCGTCTAACCATCTAACTGGCTATGAGGGATGTCCTGAATGTCTCGCGAATGGCATAAATAATGGAGGCTTCAATAGAGGTCTTCCGGGAATCTGTTACCTAATGAAGTTCATCATTGATGATCAACTAATTTACAAAGTAGGAATCACAAACCGGACCGTGCAAGAACGATATAGTTCCTCTGAGTTCAAACATTGTATTGAAGCACAGGCTAAAGCGTTCAATGTTGGTAAAGATGCTCATACTATGGAGCAGACTTTACTTAAGAAATATAAACAACACAAATACGAAGGAGATCCTATTTTGAAATCAGGAAACACAGAACTATTAGTTGGTCCTATCGGAGGACTTGAAGAAGAGTGGTTATGATAGATGAGTTAAAAACCTCAATGTTCACAAAGAGCCAAAAATGAGTGCATCAAAAGAAAAAACGAGTTCGCTCTATCTCCTTGGTGTTGTAGATCAAAACATTGCAGCGGAAGACTGGTCTAAAATGCTGTAAATAATAACTATATATGGGTTATGTGTATGTATTCCCGTACACCATTTTATATGAGTATATAGTTAAAAGGAGTAATAAATGAAAACAACTAAAGAGCTATATGGTATTGAGCCAGAAGAACTATCCTCAATGTTGTATGTAGATGCTATCAAATACAAGATATTTAAATCTAAAACTCTCATAACAGAGTTACAAGAGATACATTATATGGATAGAGATGATTATAGAATTAATGAGTTACTCAAAGCTGTAGAGTTTAATAAGCAATTATTGAGTGA
>JAYEMB010000173.1:0-9614 GCA_034717855.1 Campylobacterota bacterium
GGTTACGCTCCTGAGCTTGCATACTTCGAGTGTTTACACGAACTTAAACTAATCGTTGACTTAATGTTTGAAGGTGGTATTGCTGATATGAGATACTCTATCTCTAACACTGCTGAGTATGGTGATTATGTTTCTGGTAAACGCGTTATCAATGCTGAGTCTAAACAAGCTATGCGTGATATCCTTACTGAGATTCAAGATGGTAGATTTGCAAAAGACTTCATCTTAGAAGGTCAAGCAGGTTACCCTCGTATGAACGCTGAGCGTGCAAATGATAAAGAGAAACTTATTACTAAAACTGGTAACTCACTTCGTGAAATGATGCCGTGGATATCAGCAGGTAAAATAGTAGACACTTCTAAAAACTAGTATTTTTAATTTCTTGCATTCATCTTTAAATGATGGGTGCAGTCACTTACTTACGTAAGCTCCTTTTCCCAAACATTCAAATCTAAATACAATAAATCAAAAATACTTAGCTTTTCCAGTTTTACTTTTATAACTCCAATTATTAAGATATTTTAGATATTATTCTCTAATTTAAAATTAGGATTTCATATGTTTCTAGAGTCATTTTTATTTTTTGGTCTGTTTTTCTTAACTGCTGTAGCAGTTGTAGTTCTGTTTTTATATCTATACGCAATCGTAACACCATATGATGACTACAAGTTAATCTTTGAAGAGAACAACTCAGCTGCGGCTATCGCGTTTGGTGGTGCTGTACTTGGGCTTAGTATACCTCTTTATAGTGCTCTTGTAAGTTCTGTATCTTATGTTGATTTTATTATCTGGGCAATTGTCGCTATGGTTATTCAGTTACTGCTTGCGTTAGTACTTACTAGAACTAAAGGTAAATTCTCTTTTGAGAAACAGATAACTGAAGGTATTGTATCATCAGGAGTTCTAAAAGCGTTTTTATCAATCTCTATAGGTCTACTAAACGCAGGTTCAATGAGTTACTAAATAAGTTTTTGAACCCTGATAAGAGTAGAAAGCAAAATAGCGTGCTTATCAACATTTGAGCTTTTCATTTTAAGTTCACTCTCTAGTAGTAGTTCGTGTAGTTTAGAGTAGGTATGTGGTTTAAACTTTATAGACAGTGCGGCTTTTTCATCAACTACGAATTTTGGGGCAGGGTAGCCTAGAATTTCTATTGCGTTTGGTGCACCATTTACTCGAATGTAGATGTTAAACATATAGAGTTGCGTTAGGTAGGAAGTAATAGCAGTGATAACTCGAATCTCATCTTCGCCGTGTTCTAATATATTTTTTAAATCCTCAGTAAACTCTTTTTTAGCAAGTATCTTTTTTATAAAATCGTCTATATTGACTTCTGATAGACCGTAAACAAGGCTCTCTACATCTTTTGTAGTTATCTCTCTATCATAAACTCTAAACTTATCTATCTCGTTTGAGGCTAGGGCGACATCACCATTATGAATACCTAAGAGGTGAGTTATAGTATATTTGTCTATATTGACATTTTTTTCGCGTGCAACTTGAGCGATGATGTTTTGTGCTTCATAATCTTTTG
Organism: Campylobacterota bacterium; assembly: GCA_034717855.1. Taxonomy (GTDB): domain Bacteria; phylum Campylobacterota; class Campylobacteria; order Campylobacterales; family Sulfurimonadaceae; genus Sulfurimonas. Next base: position 1,535 of record JAYEMB010000173.1, read on the forward strand.
GATGAAAAAATCGTACACTCATGGTACTCTTTTTAGCAAAAGCTTTTTTATTGTTGTAGGTTTTGTGGTCACTTCCATAGTAAGCATAAACAAAGATATTGTCAGGATTTTTCTCGCAAAAGTCTATAAGAATATCAAGCTCTTTTTTAGGAACTTTCTTTTCACTCTTAATAATTAAAATATTTCTATCACCAAAGAGTGAACCTTGTGAAAGGTGTGCTTTTGCAGAGTTAAAATCATACTCATCATGATAGTAGCTTAGGATGTTAGCATCATCTATAGTTGTGAGCATTTTTGTGTACATATCGATGAGAAAGGTGCTCTCTCCAAAAAAAACAAAACTGTTTGAGACAGACTTATTTTGAATATGTTTATCTAACTCACTCTTATACATCGATATCTTCTACGATTACAGCATATATCTTAGCTCTTGGAATATCGACCTTGTCAATTTTTACAACTACATCTTGAAAGAGGACAATTTCGCCAGTTGATGTTATGTTGAGTCTTGCGCCTATTATCTCATCGTGCATCTCAGCTTTTATCTCTGTGTCTGTTGAAGTGATTCTCGCTTTGAACTCTTTGCCGATATTTTTCTCAGCCCAGCGAGCATATTTTCTAGCCATAAATTCGGTCTCTATCTTACTCGCTTCTCTCTCTTTTTCACTGATGGCCATACTGAGTGATTCTATATTTCTTAAAACATAAGATCCCTCTTGGGTATCACCTCTACTTATCGCTTTGAGCAGTCTATGCACAATTAAATCAGAGTATCTACGAATAGGTGAGGTGAAGTGAGTGTAAGCCTCAAAGCCTAAGCCAAAGTGACCAGAGTTGAGAGGGGCATATCTCGCCTGCATTTGAGACTGAATGATGAGAGTATCAACTTCTGATTCTAAGTTCATCTCTTTGGCCTGTTTTTGAATGTTTGTAATAGTCTCTTTTGTCGTACCTTTTATCTCTATGGACATACCGATACCCGCTAACTCTTGGTAAAGTGTTTGGAGTTTTCCCTGGCTTGGTTGTTCGTGAATTCTAAAGATTCCTCTCTCAAACTGTGCAGCAGCCTCTTTGTTTGCTAAAAGCATACAGTCCTCTATGAGAGCATGTGATGGTGTCTCCTCAGCCTCTGTAGTTGCTACTATGTTTGACTCTTCATCTATCTCCATCTCGATTTCAGTAGAGCGAAAATCATAACCAAGTTTAAGACGTTTAGTTTTAAGTGCATCTGTCACAACTCTTAGTTTTGTTAAATCATCAAATATTTTCTCTTCTTCTGCGTTTTTAGCCTTTAATTTACCCTCAAAAAAGGCATCTATCTCTTCGTAGTTAAATCTTCTTTGTGAGTGGATAAGCGCTTCATAAACGCTAGACTTTATAACCTCTAGTGAGTCAAGGTTGAGTTTCATCTCAAAAACATAGGCAAGTCTATCAACATGGGGTTGGAGTGAGCAGAGTGTCTCGCTGAGTTGACGAGGAAGCATTGGGATTGAGCGGTGTGGAAGGTAGATAGAAAAACTTCTATATATCGCTTCATTATCAAGTGCACCAAAGGGTTTGACATACTCACTCACATCAGCGATTGCAACATAGAGTGTTGCGTTTTCATTGTCCCAATATATCGCATCATCATAATCTTTTGCAGTAACAGGATCAATTGTAGAAAATGCCAAATCTCTCAAGTCTTTACGTTTAGGATGTTTTGAAGCATCAACTGGCTGAAAAGATTTAGCAATCTCAAGTACCTCAGGTTCAAACTCATCATGTTTGTTAAATTGAGCAAGAACTATAAGTTCATCAACTTTTGGGTCTTTTATATTGCCAAGTCTCTCAAGCACTGCGTTTTGTTGATTGTCTATCTTAAAAACATCACCAACTTCATAAGATTTCAGCTCATCCAAAGTGAGCTCGGCACCTACGGGATACTGCGTTTTCAAATCAACTAAAGCTTTATGAGAATCTTTTTCTATAATATAAGCGATACTATAACTCTGCTCACGACCAACAATCTCAGCTATTTTAGCCGCAGGTGTACCGCGTTTACCAAGGAGTCTTTGAGCGATTATCAAATCACCCTCTTTAGCTTCACCTAAATCTCCCTCTCCGATAAAAAGGTCACGAATATTCTCCCCGATGACATTTAAATAGGCTGTACTTTTTTGAACAGTGCCAAGAGTTCCAGCACGATATTTTGAGTTAAATTTATAGATATTTTCTTTTTTTGTAAGATATTTTTTACTAAGCCATAAGTTAACGTGAGTGAGTTCTTCGGGTGTGATGTCTTGCTCACTCAAACCATGAGTGAGCCTTATAAGTAGAGATTTCAAATGAGGTTTATCTTGCGTTTTCTATAGCCGTATCAAAGCTTTCCATATCGAGTCCATATTTTTCAATAAGCTCTTTTGCGCACGCTACACTTGCATCTGTTACAGCACCATTGATAGGAACAGCAGCACGAACAACATGAAGAATTTTTGCAGGACGCTGATCCTCTTCTAAAGCTTTCTCAGGACTTTGACAGTTTCTAAGAACATCAATAAGACCCTCTTCGAATTTCCACTGAGCAAAGATAGTCGCACTTACTTCGGGAGTATCAACACCAACTACTTCTCTCTCAGCAGCTTCTACATCTTGTAGAGAAGCTAAAGCATCACGAAATGCCTCTTGTTTACCATCAGCAATAACTTGCTGAGCGATTAAAACTTTACCAATCTCAACAAGAAACGCAGCTGGAGATAAAACACCAAGAAGTCTGTTCTCTTTTCTTAAACACCAGGCAGTCATAAGACCGTGTTGTTTTTTAGAGAGTGCTGAGAACATATCGTTTGAGATTCCATAAGGAGAAAGGTCTAGTGAAAAACTTTTTTTAACGATAGATGCAAGTGCAAAACCACGAACAGTACCCATTCCAAAAAGACCAACAGCTTGGCTGATTGCGTTTATCTCACGAGAAAATCCATAAAGAGGAGAGTTCGCTGCTTTTAAAATGTCTGCAGTTAAAAGAGGATCTTTTTCTAAAATTTTTACCATGTCGTTAAAGCTGCTATCTGGATTTTGGTACACTGCTTCTATCTGCATCGCAGACTCTGGAAGAGGTGGAAGTTGTTTGATTTTTTTCAGGATTTCTTCTGTCATGATTATCTCTCTTGTTGTAAGTTTTACTTTATTTCACAATTATAGTCATAAGAGATAAATTAATACTGAATATTTACAAAAAATTGATATTATTTTTGCTATTATTCGAATATTATAAAATGAAAGAGGGACTTAAGAATGCAAAGAGATGCAATGTTGACACAATTAGGTTATGCACCAAATGATGCTCTATTAAATCAAATAGAAAAAATAGAAAACAATACTACTGGATATGAGAAAATCAGAAAACATATTATGGATTTACACGATCACTTAAAAGTTGATGGTTCATTTGTTGCACTCTCAAACTCCGAGGACTATTTTAAGATAAAAATAGAGGCTTCAAGCACAGAGTTAGCACAAGAAGCGCATGAAAAAGTGAAGCATTTTAGCGATAAATTTAAAGTTAAAGTAAATAAGTTAAAAAATAAAGAGACGTACTATATATTAGGGTTTGTGCACTAATAGCTCAGTTATGAATAAAGAGCCTATGAGCATAGAGGGGTATGACCTTCTTGTTGAAGAGTTTAAGTTTCTGCTTGAAGTTGAAAAACCAAAAGTAGCACAGGAAAAACTTGTAGCAGCCGCTCAGGGTGATAGAAGTGAAAACGCAGACTACCATGCCGCAAAAGAGAAACTGCGTTTTATAGATAAAAGACTCTTTTATCTAAACTCCATGATTCAAAAAGCAAACATCATTGACCCATCTACACATGATCATCAAAAAGTTAGTTTTGGAAGTAGTGTCAAAGTTGTAAATCTCGACACAGATGAAGAGGAAAACTATACTCTTTGTGGAGTTTTAGAAAGCGAACCTGAACATGGACTAGTCTCTATACACTCTCCTATCGCAAAAGCGCTGATTGGTAAAGAGGTAGATGATGAGTTCAGAATCAAACTTCCAAAGTTAGTAAAAGAGTATGAAATAGTAGAGATAGCGTATAAAAATATCTTTTCACTCAAAAAAAATATACGCACGAAAAAAGAGTTTTCTTTTCATTAAAAGAACTTTTACCATCCTTTAGATATAATCCATTTTTAAAATTAAATTTTTTAGGATTCCATCGTGAGCCAACAATTACCAGACATAGATACACAACTAGCAAACCATAAACTTTCACAAGAAGATTATAAACACATAAAAGAGATTTTAAAACGCGAGCCAAACTTAGTAGAGCTTGGTATCTTCTCAGCAATGTGGAGTGAACACTGTTCTTATAAATCTTCAAAAGTGCACTTGAAAGGTTTTCCTACAAAAGCACCATGGGTTATCCAGGGTCCAGGTGAAAACGCAGGTGTTATTGATATTGGTGATGGTTATGCGGCTGTATTTAAGATGGAGTCACACAATCACCCAAGTTTCATTGAGCCGTATCAAGGTGCTGCAACTGGTGTTGGTGGAATTATGAGAGATGTATTTACTATGGGTGCTCGTCCTGTAGCATCACTTAATGCATTGCGTTTTGGTAATGTTATGAATGATGACAAAGTATCTGCTCACCAACGTTACCTAGTTCGTGGTGTAACTGAGGGAATCGGTGGTTATGGTAACTGTATGGGTGTTCCAACTATTGGTGGTGAAGTGAGTTTTGATGAGTGTTACAACGGAAACATCCTTGTAAATGCGTTTAACCTTGGTATTGCAAAATCAGATGAGATTTTTCTAGGACTTGCTGAAGGTACTGGTAATCCTGTAATGTACGTTGGTGCAAAAACTGGTCGCGATGGTCTTGGTGGAGCTGTAATGAGTTCTGACTCATTCACTGAAGAGTCAAAATCTCTTCGTCCTACTGTTCAAGTTGGTGATCCATTTACTGAAAAACTTCTTTTAGAAGCTTGTATGGAACTTTTCAAGACTGACCATGTTGTTGGTATCCAAGATATGGGTGCTGCTGGGCTTACATCTTCTTCATTTGAGATGGCTGGTCGTTCAGGCTCAGGTATGATTATGCACCTTGACAAAGTTCCTGCTCGTGAAGAGAATATGACTCCTTATGACTTTATGCTTTCAGAGAGCCAAGAGCGCATGCTTCTATGTGCTAAAAAAGGTTCAGAACAAGCAATTATCGATATCTTTGAGAAGTGGGACTTAGATGCTGCAGTTGTTGGTGAAGTTACTGACACTGGAAACATGGAACTTTTCTGGCACGGTGAAAAATGTGCTGAGGTTCCTGTTGACCCAGTGAGTGAAGAAGCACCCGAACTTAACCGTCCAATGTCTAAACCAGCATATTTAGATGAAATAAAGTCTGTAACTATTGATGATTTTGATAAAGTATCAAACCAAGCTGCGTTTGAGACACTTATAAAATCTATGGAAGTTGTAGATAAGTCTTGGATATATACTCAGTATGACTCTATGGTACAGACAAACACTATCAAAAATGGTGGTATGCTTGACGCTTCTGTTATTCGTGTAAAAGAGAATGGCAAAGCACTTGCAATGAGTGCTGATTGTAATGTGCGTTTTTGTTACATCGACCCTAAGGGTGGTGGAGCGGCTGCAACTATAGAAGCTGGTAGAAATGTTGCGATGAGTGGGGCTCGTCCACTTGCTATTACAGATTGTTTAAACTTTGGTAATCCAGAAAATCCTGAGGTTATGTGGCAGTTTGGTCAAGCTTGTGAGGGTATTAAAGAGGCTTGTGCTGAGCTTACCACTCCAGTTATCGGTGGAAATGTTTCACTCTATAATGAGACAAACGGTGTATCAGTTTTTCCAACACCATCGATTGCAACTGTTGGTGTAAATGATGACCAAAACAATGTTTTAATGTCTAGCTTTCAAAACGCAGGAAACGCACTCTATCTAGTTGGTGAAAGTAAGTCAGAGTTTGGTGGTTCTCTTTATATGAAAGAGATCTGTCATACAGTTGCTGGAACACTTCCGGAGATTAACTACAAAAATGAGCTTGCACTTTGGGATTTAGTTATCGATGCAAATAAGAAACATCTGCTAGAGTGTGCCAAAGATGCATCTTCTGGTGGTGTTGCTATTGCACTTGCTAAAATGGTTGCCACTTCAGGCTTAGGTTGTGATGTTGAGATGAGTGTCTCTGATGAGAGAGATATCTTTGGCGAGTCTATGAGTCGTGCTATTATCGAAGTGAAACCAGAGAACTGTGCTGCGTTTGAAGCGATGTTAGATGAGTCTATGGCGGTTGAAAAAATTGGAACTGTTGGTGGTGACTCTATCAAAGTGAACGATGTTGAGATGAGTATGCAAGAGCTCAAAGACAACTACTTTAACACATTTAAAAGAGTTATTGAGAGAGATATTTAATCTCTCTTCTCTAGAAAACTAAAGCATCTCTAATCTGCAGATAAGCGATTAAAAACTCAAACATCATTCTCCACAGAATCTCTAAAAATAAAAAGATTAAAATAGAAACAGCGTAGACTTTAAGTCTGTACTCTTGAGGTATTATCTTTTTTATATCAATTTTTAAAAAAGCATAAATTTTATAACTGTATTTTAGCATGACTAAAGGCACTAAAACTGCACCCACATAATAAAAAATATAGAGCATGTAAGGGCTGATAAAAGTTTTAAAACTTAGTATATCATACAGCTCTTGCATCGACTTAGTTCTCTTCTATTAGCGAGAGAAGTTGAGGGTCTAGTTTGTGTGGTATATTAGCTACTTCATTTATACTTTTATATAAAAAATCACTTTTTGTATAACAGACGATACTCTCTTTTTTATCATCAAGTAGACCGTCAATGGCCTGTGTTACAAATTTATAAGCCATAAGTCTGTCATATATACTAGGGTTTCCACCACGTTGAATATGTCCAAGTACTGATACTCTAGATTCAATACCTATTTTTTCCTCAAACCACTCTGCTATCTCTTGAGAATCTTGTTTGATACCCTCAGATACTATAGCTATAAAATATCTTCTTCCATTTTCTATCTGCGTTTTGAAGTTCTCTTCATATGATTTGAGATCATATTTAACTTCAGGAATTAGACAGAGTTCTGAGCCAGAGGTAAGATGAGAGACTAAAGCCAAGTAACCACAATCTCGACCCATAGTTTCAATCACAAAAGCACGTTTAAATGATGAGGCAGTATCACGAATAGCATCTATGGATGTTTTTATGATATTGAGTGCTGTGTCAACTCCAAGTGAGTAGTCAGTTCCGTGTATATCGTTATCAATAGTAGAGGGGATACCGCAAAACTTTACACCGTGTTCTTTATAAAAAATATCCAAACCGCGAAATGAACCATCTCCGCCTAAAACTACAAGCATGTCGATGTTATGCTTATTTAGATTTTGTTTTGCTATCTCTCGAAACTCTTTTTGCATAAAACGAATACTTCTTGCTGAACCAATTTTAGTTCCGCCACGAGTTATAATTCCTGCAACATCACAATAGCTTGCTTCTTTAATATTGTTATCAATTAAGCCTTCAAATCCATCATATACAAAGAAAGGTTTTAGATTTTTTTGTAGTGAATATTCAACAAAGTGTTTAAGAGCAGGGTTCATGCCAGATACGTCACCGCCCGAACATAGTATTGCAATATTATTCATAAGCTCATTTTACCATCTTCTAAAGTATTTTTAGATAAAATTCCATAATTTATTTTTCCTCGTTTCTAAGCTCCTGCTTGGGAATGCATACTTAAATTTATAAACTGATATATGCATTTCCATTGAGGACGATGGGAACGAGATTGGAGACAGATATAGTGAAAAGAGCATTAGTAAGTGTTAGTGATAAAGCGGGTGTAGTAGAGTTTTGTACTTCTTTAGTGAAGAATGGTTATGAGATTATTTCAACTGGCGGAACTTATAAAAAGTTAGTTGAAGCTGGCATAAAAGCTATAGAGATTGATGAAGTGACAAAGTTCCCTGAGTGTTTTGAGGGACGTGTTAAAACTCTGAATCCTTATGTTCATGGTGGGATTTTGCACCGTCGTGATAAGCAGTC
>JAYEMB010000174.1:0-2154 GCA_034717855.1 Campylobacterota bacterium
ACATTGATTTAATATAATTGTAAAAAGTTGATTTAAAAAGTGATTTTTTCACTTGTAAGAGAGAGTAAATGGTGGACAGTGAGGGATTTGAACCCTCGGTAGGTTACCCTACACTACCTTTCCAAGGCTTCATAACCCCCTATTTATAGGGATATAGTACATAGAGTCAGTTCATTTTAACGGAATATATATGATAGTAACTGAATATCCAACTGACTTTTTTTCTTTGACTTTTAGTATGTATGATTGATTTGATTTGAGAAATTTCACAAGAAGTAAATGGTGGTTGAGGAGGGATTCGAACCCTCGGTAGAATTAACTACATAAACTTTCCAAGCTTACACCATCGGCCACTCGGACACTCAACCAAAATTAAAAGAGAATTATACAACAACATCCTTATATCGGACTTTTCGCCCAAAATAAGGTATAAATATACAGTAAGGATATATATAACTTACACTTCTTGATATACAAATCTCACACAGTTACACCACAATTCTTTCATTTCTACTGTCGTGTAAAGCATATAGGATTACCTATGTTCTACTTCAAGTTTATTCAACTACACAACCAGCAAAGTTTTTATCATCTGATACTCAACCCTGTCAACAACATTGACTATAACCCAAAAGGAGCAGCATAATGCCACCAGTTCCTCAACTCATAGCAGTTGCAATCGCAGTTCTTACTGTCGTAGCTGAAACAATAGCCTCTACAAAGAAATAGTCCCTCTGCCTATATAGGCACTTAACATTACAACCCAAACTTACAAAGGATATACCCATGTCAAAACTATTACCCCTATCAGCAACGGAGCTGATGAACTACCCCGTACTACACACAACAGTCCCGCACGAAGATGCAAGTGAAAAGTATTCATTAATCTCTAGCATTGATGTTATCAATGAATTAAAGAGTAAATACAATTGGCATGTCACTTCAGTGCAAGTCTCATCTGTGAAGGATGAAAGCCGTGAAAACAAGCAAGTCCATTGCTGTCGTCTACGTCACTTCGATGATCTTATCGCACCTCAAGAGTCAGCCGTTGAGATACTGTTTTTCAATTCGTTTGACCGCTCTAAAGCTTTCACTATTTCAGTTGGAATATATCGTTTTTCGTGTGCCAATGGATTGGTAGTTGGCGAAACATTCGATAGTTACAAACTTCGTCACATTGGTGACTTAGAAAACAACTTAGATGAGATCATTGCCAAGATAACAGAGTTCAAGCCAAAGCTAGAGCAGAAGATAGAGAATTTCTCTTCATTGATGCTCTCACAGCCAGAGATGGAAACCTTTGCAAAGTTATCAGTACCTCTGAAGTTTGCACCTCACTTAGAAGTGGAGCATACACAACTACTTCAACATCATAGGGAATCAGACAGACAAGATACATCTTTGTATACAGTGATGAATGTAATTCAAGAGAATCTTATACGCTCTAACAACATCTCTGGTGTCAACAAAGAGACAGGAAGACGATTCAGTTCTCGTGAGATTACTTCTATACAGAAGGATTATGAGATTAACGCATCTCTATTTGATTTGGCAGACCGCATATATCAGGTTAAACAACCTGAAACATTAGTAGCATAGAAAGGAGAAAATATTATGCAAAACTTAACAACACAACCATCACAATTAGAGCAAGACTTAGTAGCACTGCACAGTGGAACAACACAAAGCAAAGAGTGGTTCACTCAAAGTGTAATGAACATCTTACAAGCACCAACACAATCATCATTTGCAAAAGCTGATGCAATAGCAGAAGCATTTGTAAGTATTGATGCAAAGATAGATTACATTAAAGACCAGCAACGACTATTGGCAAGCTTGAAGAAACAGCTTGAACTAGCGAAGAGTTCAGCAAAGGTAGAAGTCTCTAATGCTCTGACATCCTTTGGTGTTACAAAACTTGAAGGACTTTCTGTATCTAGTATCACAGTAAGTAAGGCAACAGATAAGAGTGTAGCTAAACTAGAGATACTTGATGAGGATGAACTTCTAAATAGGGGGTTCTTCAAAGTAGAAGTAGATAGGGAAGCAGTTGAGAAAGCTCTTTTATCAGCAGATGAGAGGACAAGAACCGAGGTCATAGATTATGCAGACATGAAGATTGAACTAGTACATAAACCTGCAACTATTCGTATT
>JAYEMB010000175.1:0-9515 GCA_034717855.1 Campylobacterota bacterium
GCACCTGGCTTAACCAGCTTATTATATCTAGTCTCCATTCTCTCCTCTTCGCTCATTGAACGAAGTTTTGTTAACTCTTCTAAGAAGTAATCAGCTATTGCAGAAGCAGCACCATCTCTATCGCGATGAGCACCTATAAGTGGCTCATTAATAACATCATCTATTAAATCAAGCTCTTTTAAATCACCACTTGTAATTTTCATTGCGTTTGTAGCAGATTCTGCTTTTTTAGGGTCATTCCATAAAATTGCTGAACACCCCTCAGGCGATATTACGCTAAATACAGAGTATCTCATCATAGCAAATTTATCAGCAACACCGATAGCGAGTGCTCCACCTGAACCACCTTCACCTATAACTATAGATATAGTCGGTGTTTTAATCTCAGCTAATTCTATAAGATTTCTAGCAATAGCTTCACTCTGGTTTCTCTCTTCTGCACCAAGTCCTGGATATGCACCCGGAGTATCTACTAACATTAAAATTGGCATACCAAACTTCTCTGCCATTTTAGCTGCACGAAGAGCTTTTCTATAACCCTCTGGGTGAGGCATACCAAAGTTGCGTTTTAGCTTGTTTTTAGTACCACGACCTTTTTGCTCACCAATAACCATAACTTTTTCATCACCAATATAACCCATATAACAGATAATAGCGGCATCATCACGGAAGTGTCTATCTCCATGAATTTCATACTTGTCTTTCATAATAAGGTTTATATAATCAAGCGCATAAGGTCTATCTAAATGACGTGCAAGCTGAAGTTTTTGAAAATCAGAAAGATTTTTATATATTTTAGAAACTTCACTGTCTAGCTTCTCTTTTAAGCCTTCAAGCTCACCCTCATCATGGCGTACCTGTGCAGATATAATATCTTCTTGAATAAATTTTATTTTATGTTCAAAGTCTAAATATGTAGCCAAATTAAACCCTTATAACTAGATTTTTTTGAAAATAAGAACGCCGTTAGTTCCACCAAAACCAAATGAGTTACTCATAACAACATTTAAGTCAGCTTTTCTAGCACCTTCAGTTACATAGTCTAAATCACAATTCTCATCTGGAGTTGTGTAGTTAATTGTTGGTGGGATAATTCCATCTCTCATAGCCATCAGACATGTAACAGCTTCGATACCACCAGCAGCACCAAGACAGTGACCAATTTGACCTTTAATAGAACTCATTGGAGTTGAGTTTCCAAGTAGCTCTTTTACAGCAGCAGTCTCATTTTTGTCATTGATTGGAGTTGAAGTTCCGTGTGCATTTACATAATCAACTTTCGGCTCACCTGCCATTTTATAAGCAGCCTTCATTGCACGAGCAGGTCCATCAAGAGATGGCGTTGTAATGTGGTTAGCATCGCCACTCTCACCAAAACCAACTAACTCACCGTAGATATTTGCACCACGAGCTACAGCAGAGTCATACTCCTCTAAAATAAGAGCAGCAGCACCCTCACCCATAACAAAACCGTCACGATCTTTATCAAATGGACGAGAAGCAGTTTTTGGAGAATCATTTCTAGTTGAGAGTGCTTTCATAGCAGCAAAACCACCAATTCCAACACCAGTGATAGCAGACTCAGCAGATACAACTAGCATCTTCTCAGCACCATTACACATGATTGTTTTTGCTGCTTCACTTATAGCGTGAGTTCCAGCTGCACAAGCAGTTACACTTGAAAGGTTTGGACCCTGTGTTCCATGTTCAATAGAAACAAATCCACCAAGCATATTTACAAGAGCTCCAGGAATGAAGAAAGGAGAGATTCTTCTAGGTCCGCGATTCTCTAAAATAATAGAGTTTTTCTCAATCGAAGGGAGACCACCGATTCCAGATCCGGCACTGATACCAAATCTTGTCATATCAGTATCTTCTCCAAATTTAGCATCTACCATCGCTTCTTGAGCGGCTTTAAGACCTAAGTGAATAAATCTATCCGCTTTTTTAACTTCTTTTGGAGCCATAACAGTAGAAGGGTCAAAATCTTTTATTTCACCGGCAATTTTAACACTATAATTTTCAGGGTCAAATATTGAGATAGTATCTATTCCACACTCTCCATCACAGATAGCTTTGAAAGATGTTTCTTTGTCATTACCAACTGAATTTATCATACCTAGACCAGTTACTACTACTCTTCTCATTTAACATTCTCCATTATAGTTATAAAATACTTTTAAAAGTAATCTCAAAAAGTTCACCATTAAAAGTAATTTTTACTGAGGCTGTGACCCCAGTAATAAATTATTTTGTTTAAAAATTATTTGCTTTCTACGTATGCAACTACGTCAGCAACAGTAGCAATTTTCTCTGCTTCATCATCAGGAATTTCAATATCAAATTTCTCTTCTAAAGCCATTACTAATTCAACAACATCTAGGCTATCTGCACCTAAATCTTCAACAAATTTCGCGTCATCTTTAACTTCATCCGCGCTTACGCTTAATTGCTCAACTACTACTTCTTTAATATCATCTATAAGTGCCATCATAGCTCCTGTGTTTTTAATTTAATCGAATAATTATAACAAAACTAGCTTAAAAAAGCCATTATGCCATATTCATTCCGCCATTTACTTTGAGAGTTTCACCTGTTATATAACTAGCGTGATCTGAGAGTAAAAACGCAGTTGCCTCTGCTACTTCACTCGCTGCACCCATTCTTTTCATAGGTATTTTTGCATTGATGCCATCTTTAATATCATCAGCTAAAACTTCTGTCATCTCTGTTGCTATAAAACCAGGAGTTACAGAGTTAAAACGGATACCGCTAGTAGCTGCTTCAATTGCAAAACTTTTTGTCATTGCAATAACTCCACCTTTACTTGCAGCATAATTTGTCTGTCCTGCGTTTCCTGTCTCACCAATGATTGATGAGATATTGACAACTGAACCAAACTTTTTCTTTCTCATAACTTTCATAGACTCTCTACAACCCACAAAAGCTGAAGTAAGGTTTGCATTAATTACAGACATAAAATCTTCTGTTTTCATACGCAATGCTAATTTATCATTAGTAATACCTGCATTATTTACAAGGTATGAAAGTTCACCATCGCTATCTATAATAGTTTTTATTGCATCAACAAACGCAGCTTCATCACTTACATCAAAACCGATAACAGCAGCTTTTCCACCTGCAGCTTCAATAGCCTCTTTTACAGCGTCAGCTTCTTTTGCTCCACTTCTATAGTGAACCCATACTTTTAAACCAAACGCAGCCAGAGTTTTTGCAATCTCTGCACCGATACCACGACTAGAACCTGTAACTAAAACATTATTTCCGCTAAATTTCATTAAACTATTTCCTTTTTTAAATTGATTATATTAGACTGTGATCCATCTCAGATGGAATTTCAAGACCCATAAGTTTTAAAACTGTTGGTGCGATATTATTTAATCCGCCTGATTCCACTTTTGAGATGCCATCAGCTTCAACAAAACACCAAACTTTTCCAACTGTATGATTTGTTAAAACATTTCCTTCATCATCTTTCATCTCTTCACAATTCCCATGATCAGATGTAAGAACTAAAGCATAATCCTGCTCTTTTGCTTTTTTGATAATTTTTTCTAACTGCTCATCCACTGCGTTTACAGCTATTTTTGCAGCTTCAAAATCACCAGTGTGTCCAACCATATCTCCGTTTGCAAAGTTTACAACAACAAAGTCATACTCTTCATCCATTGCGTTTAGTACAGCCTTACCTACTGCATCTGCACTCATTTCAGGTTTTTCATCATAAGTTTTAACATCTGGAGATGGAATTAGTACACGCGTTTCATTCTCATACGGCTCATCAATTCCTCCATTTAAAAAGAAAGTTACATGTGCGTACTTCTCAGTCTCAGCAGTATGAAGTTGTCTTAAGCCCTCTCTTGCAATAACCTCAGCTAGAGTATTTTTAGGAGGCTCTTTTCTAAAAAGTACCGGATAAGTAAAGCTTTTGTCATACTCTGTAATAGTCGCGATATTTAGTTCAACATGTCTTTTAGAAAAACTACTAAACTCAGCAGATCCAAGAGCTGTTACCATCTCTCTCATTCTATCACTTCTAAAGTTTATAGTTAAAACAGAGTCTCCATTTTGCATGCCCTCATAACCTTCAAACGCAGTAGGTTCAACAAACTCATCAGTCTCACCAAGAGAGTAAGAGCGCCCGATATATCCTGCTGGATTAAAGTCTGTTTTAGGCTCTGCGTTTACCATCGCTTCGTAACCTCTTTGAATTCTCTCCCAACGATTATCTCTATCCATAGAGTAGAAACGTCCAGAAATCGTAGCTATTTTTATTTTTTCAGTTGTATGTTTTTCAACTTGTTCTATATACTTTTGTGCTGAAGTTGGAGAGACATCTCTACCATCTGTAATAAGATGTAAAAAAACCTCTTTTCCATTTTTAGCCGCTATCTCTGCTAAACCGATAAAGTGGTCTATATGAGAGTGAACACCACCATCACTCATTAGTCCTATAAGGTGTAGTCTATCAGACTTGCCAAGGAGTGATTGCAGCTCTTCATTTGACTCTAATCTATTCTCTGAAAGTGCTAAAGAGATTTTCACTAAATCTTGATACAAAACGCGTCCACTTCCAATACTCATGTGCCCTACTTCCGAGTTCCCCATTTGACCCTCTGGAAGACCAACGCTAAGTCCAAAAGTATCTATCAAAGAGTGTGGCGTTTCCTTAAATAGCTTATCGTACGTCGGCTTTGTTGCATTATGAAACGCATTGTTCTGTGTTTTTGCAGAGTAGCCTATCCCATCTGTAATAATCAAAATTGCTTTTTTACTCAAAATTATTCCTATTATCGTATTGGCATCATTATACTACAAGTTTAATAATCCATTTCAACATTTATTCAAACATAAAGATAATCAAGATAGAATTTGCGACGATGATAGAACTCAAAAATATTAATAAAATATATAATCAAAATGAAAATGACGAAGTCACAGCACTTCAAGATGTCAACCTCTCTATAAATGAAGGGGAGCTTATTATCCTAAAAGGCTCAAGCGGAAGCGGTAAAAGCACAATCCTCTCACTGATTGCAGCACTTAACAAACCAACAAGTGGCGAGGTAATAGTCGATGGTAAAAAAATCTCTAAACTTGCAGACAACTTCGCTTCTATTTATAGACGAGACAACATAGGTTTTATCTTTCAAAAATACAACTTAATAGCAGATATCAGTGTTAAAGAGAACATCTTGCTCCCTCTCGTTCCACTCAACCCAAAAGAGCAAGATTTGCAAGAGAAGCTAGATATTGTTATGGATAAGTTTAAAATCTCTCACAAAAAAGAGACGCTTGTTAAAAACCTCTCTGGCGGAGAGCAGCAGCGTGTTGCGATTGCAAGAGCAAATGTTAACAACCCTAAAATAATAATCGCAGATGAACCTACTGCAAATCTCGACGAGAGACTCTCTCTTCATTTTATAGAAATTTTAAAAGAGTTAAAATCTGAAGGCAAGACTATTGTCGTTGCAACTCACGACCCCCTCTTTTTCAAGCTTGATTTTGCAGACAGAGAGATAGAAGTCTCAAATGGAACTATCTCTCAATGATTTTAATCCCTGAAGTTTTAGCGATACTGATTTTAAACTTTATCTTTATACTGCTCGCTTCAGTCGCCTTTTTTCTGAGTCTAAAAATATTTTTAAAGTGGGACATAAACTCTAACTCAACACTTCAATACACTTTAGAGAAACAGAGCTACCTCACAGCTACAATCATTAAATATATCTTTATAATCAAAGTTCCTCTTTTTCTCTTTTTCATCTTTACACTCGATAGAATCTCTCATATTTTAGCAGGTGCCATGTGTGGAGCAGGAGTTGTTGACGCAACAGATTATGGAAACTATCTTTTTGTACTGAAGATTTTAAACCTCTATCTTTTTGCCTACTGGCTAGCTCTTCACAACGAAGATATAAAGCATGAAAACCAACCCTACACAAAAATGAAATTTGGGCTCTTTATAGTTGCGTTTATACTCTTTATAAGCGAGTTGATTGTCGAAGGTCTTATGTTTGGCTCAATCGACCTCGATGAAATTGTCAGTTGCTGCGGGACTATCTACTCAAGTTCAGCAACCTCATACATCTCTAAAATTTTTGCGATGAGTCCATCTACTCTTATCACTCTTTTTTATACAAATTTTCTGCTAATCATCCTGTTTTATCTCATAAAACGCAGCTATCTCTTTGCGGTCGCAAATATAGTTTTTATCATTATTTCCATAGTTACCCTCATCTCATTTTTTGGTACATATATATATGAACTCCCCTCTCATCACTGTCCATTCTGTTTTTTGCAGAGTGATTATTATTATGTAGGTTATCTTCTCTATATACTTCTTTATGCAGGAACTTTTTATGGAATTGTGACCGGTTTTATAGAGACCGATGAAGCAGGGAAAAAAGAGAATTATAAAAAGTCTCTTCTCTTTAATTCTCTCTATGTGACCTTGGTCACTCTCTATCCTATACTCTACTATATAAAAAATGGAGTGTGGCTGTAGTTTTTTGTTAATACATTTCTACTACAATGCCGAATAAATTTACACTAGAACTCTCTAAAGAGGAAATATATTGCTTTACTGGCTACATCAATTTTTCGACATAAATATCTTAGGATACATTACAATACGTGCAGGTATCTCTTTTTTTCTTGCTCTGTTTTTCACACTTTATCTCCTTCCAAAGTTCATCAAATGGGCACAAAAAACATCAAGTGTCCAGCCCATTAACTCATGGGCACCAGAGCGTCATCAGGAAAAAGCATCAACTCCAACTATGGGTGGAATTGTTTTTATATTTGCAACTCTACTAGCCTCGCTTTTAACCCTCAAGCTAACTAATGTTTTTGCTCTTGGTGGTCTATTAACACTTGTTCTTTTTGCTATTATCGGTTTTCAGGATGATTATGCAAAGATCAAAAAAAGTGAAAATCTAGCAGGTTTAAAAGCTAGAACAAAACTTATTTTTCAGATACTCTCAGCGGTAATTATTGCCTGTTTTTTATGTTTTTTCGCAGATTTCAACACAGACCTCTATGTTCCATTTATCAAATCCCCAGTTATTGATATGGGTCCCTACTCGGTTGTTTTATGGGTGCTTGTTATCATAGCAACATCAAACGCAGTAAACTTAACGGATGGACTCGATGGGCTTGCGACAGTTCCTTCTATCGCTGCGCTCTCATCTTTTAGTATCATCATATACATCACAGGAAACGCAACGATAAGCTCATATCTACTCATGCCAAATTTTGCCGTTGGTGAAGTTGCAATCATTGCGAGTGCTCTTATGGGTGCGCTGACTGGCTTTTTATGGCACAACTGTCACCCTGCTGAAGTTTTCATGGGAGATAGTGGTTCACTGACTATCGGTGCGTTTTTAGGTTACCTTGCCATCATCTCTAAGAGTGAAATCCTCCTACTTCTTATAGGTTCCATCTTTGTTATCGAAACTCTCTCTGTCATCCTTCAAGTTGGCTCTTATAAACTCAGAAACAAAAGAGTCTTTTTAATGGCACCAATTCATCATCACTTTGAGATGAAGCAGTGGGCTGAAAATAAGATTATTGTGCGTTTTTGGATTATCGCTGTTCTGTCCAACCTTCTCGCTCTCATTAGTTTAAAAATCAGATAATGATAAAGATAGGTATTTTAGCTTCCCATAATGGAAGTGGTTTTGAAGCTATTCACAAAGCCTGCCTACAGAAGAGACTAAACGCAGAAGTTACTCTTGTAATCTCAAACAATACAAACGCAGTCGCACTCCAAAAAGCACAAAAATACGGACTTAAAAACGCACTTGTAAACTCTAAAACAGATGATAATCCAGATGAAAAAATATACTCTCTCCTAAAAGAGCATGATTGCGAATATGTTTTTCTCTCTGGTTATATGAAAAAAATCTCTCCAAAGATTACAAATAATTTCAAACTTATCAACTCTCATCCCGCACTACTACCAAACTATGGTGGAGCTGGTATGTATGGTAGATTTGTTCATGAAGCTGTTATAAAAAATGGTGAAAAAGTAAGCGGTGTTACAATTCATGAAGTGAATGAAAACTACGATGAAGGAAAAGTGATTTTACAAAAAGAGCTGCGTTTATCAGAGAATGAAACAGTTGAAACACTTGAGACTAAGATAAAAGAACTTGAACAAATAGCGATAATCGAAGCCCTGCAAAATGTTTGAAATAGCTGAATACATAGGCACAATAGCCTTTGCAATGAGTGGATTTTTTGTTGCTTCAAGAAACAGACTTGACCTTTTAGGTGTCCTTATAGCGACATTTTTAACAGCCCTTGGTGGTGGTATCATGCGTGATATTTCAGTAGATAGAATTCCCTTTACTTTTTCACACAACTATCCTGCTATCATGGTTTTAGGTGTAATGATAATAATGATACTTTTTAAACTTCATAGACGTGAATCTATAGAGAACAAACCTCTTTTTATAGTAAGTGACTCCATAGGTCTAATCTCTTTTAGCATAACAGGAGCCCTAGTAGCTCTAGAGTATGACTTTAATCTAACAGGTGTACTTGCAATGGCGTTTATCACTGCTGTTGGCGGAGGTATCGCTAGAGATGTGATTTTAAATGAAGTACCTTTTGTTTTAAAAACTGGATTCTACGGAACTATTTCGCTGCTTATTGGCTTAATGGTCTATCTTCTTGAGATGTTCAACTCAGTCACTATGCTCTCGCTATCAGTTCTTTTTGTCCTCTCTTTAACTCTTAGGATTATCGCTTATTACAGAAACTGGGCTATACCTCTCAAGTAAGTTCACACTTCATAAGCTTAGTTTCAGTACCAACGGGCTATAATTTCGCTCTTTAAAAGTATGGCCAATTAGCTCAGTCGGTAGAGCAACTGACTGAAAATCAGTGTGTCCTTGGTTCGATTCCGAGATTGGCCACCACTCTTTTAAAGACTTTATACTTACAAAATTTACCGTGGCCAATTAGCTCAGTCGGTAGAGCAACTGACTGAAAATCAGTGTGTCCTTGGTTCGATTCCGAGATTGGCCACCACCTTTATATCAAATCCTTTTTTAACACTTTTAATAAATTACTTTTGATATAATAACTTTATGTATTGTAATATTTGGGGCTGACCTGGTTTCGACGGGATTTAGTAGCTTTCAACTGCATGTCGGACTGAGCATCTCCGTTACACGGCTCACAATTGCTTAAACGCAAACAATACAAATTACCGCCCAGCTTACGCAGTAGCATAAGTTTTAACCCCCTCTTAGAGGACGGGCTGCTTCACCGATGGACTCTAGATAAGTCGGATTCGAAGTATAACCCTTATGTAGATATATCTTGTGTCTGTCTCAGCATAAGAAGAATCCTTGAGGCTCGTTTTGTGTAGCTTTGCAAGTTGTGTGAAGCAAGATTAAACTAAACAACTTCTCTAAGCATGTAGACGTTGGAGGTAGCTAGGTTTCGGACTGGAGTTCGATTCTCCACAGCTCCACCAAATA
>JAYEMB010000176.1:0-2142 GCA_034717855.1 Campylobacterota bacterium
TTACAAGTGGAGTTGAGAGATGCACTTTTCTCATTGCGTTTATATAGATACCTGTCTTCTCATAAGCTGATTTCACACCCACTACGATATCCGCACGCTTGGCGATATCTGTCATAAATAGCTCTTGCACAAAGATAAGGTCTAGGTTAGCAAACGCTTTAGTCAGTTTGTTGATATTTGGATGGATATGTGTTAAATCTTCACCGATGTTTAAAACACCCTTGATAGTTCCCTCAAGCATACCATCTACTAACTGAGGTGTCATAAGACCAACCTCTTTTGGTGCTGAGTAGTCTGGTGCGTAGTATGGAAGCATACCCATATCACAAGCACCTTGAACATTTGTCTGACCACGAAGTGGCATAACTCCCGCACCATCTTTACCGATATTACCAGTCATAAGCGCTAGGTGAACTATCGCCATTACAGCGTATGAGCCATCAACATGCTCTGTAATTCCAAGTCCCCAAAGGATTAAAGACTTCTTCGTTGCATATTCACGAGCAATCTCTGGAAGCATATCAGCTAAATACTCATAGCCCTCAACTTCACGAAAAAACTCAGGGTTTGCATGTGGGTCTCTTAGGATGTTCTCTTTAAAGTGTTCCCAGTTTTTTGTTCTATTTTTGATGAAGTCTTTATGATACAACTCTTCAGTAATGATAGTATAAGCTATCATATTTAAAACAAGTAGATTAGCTTCATGAGGTGTAACTGCTTTGTATTTTGAGAACTTATGAAGCCCTATCTCGCGTACATCAAAACACGCGATGCCTGTACCGTTTTGAGCAGCCTTAATCATACGGTTTCCAACGATTGGGTGTGCTTCAGTAGTGTTTGAGCCCATAACTATCATAAACTCTGTTTTATAAATATCATCAAATGGATTACTTGCAGCACCTTCACCGATAGTAAGTCTCATTCCCTTAAGTGACGGAGAGTGACAAACACGTGCACAGTTATCAACATGCGGAGAGTTTAAAGTGTGACGAGTAAACTTTTGGAAGTAGTAAGCAGATTCACAAGAGCTTCTAGCCCCACCAAGAGAACATACAGATTTTCTACCATGTTCCGCTTGGATACCTTTGAGCTTCATAGCACCAGCAGTTGTAGCAGCGTCTAGGTCAGTCTCATACCAAGTATCATCTAAATCTGTTAAAGATGAGGCTATCGCCTCTTTGATCTCAGGATTTTTTTCTAAAAAACTTTTACGAATTCTTGGAACAGTGATTCTCTCTTTAGAATCAACAAAATCAAAACCGTGTGTACCTTTTACACAGAGTTTCCCCTCTGATGTAGCCCCATCAGGATGTGCAAAAATTTTCTTGATTTTATTCTCTTTTGTATCTACGTGTGCTGCGATATCACAGCCAACACCACAGTATGCGCATACACTATCTATTGTTACTATATTTTCCATGTTTTTTCCATTTAAATTTTAAGCGAATAAATTTAAAGTTTTATCACTATTTTCGGTTAAGGAAGTTTACAATTTTCTCTCTTAAAAAATGTGGAAGTAGGTTCATAAATGAAATGATTAAATAAAATCTAAGTGGAAAAGCATAGACTCTTTTCTCTTTTTCTATTGCTTTGATTATACGTTTTACACCCTCTTTAGTTTCGAGTAAAAATGGCATATTAAAATCATTTTTATCTGTAAGTTCACTCTTAATAAAACCGGGAAGTATGTTTATAACTTTGATGCCATCTTTTTTATACTTATATCTTACACCCTCAGCATATGCGTTTAGAGCACGTTTAGATGAGCTATAAACTTTTGAGCTTGGCATAGAAAAGAGTGAAGCGAGAGAGGAGATAAAAACTATCTTTCCAGATTGTTGTTCTTTAAAACGCGGTAGTAAAATTTCTAAAATTGCATGGTTGGAGAGGACATTTACATCATAAAGGTTTTGAAACTCTTTAATAGTAGGAATACCACCAGAGTGCCCAAGAGACACACCTGCGTTTAAGATAACCATATCGATAGCACCGATTTGTTTTATCTTCTCTTGTAGATCAAAAAACGCAGTAACATCAGCCACTACAATATCAACACTCTTACACTTTTCAAAAAGTTCACTTCGAAGCTTAAACAGTTTATCTTCACGACGAGCTAAGAGTATAAGCTCATTCTCTTTTGTA
>JAYEMB010000177.1:0-2127 GCA_034717855.1 Campylobacterota bacterium
AGCCTCCATTCTCATCTGCATTTGTCCCTCCTCTCATCCACTCTTCTAGTGGTTCATACAAAGGGTGTGAGTCAGCACGAGTATGAGCAGGAACGTTCATATCATTAAACAGATGCAATAAATGCCCAACCGCAACAAACATTTTGGCACGTAAGTGATTACGCCTCTCTAAGTTGGGGGGTCTAAAGGCATCACGAAAATACTCTAAAGCTTTTTGATTACTATACTCATTTCCACCGCCTTCTTTAGCCCAAGTCAATGCATCGTGAAAACCTAAATAACCATCCCCTCCATCTTGAGGATTATAAAAATGATTACTAAATCTCCCATCTCCACCAAGAGCAATGAAATCTGCCCCATCCCATACCACATCTTCTAGGATTGTTCCTGCTTCTATTGTATCTTTATAATCATATTTTTTTGTAAAAGTTTGATTCCAATCTGATACACCACCTTTTTCACCATTTTTTATATACTCAAAATATGTTTTTTTATAATCTTCAAACTTGGCATCTTGATAGGATATATCTTTGATATTACTATCTATTGCAAAATTTGTTAAATTGGATGCTTTTTCTATCGCCGTTTTATCAATTGCTCTATGGGTATTTACTTCCCAACTATAGGCTATATTTGTTAGTACTGTTATTACTACACTTTAGACAAATTCCAAGAAGCAATGTAAGAGTTTAAGTAAAAAGATGATTCTTATGAAGTATGCACATACACATAAGAATCATAGAAATTATACTACAAAGTATCCAATATAGAAATAAAGAGTTGCTGCTAGATTTGATAAAAGCTGAGTTGATAAGTGGTAGTGGTTATTTAACCCAGCTAGCAATGATAGTAAATCCAAAAAAATACCATAGTATCCATAAACTATTTAGTAGAGTTAAATTTGACTATGTTACTATCCAAATAGAGATAATAGTAATGATACTTTCATGGTTCAATATAGATAAAGTATCAATCTCAATTGATGATAGTATCGTCTATCGAAGTAGAAAGAAAAAAGTACCCAATGGACATAAACAGTTTGATCACGCCAATAAAGCAAACCGTTCGAGTTATGTATATGGTCAAAAGTGGTTGGCATTTGGTTTGATTATCACTATTGCTAACTTGAGGATGACACTACCACTCTTTATCTATCTTGTCAAACCCAAAAAGAATCTTATCTCAACAACGGTTGTAATCCTAGCAAAAATGAAAAGCGTGATGGATAAAAAAAGATTATCACTCAAGGTAGAGATTCTAACAGATAGCTGGTTTGCAAGGCAGAGGCTTATACTGCGAGCCAAACATAGACTTAACTTTTGGGTCATAACAATGGCAAGAAAGGATTTAGCTCTCTATAAACTACCTCCAGCAAGACCCAAAAGAGCAAAAGGACGACCAAAGATTAAAGGCAAACGAATAGTGCCTCAACTACACGATTTAAAAAAACAAAAGAGCATTCATATCTATGGAAAAAAGATTACAATCAGATACAAACAAGCTATATGCAAAGCTAGATTTTTAAAGTATGAGATAGTTAAAGCTGTATGGGTAGAATTTGATGATACTCAATCAATGCGTCTTCTTATCTCAACAGACATAAACCTATCAGGAGAAGAGATTATTAAACGGTATGCAAAAAGATGGGATATTGAACCGATGTTTAATGAGTTAAAAAATCGTTTTAAGTTCAAGGATATTATGATGCATACTACACAAAGCTATGAGCGATTTCTCTATTTTAAGATTTGGTGTTTTATTATTCTTAAGCTCTCATCTGTTAATTTCAAACATACAATTGTTGATTATATTGAAGAGTTCTTACCTTGGAGAATCCATTGTAAAAAAGGTATTACCATTACAGCTGGAAGTACACAATTAGCCTTACGAAGAGTTTTTACTACTTTACACATTGGCTTATTTTTCCCTAAAGTCAATGAAACTAATAAGGATGAGGGAGCAAACTATGGGTTTATGGGCTTTGGCTTGGATAAGAGGGCTAGTGGGAGGGAGGGGTTTGTCTAAAGTGTAGTATTGATACAAAATCTTCATTTATTCAAGATGAAAGTATCAATCTTGACAACCCAACCCCTAAAACGCTAAAATCATAATAGTAACAAGAAGGAG
>JAYEMB010000178.1:0-2123 GCA_034717855.1 Campylobacterota bacterium
ACTTTAAGTTCATGAGGACGAACCAGTTGCGCACCTGATTTCTCAGCTAGGTAACTATGCTCATAATAAGCCGAGTTAAATCTACCAGGTGTTAAAACTACATCGATACCACCTGTATTTACATACTTCATTGATTCTGCAATCATAGATGGGTAATTTTTTATCGGTTCAATATTTAAAGCTTCAAAAAAATCAGGATATATCTTTCTATATGTATCTCTAATAGAGAGTGGATAACTTGCCCCACTTGGAACGCGAAGGTTGTCTTCTAAAATAACCCACTCATCATCACTAGAGTCTTTAACCAAATCAATACCGTTAATGTGCGCTCTAATTTTCTGTGAAGGAGAGAAACCAACAAACTCTTTTAAATATCCGCCAGCTTCTTTTACAAAAGTTTCAGGGATAACCCCCTCTTTAACTATCTTTGCATCAGTGTAAAGGTCTTCTAAAAAAAGGTTCAGAGCTTTTACTCTCTGCTGCAGACCTCTGTCAATTTTTGCAAACTCTTCTTTTGAAATGATACGGGGAACAACATCAAAAGGGAGTGATTGTTCTATGAAGTTTCCATCTTTGTAAAGGTTAAAGTTGACCGCAAACTTATCCATGTAAGTCTGAAACTCATCAACCTTATGCCTGTCTTGTTTATTAAATATCTCCCAAAACTTCTCGTGTAGCTCTGTATTCTTCTCTAACAATTGACACCTCCAACAAGTTGTAAATAATCTGAATTTTGATTATTATAGCACTGAACATTGTATTTAAATGTTAAATGTTGATTAAAATTTAGAATTACTTACTATCTATTATAGGAGTGTGTAAATATTATAAAAAACTTTCTCTTTATCTTTTGTTTTTAGGCTTTACAAAAGAGGTGGCTCTTCTTAAATCATTTCAACACATATTCTAACTTATTAGAACTAAAATATGTTATTATGTTGGCAATATTTTAATCTAGATAGAATAAAAGGTATAGAATGAAAAAAATAGTAAAAAATAGTTTATTAACACTTGTAGTATTAATAGGGCTAAGTGCTTGTAATGGTTCTTCTCCGCAGGTATCAAGTAATGTTAATCAGGGGAAAATAGGCACTCTAGTAAAACCAATTTACATTCATATTGATTTTAAGAATGATGAATTTACTCCTGTAAGTTTGTCTTCAAAATTTGAGTCCGGACATACTTCAACCATTATCATAAGCACTTCTGGCAAACCTGTACTCAAAGGCTACAGAACTGGTGGAACTATTAATTGTAGCAAAGGAAGGGGTAACACAAAAGGTGTTTATTGTCAAAATGACACTCCTTTCTTTTCTAATACTGTTGGGGTAAGATTTAAACCTTATGGGCATATTATTCTCAAACAAGATAATCTATATGATTTTTTATCCGACCATAACTTGTATTCAAAAATAAATAACTATAACTCTTTAAATAAGCTAGTATCTACTGAGTTAAAAAAACTTGATCCTTATGTTTTAGCGCAACAGGAAAAATATGAAAGTGTAAAGCCTCAATACAAGGTCCAAATAAATGATAAAAGTGGTTTATACGATCAGAGTATTGATTTTAATGATGCTGTACATTATAGGTATAATAAGCTTGAAAAAGCAAACTATACTCTTCCTGCTTACAAAATAAACGATTCTAACGCATTTTTCACAACTGAAAAGAAAAAGTTTTTAAATACTTACCCTGGTATAAAAACAGAACTTTATGCAGAAATTGATAGAAACAATAAGCATGTAACAATGTACTACAATCAACCTTACTCTGAAAAATATGTTTATAAAATAAATAAAATTGATAAAATATATTTCAATAAAAAAAGTAAAATTATTGTTGATATTCAAAGTGCGGACATTAAGCTAAACTATCCTGTAATAGCTATTAGTGATAAGACTATCAGTATTGAAGATGGAGAAAGTGGAACCATTAGGTTTACAAACAACTCTAATGATTTTATCTCTATAAAATCTGTAAGTTATTACTTTAATAAAGATATCATCACTGATACTGACTTCGATAAGAACTCAATTTTAGAGATTCCACCTGAAGCATATGTAGAGCTATCAAAAGATATAGCTGAAGAAAAGTTTGAAAAAGGTTTGATATTTAATGCT
>JAYEMB010000179.1:0-2112 GCA_034717855.1 Campylobacterota bacterium
GAAGTACCGTCAGCACCTGAAGCTCCTGCTGCACCATCATCACCATTACAGCCAACCATCGTTACCACTAATGCTGCACTTGCAGCCAAACTTAACCATGTTTTCATTATAACTCCTATATAAAATATATGAAAGTATAAGTAGCTTGTATTACATAAGGAAAACTATGAAGTTGCGACAAGATTACAAAACTTTCTAGTGTTCAACAATTCAACTCTTTGTGGAACACTTTTCTATTTTATTTTAGTATCAGTAAATAATTTAATGCTGTTCAAAGTGTTTTCTAATATTATAAACTTAAAAAGAAAAGAATGGCAAGTAATAAAAACATACTTTTTATCCTAGAAAAATTTGTTAATTCAGACAGCGTTTTATAAACAAGGGATATCTTTGAAGCACTCCCCCCCCAGTTAAAATTAGAATAGTTATACACTCTCTAAGGCATACTTTCGCATCTCAACTTGCTATAGCAAATGTACCAATTTTACAAATTCAAAAACTACTAAACCATAAAGATATAAGCAATACCCTTAGATATGCTTAACTACAAGATGACTTAAGTTTTTCAAGACACTTATTAATATTATTTTAAGTTAAATCCCTATAAACTTAAATTTAAATAAACATATGTCTCAATAACCTTAAACACTAGGAGCCCTTATGAATAGCGATATTATAGAAGTGTTACGAATAATCAAAGCAGAAGAAAACACTTTATCCTTAAGAGAGTTGGAGCCAAAAACTGCTCCATTTCACATTAAGGATAAAAAGCTTTTAAGAGCATTGACTGAATTAAAAAAAGCAAATAGAGTAAGAACTGTTGGTCAAGCAGCAATTACATCTTACTGGCAAAAAGATATTCGAGAAGCATATGTTAAAGATTATCGTATGATATTTGTACACAAAGGTAATGATATCGCTGGTTATTTATTCCAAAGCTCTAATAGTTTTGTATTTTGCTATACAGATGAGTTTTTAATAGAAAACAAGTCGGGACTACCTGGTCTTACCTTTGATATATATCCAATAGAGTCCAAAGAACTTCCTCCTATCTTTGATGAGAATCTTCCTGAAGGAATAAATAAAGAATTACTTGAGTTATCAGCTAAGTCAGCGAATGACTTAGATCTATTAGTAAAGCTAACTCACAATATTGGTGATATTTATTTTTCCAAAACTGGTGATTCGAAGATGAGTGTAACAACTAGCAGACCTTCTTTTTTAAGTAACATGCAAACTATTCTTGGTGAAGCCCTCCCCTTTCCTTCGATCTTGGACTATGAACTAGATATAAGTGATAAGCATCTATTTCCAGAAGGAGAGGATCTATCCAAATATGAAAAAGATGAACTACCAGGAATCAGTGGTTTTCAATACAAAAGATTAGTTGATTTAGACACTAATGAAAAAAGAATACATCAAGATGAGTCAGAAGCTGTAAGAGACTACATATTAAAGCCATATAGTCGTATAAAAGCAAATCCGGATACTGAGTATTATTTTCCACATTTAGCACTTAATGAACACTTATTTATGAGCTTTGCAAAAAATGAACTAGGGTTTAGAGTGCCTCAATCACACCTTATTAAAAGAGAATCTGATGAAGAGTATCACTATCTTGTAAAAAGGTTTGATAGACTAGGAACATATAGGTTTGCTAAAGCAAATTTTTCAACATATTTAGGTCTTAGAGCATCTAACAAATATGATACTAGCAGCGAGAAGATGTTTAAGAGAATTAAAAAGGAATTAATAAGCGAAACCGAAAGACTAGAGTTACTAAAACATTATTTTTATTCTATGGTAATCTCTCATGAGGATATGCACACTAAAAATTTATCAATCTTAATAGATGGGAATATTCATCTAATGGCTCCTTTATATGACATCGCAACTACTCTTATTTATTCAATTACTAAACACTATGATTCATATTTAACTATAGATGGTCAACATACAAATATTACTCCGAAACACTTCAAGGTATTAGTAGATATTTTAGATGTAAAACAGAGTGATTTTAAAAGAGAAGCTAAAAAAATTGCCGAAACATATAGAGATGAACTTCCATCATACATAGAGAGTGTACGCAAACTCGGGGATATTAAATTC
>JAYEMB010000180.1:0-29338 GCA_034717855.1 Campylobacterota bacterium
TAGCCATTATAAGTGCATCGCTTTTAAGTGTATGGCTACCTCTTAGAAAAATCAAAAAACTCAATCCTGTGGATGTTATAAAGGCTGAAAAATGATACAACTAAACTGTGTAAACAAATACTTTTACAAAGATGAGCCAAGAGAACTTCATGCTCTAAGAGATATTGATTTAACCATAGAAAATGGTGAGTTTTCACTCTTTAGTGGACCATCAGGCTGTGGAAAAACTACACTTCTCAATGCTATAGGAGCACTTGACAGTGTGGATAGCGGTGAGATTTATCTTGATGAAAAAGAGATAACGTCTCTGAGTGAAAGTGAGAAAACGCAGCTGCGTTTAGAGAAAATAGGCTTTATATTTCAAGCCTATAATCTTGTGCCGGTTTTGAGCGTTGAAGAGAATATCGGTTTTATTATGAAGCTTCAAGGCTGGAGTGAAGATAAGATTCAAAAGAGAGTTTTAGAAGTTGCTACATTTCTAGAGATTGACAAAAAGTTAAAATCACTTCCAAATACTCTCAGTGGTGGTCAACAACAGAGAGTTGCCGTTGCCCGTGCAGTTGCTTCAAAGCCAAAGATAATCTTAGCAGATGAACCAACAGCAAATCTCGACTCCCAAAACTCACAAAAACTTCTTGAGATGATGCGAGAGTTAAACGAGAAAGAGGGAATTACTACTCTCTTTGCATCACATGATGAGCTTGTAATGAAAAATGTAAAACGAGTCATCAAAATGGAAGATGGAGCCTTAGTATAATTATGAAAATCCTATCTCTACTGCTTTTGTTAACTCTCTCACTCTTTGGGGATTTTGACTACAGAGTTGAGAATACAAACTTCACTATCTCTCAGGGCTCAATCAATCCACAACAGAACACAAACTATCTTTACAACTACGATAGATTAAGATTTCGTGGAGACTATAGTTATGAAAACTACTTTAGCACTATCATTGCTGATGGTGTCAACTATCTAGGAAAGGAATATACAGAGTCAAATGATTTTAACTATATCAAATGGCAACAATCAGACACCCCCTTTAAAACGCAGACAGCCTTTCATGATTATGATAAAGGGAGTGCCTACGCCAAACTCTACAGACTCTACGGCGGTTACGAAGATAGCCAAAACAGAGTAGTTCTTGGTCTGCAAAACATCTCTATGGGAGTTGGTCGTATCTGGACACCCACCAACCTCTTTAATCCTAAAAATATTTACGCCCTAGAGCCTGATGAGACTTTTGGTGTAGCAGCCCTGCTCTACACTCGCCATCTAAGCGATACATCCGAGATCACTCTCATAACTTCTCAAAAAGAGGATGAGAGTTTTAAGTACGCTGCTAGGTACACTGCGTTTCTTGACTTTAGCGAGATAGCTATTGATATGCTCAGCTCAAATGAGACAACAATGATAGGCTTAGAGTTGGAAGCAAACTTGGCAGACAGCGGTGTTGAAGTGAGAAGTGAGGTAGCCTATATAAGAAATAGTTTTAACAATCCGCTCAATACTACACAAGAGATTGCGTTTACACAGGCAATAGTTGGAGCTGACTATGGTTTTGAGAACGGAGTAACTCTTATCGGAGAAGCACTCTACTCATCTGAGAGTTTCACCTACAATGAACTCCTACTAAACCTTGACTCAGAGATACTCCCAAACCTTGTTTACTCCAAGTTTTACACGGCTCTCTCACTCTCATACAGTTTTAATATCTTCTTAGATGGCTCACTCATATATATAGAAAGTTTCAATGATAAAAACTCAAGATTTGTCTCACCCACACTCAACTACACTCTTAATGATTACAACTCTTTTATGCTTGGGGCAATGATGCAAGATGGAGAGAGAGGAAGTGAATTTGGGGAGCTAAAAAATAGCTACTATTTTAAGTGGCTACTCTCATTTTAAACTCTTAACTCTTTGCTCTTATCTCTACTCTATTCTCTTGAAATATTGCACTTTTTCCTTCATCTGAATGTTTTGAAGTTGTGAGATTATTTACACCCTCTGTTGCACTGTAGATTAAAACGCAGTCATCTCGTAAGTCACTGTTTATCTTTACTGGCAGAGTCACTTCTCCATTTTCAGATGAGACAACTATTTCACTTCCCTCTTTAAAACCTAAAGAGCTGTGAAGATAGACAAATTTTTCACGATTAAACTGAGAGTTTAAACTTGTAGCGGACTTTGGAGTAATAAGGTAGAGCTTACTATTTTCGTCTTGAAAAGGCTTGTAGCTCTCTAAGTAAACGAACTTCCCATCATCTGTATCAAAACCCTCTTTATAAGGAGTGTTTTCTCTGTTTTTAATTTCAAAACAACCATCCTCTTTTTCAAAGGCAAAGCTTTTAAAATGACTCAGGTAAAACTCTTCGGACTCTAAATTAATACCAAACTCTTCACATAAAAACGCAGAGAGTTCATACTCACTAATACCTGCGTTTATCTCATCAACAGCACTCATACTCATCATCGAATTATGTGAATATGAAGCCCTTACATCATTTTTATAGAGAAAGCTCTTCGCAGGGATAACTAAGTCTGCCATCTCACTTGTTTCATTCTCATAAAGACCAAAATAAATCAGATGTTTTACTTTAGAGATACTCTCTTTAACACGCAAAGTATCTGGCATTTGAGAGAGCGGGTTTGCTCCTTGTATAAAAACCGTGCTAAACTTATCAAACGCAGTATCAACCTTTGAGACTCTTTTAGCCTGAGTCTGAAAAGGTGAAATAATTCCTTCTTTCGAGTTACCAAGATAACTAACTCCACACCCCTCTTTTGAAAAAAGACCCAAAGTCATAGCAAAGGTATCGATAGCTCTCATAACATCAGCACCATCACTATATTTTTGTATGCCAACACCACAAACTATGGCTACTTTTTTATTTTGTACTAGCTCTAAGATTTTTCTAACTTGCTCTAAACTTACATCTATCTCTTCTAAAATAGCTTCAAAATCACTTCTGTTTTCACTCTTTAAAAAACGTATCAATATCATTGCTAAATGTAAATCAGTGTGTGGCTTAAGCTGTATGTGTAATTCTGCACTCTTTGCTATTTTTGTTCTAATAGGATCGATTACAATCAGAGTTTTATTTTTTATAAGCGGTAGTAGGTGAGAGGATGTAGTGTGAGGATTTCTTCCCCAGATAATCACAATCTCAGACTTTACAATCTCATCCAGCGGCATATTTTTATTGCTACCACGGCCCTTTATGATTCCAGCCTCACCTGCTCCATCACAGAGAGTCCCATCTGTAAGAGTTGCACCATAAGAGGCGAAAAAATGGTCTGTAACCTCTTGCATGAGTCCAAAATTTCCAGAGCCTCTATAGTGAAGTATCTTATCTTTAGCTGCGTTTTTTAGTATCTCTTTTAACTTCTCTAAAGCCTCTGATAGAGGTACCTCTCTGTTTTTATATCTAGGAGTGGTGATTGTTTTGTGTTTTGAGTAGTGCTTAAGATGTGGGCATAAAAAGCCTCTAGTATGTCCCTTATTAAATCCTTTTAGCTTTCCCTCACTGTACACAACAGCACATGCATCATAACAATCGAGTGAACAAGCTGTGAGTTTATTTATCTTTGAGCTCAATTTTAGCAAGCTTAGAGAAGAGTTTTGGAGATTTAATAATTATCTGAGCCATATATTTTGATATGTTTTTACTATCTGCTATATTTAAAACTCTAGATACTTTATAGTCAGTTTTTTTACCATCTATATAAACAACTTTACTCTTAGCATCTACTACATCTACTTCATCAAGAAAAATAGTAAGTTTAGCTCTTGAGGTGTCCGCAATTTGAGCTAGTGGAGTTGACATCCCTACAACCTGCCCTACTTTTACATCTATTGAGTAGAGGATAAAACCTTTATCACTAAGATTTTTATCGCTAATGCTTCTCTCTAACTGGGCTTTACGAAGTCTCAAGTCAGCTATCTGCGTTTTTAAAGTGTTTATCTCTTTTTGAGTAGCTAGGTATGAGTTCTCACTGTTTACCAAATCATAGAACTCTCTATCTTTTTCTACTCTAGATTTTATTTTTAGATTTTCTATTTTTTTATAGTTATCTCTTTTTCTCTGCAAGGACTCTTTCATATTTCCTAGTATACGCAGGTTAACTTCTACTGTCTCTTCTAAATATATCAACTTCTCTTTTGTAGATTTCAACTCCTCTTCATCGAGTTTTGAATCTATACGGATATAAACTTTACTTGTCAGTTTTTTACCAATCATATCTTCATTAATATACTCAACCACTCCTGAAACACTAGATGATAAATTTCGAACTTCATAAGGTTCAACCTTGGAGTAGTAAACTTTGGAAAATAGAATTGTGGGTATTATAAATATAAGAGCTAAAATCTTCACGTGAAAGTACCTTTTTAAAATATAGAACTATTTTACCATTTCATAATTAATTTTCAAGCATATTTCATTTTATTTTAGATACTATTTAGAGAGATTTAATCAAAGGGTAATTATGTCTGTATTAGATAATGTCGATGCTGCCACAAATTTAGCAAAGAACAATGAACTACAACTTTTAGTTTTTAGAGTTAGCGAAAGTGAAGAGTCTGCTTATTATGCTATTAATGTTTTTAAAACCAGAGAAGTGGTTGAGTCTAAAAATCATTTTATAACGCAGATACCAGCACCCCATCCTTTACTAGAGGGTACTATTATTCTTCGTGGTATGCAGATACCTATTTTAAACCTGCCTGCATGGTTAGGCACAACACTAACTCAAGAAGAGGTCAAAAGATCAAATATACTGATTTGTGACTTTAATGGAGTTACGATTGGACTGAGAATAATGTCTGCATACAGAGTAGTGAAAAAAAATTGGAATGAGATGCATGCACCAGACAGCTACAGACTTAAAGAAGACGGTGTGGTAATTAACGACACAAGACTTGAAGATGGCTCTTTATGTCTCATACTTGATTATGAAAAACTTCTTGCCGATGTTATTCCACAGGCTATGGTTAATGTTGAACAAGACACAATAGATTTAGATATGGCAACAATTCCTCTGAGCTTAAAAAATGGTACAGTCCTTGTTGCAGAAGATTCAAAAACTGCTCAAAAAGCCTTAATCAACATCTTCAAAAAAGCCAATATAAAAATGCATCTTTTTGATAATGGGAAAAAACTAATCGATTATGTAGATTCACTTGATGATATATCTTCTATTCCTGCAATCGTTACAGATATTGAGATGCCTGAGATGTCAGGTTTCACTGTTGTAAAAATATTAAAATCAAATCCAGCGACAAAAGATATTCCGATCATTGTCAATAGTTCAATGACAGGTAATAATAATAAAAGAGAGGCTGAAGTTTTAGGTGCTGATGGTTTTATAGATAAAACTAAAAGTCATAATGTAATACCGCTAATTATTTCAGTAATGAAATAATTAGTCTCTCTTCTTTTTTTCTATCAAAAACCCATAGTTATTAAATTTAAAAGTAAGAAATTTAAAGAGTGATGTATATTCAAGGCGCGCTTGAGGAAGTGTACTAAAAGTACATGACGAAAAGCAGCAACGCAGAAGATGCGTCGCTATTTGAATTTCGTGCCGGTTAGTTATTGAAACAGAGAAATAAGTACCCCTGCCGCTACGGCTGAACCTATTACACCTGCCACGTTTGGACCCATCGCATGCATAAGAAGCATGTTAGAACGGTCATACTCCATACCAACTTTATTTGACACACGAGCTGCCATTGGAACTGCTGAAACACCAGCTGAACCGATTAATGGGTTAACTTTATGTCCTGGGAACAGATTCATAATTTTAGCCATGATAACACCTGAAGCAGTACCTACTGAGAATGCAACAATACCAAGAGCCATAATAAACATAGTATCTGGAACTAAGAACTGATCCGCTGCAAGTTTAGAACCAACACCAAGACCTAAGAAAATAGTTACAGTATTAATTAGTGCATTTTGAAGCGTATCATTAAGACGCTCAACAACACCTGACTCTTTTAAGAAGTTACCAAACATAAACGCACCGATTAGTGGCGTTGAAGCTGGAAGAACTAAAATAGCAAGAGAGAGAACCATGATAGGGAAAACTAACTTCTCTAAACGTGATACGTGACGAAGAGTAGTCATCTTAATTTTTCTCTCTGCTTCGTTTGTTAATGCTTTCATAATTGGAGGTTGGATAATAGGTACCATCGCCATATATGAGTACGAAGCAACCGCAATAGCTCCAAGAAGCTCAGGTGCAAGTTTCGTTGCAATAAAGATTGACGTTGGACCATCTGCCCCACCGATAATCGAAATAGCTGATGCTTGCTGCAGTGTAAAGTCAGCAAAACCATATTGAG
The DNA here is from genome assembly GCA_034717855.1 of Campylobacterota bacterium. Lineage (GTDB taxonomy): Bacteria > Campylobacterota > Campylobacteria > Campylobacterales > Sulfurimonadaceae > Sulfurimonas. The sequence goes on from JAYEMB010000180.1 coordinate 6,350, forward strand.
TTAATGCAACTGCACCAACAAGTGTTCCAAAGATACCAAACTGTGCTGCTCCACCAAGCAGTGCAGTTTTAGGATTTGATAGGAGTGGACCAAAGTCAGTCATCGCTCCAACACCCATAAAGATCAAGATAGGGAACATCTCATTTGATAGTCCCATGTTATAAATAACACCTAAGAAACCATGATCTCCAGCTATCCCAGCAATAGGGATATTGGCTAAGAGTCCACCAAATGCTATCGGCAGAAGTAGTAATGGCTCAAAACCTTTTCTAATTGCTAACCAAAAGAGAAAGAAAGTGATAAAGATCATAAGAACACGACCCCAAGACTTATTAAAGTCACTCATCTCTTTGCCATCTGCGCTTAATTCATCTGGATCTGGATTTAAAATAGCATTAATACCTGTAGATGCTAAAAAACCTCCAACCATCTCAGAAAATGGTTGAGTCTGATAAGTCTCCTCTTGATGCGTAGAAAGGTTCTCAACACCATTAGCTGGAGCACCCGCATTAAGAGTTGTAAAGCTTAGCACCATAAAGAGTGCAAGTAATTTTAAAACAAAAAACTTCATTTGATTATCCTAATACTGCTACGACTTGACCTTCTACAACTTTATCATTTGTAGCAACATTAATAGATTTAATTACTCCACCTCTTGGTGCAACAACATCAATCTCCATCTTCATAGACTCTAAAATCATAATTACGTCACCTTCGTTAACACTCTGACCTGGATTAGCAACTATTTTCCAAACATTACCCGGAAGAAGTGCTTTAATCTCAAGCTCATTACCAGAAGCTGCTGCTGGAGTCGCGGCAGCTGGTGCTGCACTCTCTCCATTAACGGCTGTCACTTGAATATCTGCATCACCCTCTGCAACCTGAACACTAAACTTCTGACCATCTACTACTACTGTATAACTTCCACTACCCATTGAACTTCCTTCACAATCATTTTTCATTTCTGAGATTTTTCTAACGTTTAATTCGCCATCACCTTTTAAGAATGCGATACCTTTATCTTGACAAGCTGCTGCAATAAAGATATTCTCTTCAGTGATTTCAATATCCTCTTCTTTAAGTCTGTTAATCCAGTTCTCTAAAGATTTTTCAGGATCAGCATTCGCTATGTCAAGAGCATTTTGAGTAGTTGGCTCTAAACCTAACTTCTCAGATGCGATTTTTACAACTTCTGGATCTGGAGCAACTGGAGTTTTACCAAAATACCCAAGTACCATTTTTCCATAACCCGGAGCGATAGCTTTCCAAGGTCCTTGCATAACATTGTTAAGTGCTTGCTGGAAGTAAAACTGTGAAACTGGTGTTACAGATGTACCGTAACCACCCTTCTCAACAACCTCTTGCATTGCAGCGATTACTTCTGGAAACTTATCTAAGATGTCGTTGTCACGCATCATTTGAGTGTTTGCAGTAAGTGCACCACCTGGCATTGGAGAGAATGGAATCACTGGAGAAACCATTGTCGCCTCAGGAGGCATAAAGTAATCAGATAGAGAGTTTTGAAGCTCTTTTTCATACGTTAAAATCTTACCAATCTCTAAACCACCAAGGTCAAAATTCATTCCCTTAGTTGCGTGAAGCATAGTTAAGATATCTGGCTGAGATGTTCCACCTGAAACTGGAGCTGCTGCCATATCGATACCATCGACACCAGCCTCTAAAGCCGCCATATAAGCAGATACAGAAACACCAGCAGTCTCATGAGTATGTAAACGCAAGTGAGTTCCCTCTGGAACTAGCTTTCTTGCCATCTGGATAGTTTCAAAAACTTTTTGAGGATTTGAAGTACCAGATGCATCTTTAAAACAGATACTGTCATATGGAATACCAGCATCTAAAATACCACGAAGAGTCTTCTCATAAAACGCAACATCATGAGCACCATGGCATCCCGGTGGTAGATCCATCATTGTTACAACAACTTCATGTTTTAGTCCATGATGAGAGATTCTCTCACCTGAGTACTTCAGGTTTTCAACATCATTAAGAGCATCAAAGTTACGAATAGTAGTTGTACCGTGCTTTTTAAACATTTTTGCATGCAGATCAATTAGCTCTTTTGAACCTGTATCTAACATAACCGTGTTTACACCACGAGCAAGAGTTTGAAGGTTAGCATCTGGTCCAACAATCTTTCTAAACTCATCCATCATCTCAAACGCATCTTCTCTTAAATAGAAATACAGAGATTGAAATCTCGCTCCACCACCAAATTCGAAGTGATTTATTCCTGCAGTTTTCGCAGCTTCAACAGCTGGAAAAAAGTCTTTCATTAGAACACGACCGCCGAAAACCGACTGAAAACCGTCTCTAAAAGTTGTATCCATTACATCTATAAATTTCTTAGCCATTATTATCCTTAACCTTGTCTATGGTGTGCAATTGCAGCAGTTATTGCTGCAATAACCTTTTTGTTGTCTTTTGGCGCTTCCGGTGGTGTTTCACTTGGTTGCGGTTCGGGAAAAAACTTATGCGTAACAATCGATAAAATGTTCATACTGATTATCAATACAATTAAAAATGTGAATACTATTCCCATTCCCAATCCCATAAATTTAAAGCCCTCTAGTATGAGGTTAGTCTCCATAAATTACCTTTAATCATAATTTGTTGGCTTAGTATAGTGTAAAGATGTTTAAATAAAGTTTTGCTCCACTTTGTAATTTTTTAAAAGTAGGATAATTGTTACCTTTTGATTATATACTTCCACGAAATTTAATCTCACAAAGAGGAAAAACAAAAATATGATTACAAATAGTGTAAAAAAATTCTCACTTATCAACACAATAGAGGGCTGGTCTTATTTAGTTCTGGTTTTTATAGCAATGCCTATGAAGTACATGTTAGGAATGCCAATGGCTGTAAAAATAGCAGGAATGGCTCATGGCGTTTTATTTATCATTTTCTGTCTGCTTTTAGTAGTAGCTTGGCAAGATACAAAGTGGAAATTTAAAGAAAATATTATCTTCTTCATAGCTTCTCTCATTCCTTTTGGAACTTTCTTTACTAAGAAAAGAATAAACGCTTATGCCTAAACCTGATATAATGTCACTTTAAAAAAGGAATATAACTCAATGATAGCTGGAATGTACGAACAAGATTTTATCGCATATATAATCTTTGGACTGATATTAAACTTTTTCTTCTCTATCGCTTTTGGTATCTATTTAAGTAAAAATATTGGTATGCAAGAGATGATAGAATCAAAAGGAGATAAAGAGCAGTCGATGCTTATTGGATTGACTCTTTTTATCCCATTTGCAAAGATGCTTGTGACTCTTTACAGAGTCTCTATTTTACAAATATATTTTCTCAATAGAGGGCATACACATAAAGAATTTTGGGTCTATATGACTCACAATAAGTAAATCTCTTACTTATATAATTCAACCACACATTTTCTTAGTATATTCTCTTTCCAAACGCCATTTTGATTTAACTTGGCGTTTTCTTGGGCATAATAAAAACTAGCCTTAAATTCATTATCTTTAAACTTGGGCTCTAAAAGAGCTAAACCCTCTTCTAAAAGTGATTCGGAAAATGTTTTTTGACCATTTGAATATACTAAACATTCACTCTCTTTAAACTCTAAACTATAAAACTGCTTTACTTTTAAAACTCTTTGAGCGTAATATTTTCCTTTAGGAGCTCTTTTATAGAACTCAGAAATAGCACTTTTACACTCAGAATTTAAAAGTGCTTGTTTTTGAAGCATCCCTAATGTTATCACACCATAAGGCTTGCAAGTAAAAGAGAAGTTTCCTATTTTGAATTTTTGGTATTGATTTGAGTATACATTTACTAATTGTCCAAGAGTAGGTTCTTGTGCTTTTAAGGTGAGAAAGAGTTCTAAAAATAAAAAGAGTAATAATGTTCGCATTTATAATTTTAACATGATATAATTAAGTCAAATTTAGCCAAAGAGTAGAGATGGATGACTTTAAATTAAAAATCATTTTAAGTGTATTGAGCGGGATTGTTTTTTCGTTTATATTTATACTTTTAGCTTTTGCTCTTCCTCTGGATAAAAGAGAAGCTGCTGCAAGCTCTAAACCAAAAGGCTTACTTGAACAAGTTTCACACTCTATAAAGTAAAACTAAAAAGAGCTCTTAATCTGTACAAGGTAAAGTGCGTCATAGGCACTTACAGGATTAAGCTTTATCGTACACGCTTTGAGTATTTCTAGAGAGTGTTCTAGATACTCTAAATCATCTTTTTTAAGCAAATCAATTAATACTTTTTCTGAATCTTCTATGCGAAGGTTTCTTGCAACTCCTAGATTTTTATGTGCCAAATCTCTAAAGTCACTATAATCTAGTTCTTTGTTGTTTTGTTTATCCGCTTTTAACTGAGCTAAATATTTTTTAGCAGTAATATCAGACTTTATAATTTGAATTACATAGTCTTCCACAAGATGGTCAATTAAATCCAAGTCCACTCCTAACTCTTCGATTGCTTTAGCTGGAGAGTACTCGTAATCCTCTCCAAAGTAATCTAGACATAGTTTCTGGGCTTTTTGTACAAGAAAACGAACAGCTCTGTTCTTTAGTTTTCTTCTCTCAATTGCTTCTTTCATAAAATTAAAATAACATATTTTTGATATATATATCTTTAAGATAAATCACAAGAGAGATAAAACATCGAATAAGTGCTACAAATGCACTCATTCAGAATAGTTATATTGCTTTTGAGATAATTCTATTTAATCTAGAGATAAAGTCTGCTGTGTCACTAAGCTCTTGTCCATCAAACAATTTTGCTTGATCTAGAAGTACGTGAGCAGCATCATTAATAAGATTCTGATCAGCAGAATCTTTTAACTTGATTAAAAGTTCATGATTAGGATTGATTTGAAGAATTGGAGATGGTTCTGGAGTATCACCACCTTGACCCATCTGCTTCATCATTTGAGCCATCATATAAGATGGATCTTCCTTATCAACTTTTATAGCTACTGGAGAGTCAGTTAAGTCAGATGTAGTCTCTACTGATTTAACAGCTTCGCCTAACGCATCTTTAAACTCTTTAGCTAAGCCTTCATAAGTTTTTGCAACTTCCTCTTCAGCTTTTTTCTCCTCTTCACTCTCTTCAAACTTAGCATCAGCAACAGGAATCAGTTTATACTCTTTATAATCAGTAACCATTGGGAAGATGATAGTGTCAACTTCTTCATTTAGTACTAAAACATCAATGCCCTTAGCTTTAAATCTCTCTAGTGCAGGAGAAGATTTTAGCATCGCTAAAGAAGTTTTACCAGTAAGATAATAGATCTCTTTCTTCTCTTCATCTACATTTTTAACAAAATCTTCAATCATAACTGTAGAGTCTGAGTTCAGAGTGTTAAACTTCATAAGCTCTAAAATCTTTTCACGGTTATCAAAGTCGTTATAAAGACCCTCTTTAAGTGTGTTTCCAAACTCTGCGTAAAATGCATCATACTTTTCGCTATCTTTTTTAGCCATTTTAGAAAGCTCTGAGAGAACTTTTTTTACAGATGATTTTTTGATTTTATTCATCACTGCGTTTGACTGTAAAATCTCACGAGAAACATTCAACGGCAGATCTTTTGAATCAATAACACCACGTAAGAAACGCAGGTATACCGGCATTAACTCTTTTTCATCATCTGTAATGAAAACACGGTTGATGTAAAGCTTAATACCTGTTTGGTAATCAACTCTGTTTAAATCCATTGGTGCTTTAGATGGGATATAAAAAAGTGTAGTATATTCAACTGCACCCTCAGCCTTGTTGTGCATCCAAGTTAATGGCTCTTCTGAAGAGTGAGCGATTGAGCTGTAAAAATCTTTATACTCATCATCTGTCACATCTTTTTTAGAGATAGTCCAAAGTGCATTTGCACGGTTAATCTGCTCATTTTCAATCTCAGTTCTTGATGGCTCTAACTCTTCTTTGCCTTCATCATCCATTACTGCAGCAATATGCTTCTCTTTATCCATAAAAATTGGGAAAGGAATATGGTTAGAGTATTTTTTAATAATAGTATCGATACGATGTGCTTCTAAAAATTCATCTTCATCATCTTTAAGATGCATAACGATTGTAGTTCCATGTCCATCTTGAGTTGTATTTTCTATCTCAAAAGAACCATCACCTGCACTCGTCCATACAAGAGCTTGTTCCTCTCCAGCTTTTTTAGTTGTAACTTCTACTTTGTCCGCAACCATAAAACAAGCATAAAAACCAACACCAAACTGACCGATTAGGTTAGAATCCTCTTTTTGGTCACCAGTTAAGTTCTCTAAAAATGCTTTAGTACCTGATTTTGCGATAGTACCAAGATTGTTCATTAAATCTTCTTCGTTCATACCGATACCAGAATCTTTAATTGTTAAAGTTTTTGCCTCTTTGTTCGCAACGATATCTATGCGAGGTGCAAATGTAACTTCTTTATATTTTTCGTCAGTTAAAACTAACATATTTAATTTATCTAGTGCATCTGAAGCGTTTGAAACTAACTCACGAATGAAAATTTCTTTGTTTGAATATAGTGAGTGAATCATAAGATTTAATATTTGATTTGCTTCTGTCTGAAACTGATGTTTTGCCATTTTTAATTTCCTTATTTTAAATATAGACAGGATTATATCAAAAAAAGTTTAATAGATACAAGTGCTATCAATAAATCTTAGTCTATATGACTAAACTTAATTTAGTTGTTACTCTTTTTATGAAAATTAGATATACTTTCCCTATGCAAAATGATTATATAGATTTAATAGAACCGACTCCAAAACTTCACTCTAAAAAGTGTAAAATGATCGCTTTACTTTTAAGAGTATTTCTGCAGTTCACCACCTTTATTGCAAGCTTGATAGTATGGTACCTGTATGATTTCTTTTTAGCTCTACTAACATTAGTACTCACTTTTATCATTATGGGAATCATACGCTCCAAACTTAGAAACGCAGTCATTCCTCCATCTCAAAGAGAGTATCAATACAATGACCAAGGTATAGCAGACTGGTATACAGCAAAAGAGATCTGCTTTGAAGACAAAGAGTAACTTCAAAGTCTCTGTTTAAAATTGTAATAAAATCCTAATAATTTCACAAAAACTCCTCAATAGTTATATAAAAAAAACTTATTCTGATAAAATTAATTCCTAAAGGGAAATAATGAAAAAAATAATTTTATCAACAGTAGCTCTAATGAGTGCTGTTTCAATCCAAGCGATAGAGACTCCAACGGAGCCTCCAGTAGTTAAACACCCAATGACACTTAGTGGTGGTGAGGTTTCAGGTCAAATCAAAGCGATGCACATCATCACGGATAAAGACAATAACTGGACACCAAATACAGGTAGTGGTTATTTAGGTACTCTCAAGTATGTTACACCAGAAGTTGTTACAGGTCTAAAGGCTGGAGCAGCGTTTTATATAAATGGTGATACAGGTTTAACTGATTGGGGTGAAACTTATACAGGTGGAGCAGCAACTGATGGTGTAAAACCAGCACAAGGTATGTTTACATCTGTTGAGGGTGAGGAAAATGCACACTTAGGTCAAGCATATATAGAATACAACGATAAAAATGTTTACGCTAAAGCTGGTCGTATGATACACCATACCCCACTAACAAAAATTCAGGCTTCTTTAATGCCAAACTTCTATGAAGCCTATGTTTTAGGTACTAAAGCTCTTCCAGGTTTAGATTTATCATTAACTCATTTCAACAAAATCTCTTACGGTTCTCGTGCTGCAACTGATGCTACACTTATTGGTGAAAAAACATGGACAGCAGGTGCTTCACAACTTATGGTTGGTCAAGGTGGCGGTACTTTAGAGCAAGCAAAATTTGTAAATATGGGTCATGGAGCTGGTGTTAGTGAAAATACAAGCGGTATGACAACAGTTGGTGCTACTTATACAGGTATCAAAGCTTTAACTATAAACCTATGGGACTACTACGCTCACGATATCGCAAATAATCTTTATGCAGATATCGACTATAAAATGCCAGTTATGAAAGGTACAAAACTATCTTTAAGCGCTCAATACCTATCGCAAATGGAGATTGGTGATGAGTTAGCAGGTGAACTTAACTACAGCATGTACGGTGCTAAAGCTAAGATAGGAAACAAAAAATGGTCTGCTTACCTTGCTTATAACCAATCAAACGACAAAGATACAGGTGGTGGATTTTTCAATGCATGGGGTGCAGACCCGGCATATACAAGTTCTATCTTCTCTAGAAATGCTTACCGTCAAGATGTAGGCGCTTACAAAATTGGTGGACACTACACAATAATGAAAGGTCTAAAGTTCAAAGCAGGTTATGCGAACTATGGTCAGTCAAAAACTACTGGTTGGGGAACACTAACTGCAAATGAAGATGCAACTGAGTTTGACATGATGTTAATCTACAAACCAGCTAAAGCGTGGACATTTAAAATCTTTAACGCTATTAGAACTAGTGAGTACAACTCTGATACTGCAGAAAAAGAGATGAATCATGTTCGTCTTGTTGCTTGGTACGATTTCTAGACAAAATGCAAGCTAGAAAAAGGAGAATTATAAAATGATAAAAACTGCTTTAGTACTAACACTAAGCTCCATCATCGCATCAGCTTGGTTCATGCCAAATATGAGTTTTGGCTACGGTGATGACTATGACAATACAAATGTAGATAAGAGCTATGTCAGAGACGATACAAAAGAGATAGTTCTTGATAGCTCTTCAAAGAGAGTCTACTACGACTCCACTCCCTCACAAAAAATGCACTTCTTCAAAGCTTGGGAGTATTGTCAGCAGATGGATTATTTAACGCATAAAGATTGGAGAGTTCCCTCAAAAGATGAACTGCGTTCACTACTTGAACTCTCACGCCGTACAATAACTGTCAAACACGCTTTTAAAAACGTAAAAAAAGAGAAGTATTGGACTTCAACTGAAGATAGGTTTGAGCAGGCTTACTACGTTGATTTTGATTTGGGAAGATATAGCACAGATAAATATACTAGTCAGTATCGTGTTATCTGCGTGAGAGACTCAAAGTAAGGTTTTAGCGCTTACTTCGTATAACAAAGAGAGTATTTTACATCTGTTTCAAACCAGATTTTAAGAGTCTCTTTCTCTTTACCAAATGGTGCTTGGACAGTTGCACTCGCTTTCATTACGCCAGCATCAAAAATATATGGCATCGGAAAAATAATCATCCCAACCTGCATAGTCGCTTTGATGATAAAAAGACCAGTTTTTGCTTTTCCTTTTATGCGTTTGTTAGGTTTATAGTCTAGGATTTCTGCTTTAATAACATTTTTAGAGTTCGTCGTAGGAATCAAGACCTTAGAGCCAACAAATATCTCACGAAAGTTTGCACCACTTGGAGCCTTTGCTTTGTACTCAACACCCTTGAGAGTCACATCGTTATATCCAACTTTAAACACACCCTCTTGAGCAAGTGTACAACCACCACCATTTTTTCCCATCTCTTGTGAAAACGCAACTGTGATGAGTAACATCATTGATAAAAATATTTTTAACATATTTGACCCTTAAATAAATTTAGCTGAGTATATCAAGTATTTGGTATAATCCCACTTATGAACCCAATACTCTTTTTCCTAGCCTTTTTAGGCGTTTTTATCCTGCTAAATATGTACATCTCAAAACGACTCTTTAAGAAGTTAGATATAAAAGAGAGAACTAAAACCTACCTCCGAATTTTTCTAGTCATAAACTTTTTTGGCATTATCGGCTATATGCTTGGGCGTTACTATTTGGATGTTCCAAACTGGCTCTATTTTCTCTTTTCACTCCCGATTGGAATACTTTTTTTACTCTTTTGTACAGCGGTGATTTATGACATCTCGAGAGTCATCTTATCTATCTCTCCTATCTCTGACTCAAGAAGGTCATTTTTCAAAAAGTCTTTAGATGCTTCTTCTTTTGTCTTTGCTTCATCTATAAGCGCAAGGTCTATCTATGAAGCAAAGTTCGTTAAACTGGAAAAAATAGATGTAACTCTCAAGGGTCTTAAAAAAGAGTATAAAATCGCTCAACTTAGCGACATACATATCGGTGGTTTGATAGACGCTGCGTTTATTAAAGATATCGTAGAGAGAGTAAACGCACTTAAACCTGATTTAGTCGTTATAACAGGTGATTTAGTAGATATAGATGTTGCTAAAGCTGAGGCTCCACTGAGTGAACTTCAAAAGCTAGACTCTGTTTTTGGAAGCTATTTCATTGTCGGAAATCATGAGTATTTTCACGGAATTGAAAAAATCATAAACAGAGTAAACTCTTTGGGTATCAAAGTACTTGAAAATGAGAACCTCTACATCGGTAAAGAGGGAGAGGGATTTAACTTAGCTGGCGTTTATGATGTTTTTGGATACAGAGCAAAACATCATCTCCCAGACATCCATAAAGCACTTAAAGATAAAAAAGATGCCCCTACGGTACTTCTCGCTCATCAACCAAGATATATCGAAGAAGTTGGCAGTGGTGTTGATTTAGTTCTTAGCGGACACACTCACGGCGGACAACTCTACCCTTTTAAATTTTTAGTAAAACTGCAACAGCCTTATGTAAGTGGTCTGCATCAACACAGCGAAAACTTGCAAATCTATGTCAACAAAGGCACAGGTTTCTGGGGACCTCCTATGCGACTTGGTGCAACATCTGAGATAACCCTTATAACGCTAAAGTAAGTAAACTCTAGCTATCATTACAAAAATTAAACTCAAGAGATTTTATGGCACTAATTGACCTACAAAACGTATCTAAACACTACTCAGCACAGAAGATTTTGACAGAGGTAAACTTTCATGTTGATGAGGGTGAGCGTATTGTTATCATAGGTAAAAATGGGAGTGGGAAATCTACTCTTATGAAGATTGTCAATGGAACGCTCACTCAAGATGGCGGTGAGAGAGTCATCCGTAACAACCTCGAAGTAAAAATGCTTGATCAGAGACCAAATTTTAACGACACTCATACAGTTAGAGAAGCTGTTGAAGCAGGCTTAGATGAGTTAAACGCAGCTAAAGAGAGATACAACGAACTCTCCCTTAAGTTAGCAGAAGATTTTGACAACAAACTCATCATAGATGAACATGAGAGACTCTCTCGTTATATTGAGCATCATAATGCTTGGAACTTAGATGACAAGATAGAGAGAATCATCCAGCATTTTGACCTGAAGCAGTATGAAGATAAAAATATAAACCTACTTAGTGGTGGAGAACAGAGACGTGTTGCCCTAGCCTCTCTACTTTTACAAAAGCCTGATATTTTACTACTTGATGAGCCTACCAATCACCTCGATGTTTACATGGTTGAGTTTTTAGAAGAGCTCATTTTAAAAGAGAAATTTACCCTTGTTTTTATCTCTCACGATAGATATTTTATAGATAGAATCGCTACGAAGAGTATCGAAGTTGAGGATTGTGCTCTGCGTGAATATAGTGGTGGTTATTCAAATTATCTTACTCAAAAAGCTGAGTGGATTAGAACACTGCAAAAACAGCACGATAATCTTTTAGGTGTACTCAAACGCGAAAATGAGTGGTTTGCTCGTGGAGTCCGCGCTCGTCTTAAACGCAACGAAGGTCGTAAAGAGAGACTTATGAATCTGCGTGAAGAGGCTAAAACAAATCCCGCTAAAATAAGAAAAATGTCAATAGAGCTCCAGCGTGAAGCAAAGCACTTTAATAGAGACAAGAGTATCAACAGACAAAAAATGCTCTTTGAAGTAGAAGATTTATCTCTGACACTCGGGAATAAAGAGCTTCTTAAAAACTTTACAACTCGAATACTTCAAAAAGATGTAATCGCCATAGTTGGACCAAATGGAAGCGGTAAATCTACTCTTTTAAAAACGCTACTTGGACGAATAGAGCCAACAAGCGGAAAAGTAAAACGCGGTGAGTTCAAGATAGGTTACTTTGATCAACATAGAGAGATGCTTGATGACAGTAAAAACCTCATAGAGACTTTTTGTCCTCATGGGGGAGACAGAGTAAGTGTTCGTGGAAGTGACCTGCATGTTTACGGCTACCTCAAAAACTTTCTCTTTCCAAGAGAGTTTTTAGAAAAAAAAGTAGGTGTACTCAGTGGTGGTGAGAAAAACCGTGTTGCACTCGCCCTGCTCTTTACAAAAGATGTTGACATACTTATACTTGATGAGCCCACAAATGATTTAGATATTCCAACTATCAACATCTTAGAAGAACAACTTACTAACTTCGCAGGTGCCGTAATAATAGTAAGTCACGATAGATATTTTGTAGATAAGATTGCAAAAAAGCTCTTTATATTTAAAGATGATAAACATATAGAAGAGTCACATCAACAATACTCAGAGTATTTAGAGTTAGAAAAAGAGCTCAAAGAGCTTGATGATATGGAGAGTTCTGCTAAAGTCAAAACAAGTATGGAAAAAGACAAGGTGAATGGCGAAGCCAGAGAGGGTGCCCTGGGGCAGAAGATAAAAACTCTGAAGCTAACATTTAAAGAGAAAATGGCTCTCGAACAACTTCCTCAAGAGATAGAAGAGTTAGAAGAGAAAATCGAAGAGAAAAACGAGTGTTTAGCTGATCCAAAATGTTATGAGGAGATTGGTTTAAGTGCTCTTGCAAAAGAGTTGGCTGAGTTAGAAGAGAGTTATGAGCAAAAAGTTGAAGAGTTGTTAACGATTCAAGAAAAAGAGGAGGAGATAAACTCTTAAAAAAGTTTATCTCTAAAAATTACTTCTGACCCTCTTTAAGAGAATCAGCGATTAAAAATGCTAACTCTAAAGCTTGATCTGCGTTTAAACGCGGGTCACAGTGAGTATGATAACGAGAAGATAAATCTTCTTCAGTTACAGTAAAACTACCGCCGATACACTCAGTAACGTTTTTACCTGTCATCTCTAAGTGAACACCTCCACCAAAAGTACCCTCAGATTTATGAACCTGGAAGAACTCTTTCATCTCAGTAAGAATTGCATCTACTGGACGAGTTTTATAGTTGTTTGAAGACTTGATAGTATTTCCATGCATTGGGTCACATGACCATACAACTTTCATACCCTCACGCTCAACTGCTTGAATAAGCGCAGGAAGTCCATCACCAACTTTTCCAGCACCCATTCTAACGATTACGTTAAGACGACCAGCTTCATTTTCTGGGTTAAGTGTTTGACACAGTTTTACTAAATCTTCAGGGTCCATAGTAGGTCCAGCTTTAACACCGATAGGGTTATTTACACCTCTTAAATACTCAACATGCGCACCATCAAGTTGACGAGTTCTATCACCTATCCATAACATATGTGCCGATGTATCATACCACTCACCTGTTGTAGAGTCTTTTCTAGTAAATGCTTCTTCATAAGGAAGTAAAAGAGCTTCATGAGAAGTATAAAAATCTGTCTCTCTAAGAGTTCTGTATGTTTTAGATGTAACACCACACGCTTCCATAAATTGTAGAGATTTTCCAATCTCATCTGCTAATGCTTCATACTTCTCTGTAAGCGCACCTTGATGAGCAAAATCAAGAGTCCATTTATGTACTTGATGCAGGTCAGCTAAACCACCTGATGCAAAAGCACGAAGTAAGTTCTGTGTAGCTGATGCTTGGTTGTAAGCCTGTACCATTCTACGAGGATCTGGAACACGAGCCTCTGCTGTGAACTCTGAGCCATTAATAATATCTCCACGATACGAAGGTAACTCGACACCATCAAAAGTTTCAGTGTCAGATGAACGAGGCTTTGCAAACTGTCCCGCCATACGACCAACTTTTACAACCGGCAGTCCACCTGCATAAGTCATAACAACTGCCATCTGCATCATCGCTTTAAAACTATCTTTTATATTATCAGCATGAAACTCAGAGAAACTCTCAGCACAATCACCACCTTGAAGTAAAAAAGCGTTACCGTTAGCAACATTTGCTAACTGACTTTTCAGTGAACGGGCTTCACCTGCAAAAACAAGTGGCGGATAGTTTTTCAACTCTGCTAAAACTCTATCAAGTTCAGCTTTATTTGGGTAAGTTGGTTGTTGTAAAATCGGTTTCTCTCTCCAACTTGATGGGCTCCAAGTACTCATTATTTAGACCTTAATATATTTTTTTTTGGGATTTTATCTAAATTATCCTAAAAATAGGTATAAGTTAAGCTATATTTTTTATATACAGAGGGTATAAAAGCTTAATTTATGATTTTTATCAGTATAATGACAAAATATTTTAGATGGAGTAGTTATGCAAAAAAATGAACTGATATCACTTGCTAATGAAATGTGTAAAGAACTAATAACAATTATTGACAATGAAGAGAAAGCTTCTAAAGAGCAGTTCGCCAACTACCTCTTTGAATCTGCAGAACTCGTTATGAATATAAATGAAAAAGATATCAGTAGTACAGATTTTGCTGAAACACTCTTTCACAATGCGTACAAAGAACTAGCTCATAAAAGCCTGAACTCGTATCAAGATACTAATGACACTATAGACAAACTGGCACAAATGCACGAAAAAACTCTTAAAGAGTGTAGCTCAGAAGATATCAACCTCTCTGCAATAACAGAGAAGTTCAATGAAATTCAAACTAATATGACAAATGAGGTTCAAAAAGCCAACCAAATCATTGAACAGCTAAGCCATCAGATTAAAATTCTTGAAAGGAACTCAAATCTAGATGCACTGACTAAGGTTTTTAACAGACGTGCTCTCTCAACTCATCTCAAGGATGTATGTTCACGAGACTCTTCTCCTCAAAATCTTCATGTTCTCATCTTGGATATCGATGATTTTAAAAAGGTAAATGACACACACGGTCATCTAGCTGGTGACAAAGTTTTAATTTTTATAGCAAATATTTTAAGAAAAACTCTTAGAGATGGGGACAAGATATTTAGATACGGTGGTGAAGAGTTTGTAATCATACTCAACCGCTTAGATAATCTACAATGTAAAAACATCTCTACGAGACTTCTTAAACTAGTAAGAGAAAACAGACTAGTTTATAAAGGAGTTTCATTAAACGTGACTATGAGTATTGGAACAACTACATTTGTAAAAGGTGACACACCAGACTCTCTAATTTCAAGAGCGGATAAAGCTTTATATAAAGCAAAAGACAAGGGTAAAGATCAAGTGTATACGGAAGTAATTGATGGAGTTTAACTATTTTGACCTTATAGCAGTTTCAATAATTTTACTGCTAGGACTAAAAGGAATCATTAATGGTTTCTTTAAAGAGCTATTTGGACTTGTTGGAATCATAGGTGGTATTTTTATAGCTTCACGTGTTGGTGACGAAGTTGGAGCATATCTGAGTGATTTAATATTTAAGTTTGAGAACTCTTCAGCAACAAGTTTTACAGGTTTTTTAGCAACTCTAGCAATCTTTTGGGTGCTTATGATTAGTGTTGGTTATGCCTTTAAAAAGCTATCACACCTTAGTGGGCTTGGAATCTATGACAAGATATTAGGTTTTATATTTGGAGCAAGTAAGTTCTTTCTAATTGCTGCCGTAATTGCTCATGCTGCCTATAATATCAAAGCGGTAAAATCAACTGTAGACTCTGCGTTTGAGACAAGTGTCGTATTTCCAATACTTGTCTCCACTGGTTCATTCATTATGAAACTTGATCCAATAGAAATCAGTGATGATATAAACGCGACTATTGATGAGGGAACAGAGACGATAAAATCAGCTGCAAAGATTGAGATAACTAGAACTACCGCTAAAGCTGTAGAAGATATTAAAGAAGAGTTAAAAGAGAGTAATTAATATGTCAGAGATATCAACAAATTTTCAAAACAGAACTGTAGAGTATGAAGAACTTTTAAATATGTTCAAGCAGATACTTAAAAAGAATGGACTGAAATTTACCGTGCAAAGAGAAGTAATACTTGAGACTCTTTATGACTCAAACGCACACTTAACACC
Organism: Campylobacterota bacterium; assembly: GCA_034717855.1. Lineage (GTDB taxonomy): Bacteria > Campylobacterota > Campylobacteria > Campylobacterales > Sulfurimonadaceae > Sulfurimonas. Next base: position 22,285 of record JAYEMB010000180.1, read on the forward strand.
TGAAGCACTTCACCACCTCATACAAGATAAGCACCCTGACTTAAAAACAGGAATAGCAACTGTATACAGAACCTTAGCACTTTTAGAAGAGTCGCAGATGGTTACATCTCTATCTTTCGGTGCTCAAGGTAAAAAGTATGAGCTCGGTGCTAAAGAGCATCATGATCACCTTATCTGTACAGAGTGTGGAACGATAACAGAGTTTGTAGATGAAGCTATAGAAGCAAGACAACATCTTATCACTGAAAAGCTAGGCTTTGAGATGAGTGACCACTCAATGCAAATTTACGGTACTTGCAAAAACTGTCAAGATAAAAACTAAAAGAAGGAAAGACTATTGGCTTTTGAAAATAAATTCATACAACAGAGAATTGAAAAAGCGGAAACATTAAGAGAGAAAGGAATAAACCCCTACTCTAATGATTCTAAAAGAAATACTACAATTGAAAAATATCTAAATGTAAACTCAGATATAGCAGAGAAAGAAGACAAACGCGATGAGAACCGTCACTATACTGTAAGCGGTCGTATTAAACTTTTTCGTATCATGGGTAAAGCAAGTTTTGTAAAAATCGAAGATGAGAGTGGCATGTTACAGATATACGTAGCACGTGATAACTTAGCTGAAGGTTTCTACAACGACACCTTTAAAAAGCTTTTTGAAGTTGGTGACATTATCGAAGTTAGCGGTTATCCTTTTGTCACTGGTAAAGGTGAGCTTTCACTGCATGCACATGAAGTGAAACTACTTACAAAGGCTATCGCTCCACTACCTGAAAAGTTTCATGGTGTGACAGATAAAGAGATTAGATATAGAAAACGCTACTTAGACTTAATCATGAATGCCGAAGTTCGTAAAACTTTTCAAACTCGCTCACGTGTTATCTCACTTACGAGACGTTTCTTTGAAGACAAAGGCTTTTTAGAAGTTGAAACTCCAATGATGCACCCAATTGCAGGTGGAGCAAATGCTAAACCTTTTGTTACGCATCATAATGCTCTTGGCATAGACAGATTTTTAAGAATTGCTCCTGAGCTTTATCTAAAACGTCTTATTGTTGGTGGCTTTGAAGCAGTATTTGAAATCAACCGTAACTTTAGAAATGAAGGTATGGATGCAACTCACAATCCTGAGTTTACATCTATAGAGTTCTACTGGGCTTACAAGACTTACAAAGATTTAATCGAAATTACTAAAGAGTATTTTCAGTATCTTTTTGAGCACCTTAATCTTCCAACTATTTTACCTTATGCAGAGATGGAAGTTAACTTTGAGAATTTTCAAGAGATTCCTTTAATAGAATCACTTACAACTATCGGTGGAGTTCCTGCTGAATCTTGTAATGATATTGACTCTATTACTGCTTATTTAAAATCTAAAAATATCAGTGTAAAACCAGGAATGAATCTAGGTCAGCTTCAAGGTGAACTTTTTGATGAATTTGTTGAAGAGAAGTTAATTGACCCTACTTTCATTACTGAGTATCCAGTTGAAATTTCTCCACTTGCTAGAAGAAATGATGAGAACCCAGCTATTACAGAGAGATTTGAACTTTTTATCGCAGGTCGTGAAATAGCAAACGCATTTTCTGAGTTAAATGACCCAGTTGATCAATATGAGAGATTTAAAGGTCAAGTTGATGCTAAAGATGCCGGTGATGATGAAGCGCACGAGATGGATGAAGATTTCATCGATGCACTCAGCTACGGAATGGCTCCAACAGCAGGTCAAGGAATCGGAATCGACAGACTTGTTATGCTTTTAACTAATGAGCATAGTATTAGAGATGTATTGCTTTTTCCAGCAATGAAACCACTCAATAATGAAGAACAAAAAGTAGAAGAAGAGTAAAAATACTTTTCTTCTACTCTATATGTGAACTTAACTTTTCCAATTTACCTTCATAATCCTCTAACATTTTACTAATAGAGTTAATCTCAAAAGCATCTATTTTCTCCAAAAGCAACTCACTGTAATCTATCATATACCCTACATTATGTTTTAAAGAAAGAGCAAGTAATTTTTTTGAAAAATCAGTAATTACTGATATATTATTTGTTGACTTAGCCTCTTTATAAAGTATTCCTATTTCAGGTTCTAAAGCATTTAAAAAAGTTATCACTTCTTCCGCATTATTTATACTAACACTAGTATCTTCTTCTACATCTTCAGTCATATCACTTTTATACTTTATATATTTTGACACTTCTTTAAAAAGTTCTCCTCTTGATACAGGTTTTCTAAGATATCCACTAAATCTTTCACCCTCTAGTTTTTTCAACTCTTCTTGCATAATTGATGCAGTTAGAGCTACTACAGGAACTGAACTAAACTCCTTTATCAGCCTTGTTGCTACATAACCATCCATAACGGGCATTCTTATATCCATAAAAATCATATCTAGCTCTTGGGTTTTAGCAATCTCTAAAGCTTTTTTACCATCTACAGCTTCTATAATTTCTATATTAGTATCACTAAAACTCTCTTTTATTAAGTCTCTATTTTCTTTTATATCATCAGCTATCAAAATAACGGCACTTTGGAATTTAATAGAACTGTAGTCTATCTTTGACTCACTCTCTTTTTCCTCATTAGTAAGAGAAGCAATATCTATATTTTTTAAACTTACTATAAAATTAGATCCTTCACCTAATTCACTCTCAACACGTAATGAACCACCCATTAAAATAGCTAATTTTTTACTAATTGCTAATCCAAGTCCTGTGCCACCATACTTTTTTGTATCTTGATTTTCTGATTGCTCAAAGATGTTGAAAATTTTCTCTTGATTAAGCTTTGAAATACCAATACCACTATCCTTAACCATAATGGTTAAATCTATTTTACTAGTATGTTCATAAACTTCATTAACTACTACGTCTACTTTTATATAGCCTTCTTCTGTAAATTTAAATGCATTACCTATAAGATTAATCAATATCTCTTTTAATCTTACTTCATCAATCAGTAGAGCTTTAGGTATATCTTTATCAAGATTTAATTCTAGTTTTAAGCCTTTTTGCTCTGATTGTAATCTAAATATATTAATAGTCTCCTCAAACATATTTAGTAAATTTGATCTACTTTTTACTAACTCTAGTTTCCCAGATTCAATTTTAGATAAATCTAGGATATCATTAATTAAAAGTAATAAGGTTTGACCAGAAGATCGAATAGTTTTTACAAATGATTTTAGTTTTTTATCCTCTATCTTTTCATCAAGAAGTTCAGCAAAACCTAAAATTGCATTCATTGGTGTTCTTATCTCATGACTCATGTTTGATAAAAAGTCAGTTTTTGCCTTATTAGCACTTTGGGCAATAGCAGTTGCTTCTTCTAGCTTCTTATTTGTCTCTATCAAGTTTGCTTGAGCAATCTTTCTTTTTTTAACTTCAATTGATAATTTTCTATTCCAATAAAGTGTACCCAATATAAATAATAAAAATAGTCCTATAATTTGCCATAGAAGCGTATAGTCAATCTCTCTATCATACTTTACATGTAGCCATTTATTATATATCTCATTCTTTTCTTCTTCTGTTATAGAGGCAAGAGCCTTATTTATTACCTCTATGCCCTCTTTATCCCAATCATTTCTTAGTGCCATACTAAACTCAAAATCATAATCGCTAGTACCAGATATCTTTAGATTTGAAAAACCATCCTTTTGTATATATGCACTAGCTACGGCCAACATATCTATATAAGCAAAAGCTTTATTTTGAGTCAATACTTCAAAGGCTTCTTTTATATTATTAACTTCAATTACTTCAATTTGAGGATGCTCTTTTTTAATAATCTCTGTTATATAATAACCTTCTACCAAGACAACTTTTTTTCCATATAATTTGCTAATATCTTCTATAAAGTCCACTTTATCGCTTGTTACAAACACTTGAGGCATTGTGATATATTTATTTGAAAAGTTTACAACTTTTTTTCTACTATCAGTCTCCGCTACACATGCATACATATCAGCTTCTCTAGTATTTATTTTCTCAACACTTTTTGACCACGTATCTGTATGAATTATTTTAAATTCTATTCCTGTCCTCTGACTTACAAGTTCTAAGTAACTACTTGATAAGCCTTGATGCTTTTTAGCATCTGTTGAGATATACTCTATTGGTTTCCAGTGGCTATCTATTACAAACTTAATTGTTTTATGTTTACTTATCCACTCTTTTTGTTTATTGGTAAATTTAATGCTATTTTTATCTTTAACAGCTGTTTTTTCCCATCTACTTTTTAACTCTAGATGCTCTTTGGGTGTAATACTTTTTAAACTTTTTTCGAGAATACTAAATAGTACTTTCTTCTCTTTATCTACAGCCATTGAGACTTCTGTGTTAAGACCTTCAACAATACTAATTATTTTTAAATTGTATAACAAATGTTTATTTTTTAAATACGTTGCTACTGCCAAATTACCAATATAAGCATCTACATTACCTAAAGATACAGCTTCTAAAGACTCTTTATCAGAACTACTAAGATGTAGTTTCATTTTTGGATAAGTAGTTTTTAGCCATTCATGAGTATAGGAATCTTTAGCAACAGAGAGAGTACGTCCATCTAAATCATTTATAGTTTTTATCTCACTATTTTCATCTTCAATCACAAGTACCGTGGAAACACTTAGATAAGGGTTTGTAAATTTCAGATATTTTTCTCTCTCTTGTGTCTCTACCGCACAAACTAGACCGTCATATTTTTTAGATTTCATATCTTTTAAAACATTAGTCCAAAGATCAGTTTTTATATCAAACTTCAAACCACTTTTTTCAGCTACAAGTTTTATATACTCAGATGACAAACCTGTATGTTTCCCATTATTATCAGCAAAATCAAATGGTGCCCAACTATCATCAGAACCAAACGTAACAACAGGATTGTTATTTATCCAATCTTTTTCTTTATCTGTAAAATTCAGTGTTGAAGATTCTTGCACATTACTTAAAACTTCCTTCCATTTACTCTTCACTTCTTGGTGTTCATTAATCGTTATACTATTTAGAGATTTTTGTATAATGTTAAACAACATATGGTTCTCTTTGTCAATTGCCACACTGACAGCTGTTTCAAAATCTTTTAATTTTGTAACAATATTTAAGTTGTTTAGTAAATTTTTATTCATAATAAAGGTTGCAACTGCCAAATTACCCACATAAGCATCAGCTTTACCTAATGAAACAGCTTCCAAAGATGCTTCATTTGAAGTTGTTAAATGTAACTTTATCTTAGGATAACGGGTTTTAAGCCATTCATGTATATATGAACCTTTATTGATTGAAACAACTTTACCAAAAAGTTCATCGATTGTTTTTACATAATTGTAATTTCGAGCAGTTATAATAACCATAGGCACAGAGAGATAAGGATCTGAAAAACTTAAATACTTTTTTCTTTCATCAGTCTCAACCGCACAGCTTAAACCATCATATTTTTTAGCTTTCATATTTTGCAAAACCTCAGACCACACTCCCGTATGAACCTCAAATTTCAAGCCACTCTTTTTAGATACTAGCTTTATATACTCAGATGATAAACCTGTATGCTTACCTTCAGAGTCAACAAAATCAAATGGTGGCCATCTGTAATCAGCACCAAGTTTTACTGTCGGATTATCTTTAATCCATTGAATTTCATTTTCTGTAAATTCAAGTTCTGATGATACTACTGAAGTGATAAGTAATAATAGTATTATGAAATATTTTAGCAGTTTCACTTTACTCTTCTATAATCTCTTTAAACTTATATAAATGCTCCTCAAAAAGCTCTACCAAGTAAGGATCAAACTGTGTTCCTTTGTGTTCAACAATATAAGTAGCAGCCTGTTCAAAACTCCAAGAATCTTTATAAATTCTCTTGTGTGTTAATGCATCTAATACGTCTGCAAGGGCTACAATTCTTCCATATATGTTAATATCTTCGCCTTTTAAACCTCGAGGATACCCTTTGCCATTCCATTTTTCGTGATGTTCATATGCAATAATAGCACCAGCCTGAATAAGTTTTCTTTTTGATTTTTTAAGTAAGTGATATGCATTTGTTGTATGTGCTTTCATCTCACAAAATTCTTCTTCAGTTAGTTTACCAGGCTTATGCAAAATATCCTGATTTATTGTTATTTTACCGATGTCATGTAATGGAGATGCATGCTTAATTAATTGAGCCTCATCTTCACTTATGCTCTCATGCAGTCTAGCTATAAGTTCTGATAAGTGCGCGACCCTTTTTATATGTCGTCCTGTCTCATCAGAAGCTGATTCCATTACCTCTGTCAAAACATATATTATTTCTTTTTGAGTTGCTTCAAGCTCTGAAAGTAGTCTCTCTTCATTGCGTTTTATTTTTACATTGAGGTCTAGATTGTTTTGCTCTAGTATCTTCTTTGCACGGTAAAGCTCAAGGTGAGTAGAGACTCTAGAGATTAATTCTGATGGGTGAAACGGTTTAGTTATGTAATCTACTGCACCAAGATTAAAACCTTCCGTTATTGAGTCTATATCAGCTTTTGCAGTAAGAAATATTATTGGTATATCTTTAGTTTTAGGATCACTTTTCAAAGCTTTACTTACGTCAAAACCATTGAGTTCAGGCATCATAATATCTAGAAGTATTAAATCAAATTTTTTAGTTTTTACAATGTCCAGTGCTTGACTTCCATCTACTGCAAATGAAAAATTATAGTTATTCTCTCTTAAAATATTCATTGCAACTTTAATATTATCACTAACGTCATCAACGATTAAAATGTCATAAGTAAAATTCAAATCTAACACCTCTATACAATTTTTCCTATTCTACAACAAAACCCATACAATTACTATATAAATTACTATTCAGACTTTTATTATGAACTTTTTAGTATAATCTACTCAATTTTAACAAGGAATTTTATACCATGAGTTTTTTAAAAGAGTACGATAGTGAAATATTTGATTTATGTGAAAAAGAGTTAGAGCGTCAGACTGACCACCTAGAGATGATTGCATCTGAAAACTTTACACTTCCGGCAGTTATGGAAGCTATGGGTTCAGTATTTACTAA
>JAYEMB010000181.1:0-2103 GCA_034717855.1 Campylobacterota bacterium
TTCCTATTGAGGAGTCATTAAGAGCTTTTGATGAGTTAGTTCAAGAGGGAAAAGTAAGATACTTAGGTACTTCAAACGATACAGCATATGGATTAACTAAAGCAAATGAAACTTCAAAAAATAATGGACTAGCAAGATTTGAATCAATTCAAAATAACTTCTCTTTAAATAACCCTAGATTTTTAGATGAATTAGCAAATGTATGTAGAAAAGAAAATATCTCATTATTACCATACTCACCAATAGGTGGTGGTGTTTTAAGTGGAAAATATAATGGTAAGTTTTATCCAAAAGATGCAAGATTTTCAGACTATTTACAAAGCGATAACCCTAGAGTAAAAGCACAAGGGACAAGATTTGTAAATGACAAAACATTAAAAGCTACACAAAAATATATGGAAATAGCAAAAAAATTAGATATATCACCAGTTACTTTAGCAGTAGCATATTCTAAACAGTTTGATTTTGTAGCATCAACGATTATAGGAGCAAGAACTGCTTCTCAACTTGATGATTCTTTTGCAGCTTTTGATGTAAACTTAAGTGATGAAATAATGAAAGAGATACAAGATATTCAGTTAGATATTATGTATCCTATGGGTTAATAATAAAAAATAAATATAATATAAATGAGGTTTAATATGACAAGTGTACTTTTAGAGTTTAGTATGTTTCCAACATCAGGAGACTGTAGAGATGGTTCTTCTGTTTCAAAACAAGTAAGTAAAATAATAGATGCAATAGATAAATCAGGTGTACCATATCAACTTACACCAATGGGAACTATAATAGAAGCTTCAAGTATGAAAGAAGCATTAAACATAATAGAACTAGCTTACGAACAACTAGAAGCTTGTGATAGAGTTTATTCTGCATTAAAATTTGATATTAGAAAAAATTGTGAGAACAGATTAAAAACAAAAATACAATCAGTTGAAAAAGTTTTGGATAGAAAAGTAAATAGTTAGATTTTCAATGGAAAATAAAATAAAACTATCTCATGGAAATGGTGGAGTAGAAAATAATGAACTTATTACACAAGTTTTTTATAAAGCATTTCAAAATGAAATTTTAGAAAAAAGTGAAGATGCAGCTATCATTGAAAATGGCAAGTTAGCATTTTCTACTGATAGTTTTACTGTATCTCCCCTATTCTTTCCTGATGCAGATATTGGTAAACTTTCTATTTGTGGAACTTGTAATGACCTTGCAATGATGGGAGCAAAACCTAAGTACCTAACTTGTAGTGTTATTATTGAAGAGGGTTTTGATATAGAAAAACTAGAAACTATTGTAGAATCTATGAAAAAAGAGTTAGCTATAAATGAAGCTATAGTAGTAAGTGGAGATACAAAAGTTGTACCATTTGGTAGTGTAGATAAAATATTTATAAATACAACGGGTATAGGTGAAGTTCTAAAAAGTGGAATCAGTTCAAATAATATAACTACAGAAGACCTCATTATAGTTAGTAGAGATATAGGAACTCATGGTGCGACTATATTTGCAAGTCGTGAAGGTATTGAACTTTCAAGTGATTTAAAAAGTGACTGTAGTTCTCTTTACCCTGTTGTAAAAAAACTAATAGATAAAGATATAAATATAACTGCAATGAGAGATGCCACAAGAGGTGGAGTATCCGCAGTATTGAATGAGTGGGCAAATCAATCAAATATTTGTATAGAGTTAGAAGAGGATAAGATACCTATATGTGATGAAGTAAGAGGACTTTGTGAAATTTTAGGTTTTGATGCTACATCTTTGGCAAATGAAGGGACTTTTTTATTAGCTATAAAAAAAGATGATATTGAAAAAGCACTTGAAATTTTAAAAACATTTAACAACAATGCCTCAATAATAGGAAAAGTAACCTCTACTCATCCCAAAAAAGTTATATTAAACTCTAAATTTGGAACAAAAAGGTATCTAGATATGCCAACAGGGGAATTGCTTCCTCGGATTTGTTAAGTAAGTAAAATCATGCATGAATACTCAATAGTCCAATCCTTAATAGATAGTTGTGAAGAGCATTTAAAAGAAAATAATGCCACAAAAGTTACTAAAGTGGTAGTTAAAATAGGGGTACTAAGTGGAGTTGAACCA
>JAYEMB010000182.1:0-9330 GCA_034717855.1 Campylobacterota bacterium
GAAAACGCAGTTGTGGCAAAGTGGTTTTTATACTGCAACATGCCGCTCAAAAATGTCATGGCAAAGATAAGAGGAAGATACCAGAAGTTTATTGCTACAAACGGTGCTGCTATCTCTATCGTCTGGGCATTAAAACCTACGGCTATCGCTTTTGTGAAAAGCTCTGGAACTAGGTTTACTAAAAGAGTTATGAGTAGTATGATAGAGAGAAAAACTAAAAATATATTTACAGAAAAAACTGCTTTATGAGCTGAACGAGCAAAGGCGGGTATAAAGACTTGAGTAAAGGCACCCTCTGCAAAGATACGACGAAAGAGATTTGGTAGTTTAAAAGCGATGAAAAATATATCGCTATATACATTTGCACCAAGAGCTGAAGCAGTTAATAAATCTCTGATAAATCCTAAAATTCTTGAAAATAGGATTCCAAAACTGTTGGTAAATATGGCTTTAAACATAGGCTTCTTTTAGTATATTAGTATTCTTTTACATGATTTTAACAAATCTTTAGTTAAACTATAGACTTTAAATTTTAAGAAAATCTATTTTGGAAAGTTTATATGGCACTATTTGGTTCTTCTAAGAAAGAGAAAACTTCAAGCAAAAAAGTTCGACCTACTGTTGTTCGAACCCGAAATGTTGCTAAAGAACTACTCTCTATCGCAAAGTCACACAAAGTATCTCCCGACTCTTTAGACTTTAATCTATTAGAAATACAAACATATACCAGATTTAATGATGGTACTAAAGAGACAGAGTGGAAAGAGATATCTCACGATGCTCTTTATGAACTAGATGAAAATGAATCAATTCTAAATCCAGATTTTCAAATTAAACAGATGTACGAGATTGAGGTTTTTTCTAAAAAAAGTGATGAGACATATAAAGAGTTTAAGCTAGCAGTTGGTGCTAATGCTACAAAGTGTAAAGTATATATTAGTATCGGTGCCGGTTCAAAAGTAGAGTATGATGAGAGGTTTGAGAAGACTCTCTTTTTAATGATTCAAAAGAGAAAAATAAGAGCAGGGATACTTGTAAATATTTTTGACACTATGCAAAATGATGCTGTAAACAGAGTCTCTGCTCATGTGCGTGTAGAAGAAAACGCAGTTTATGATAAAAATGAGACTCACTTAGTGAGTGAAGCGTATGAGCCTACTGCAACTATCAATGATGAACTTGTTCTGCACTATGATAAAAAGAGCGATGTAGATGAGAAGACAAAAGTAGATTATGCTTCTCGTGGTTTTATCCAAAATGTAAAAGAGGGTGAACTTCTTATAGAGTACATAAAAGCAAAAGAGGGTAAGCCAGGTAGAAACTGTCGTGGTGAGTTTATGAAACCTACTGAGCCGGTAATAAATCATGCTCCAGAGTTTAAGATTGATGAGACAATCGAGATGAGTGAAGATGATGATTCTATTAAGTATATAGCAAAAGAGAATGGTTATATAGCCTTTGAAGATAATATATATACTGTAAAGACAGATGTAGATGTAGGTGAGATTAGTTTTAAAACTACAGGTTCTATCTCTACAGGTTTAGATTCAGATGTATCTATAAGTGTTAAAGAGACAGATGCCATAAAAGATGCAATCGGTACCGGAATGGAAGTTGAGGTTACAGAGATAGATATAGAGGGTAATGTTGGCTCAAACGCAAAGGTTAGTGCCATAAGAGCAACTATCGGTGGACAAACGCATAAAACTGCTACGCTTAGAGCAGATAAGTTAAATATCAACGTTCATAAAGGTAAGGCTTACGGTAAAAATATTCATATCACACGATTGGAACATGGTGATGTTGAGGGTGATAAAGTAGAGATAGCGCAAGCTTTAGGTGGGCATGTACGAGCTAAAGAGATAGATATAGAGATATGCTCCTCTTATGTCAAAGCAACTGCTTCTAGACGAATAGAGATTCAAAAACTACAGGGTAGTGAGAATGTTTTTACTATTGATCCACTGCTTAAAAAAGATGCCCAAGAGGGGCTTGATGAAAACCAAGAGAATATTTTAGAGTTACAGACTACTATTAAAGATACTAAAAAAGAGATAGGAAAGTATACAAAGCTTATAAAAGAGGGGACAGCCTCTTTTTTAGATATCAAAAAAAGACTTCTCCACTATAAAAAGAGTGGGGTCAAAATGCCAGAGTCATTTGTAAAAAAATATAAACAGTTTCAACAGATGCAGGCACACTTAAAAGAGATAAAAGAGGAGCTAAGTGTCAAAGAGGAGAAGCATAATCTCTTAACAACAAGAACCGTCTCTTTTCAAGATAATATTTTTGATGCAAGGGTGATTAACAGAGGTAGATGGGTAGGACATAATGAAATAAAGTTTAAGTTGGTCGATCCAGATATAGAAGTGGTTTATAGACCAACAGAAGGCTCAGACGATAAAGTTTTTGGACTTGTTGAAGTTGAAGAGGGTGAGTTTGAGATTCAGCCTGTTAAAGAGTAAGGAATAAAATAGAATATGATAGTCGGTTTAAAAGGTAATATTGTTTATAAAGAGCCATCTTTTGTGCATGTTGAGGTGAGTGGAGTTGTTTATGAAGTGTTTATTTCGCTTCAAACTTTCTCTGCTCTTGGAAATGATGAGGTCTCTCTTTTTACATCTCACATTATTAGAGAGGATGCACAGCTTCTTTTTGGCTTTTTAGATATGAGCGAGAAGAAGATGTTTACGAGACTCATAAAGATTAACGGAGTGGGTCCAAAAGTAGCAATGGCTATATGTTCTACTTATACTCCGTCTCAGTTTGGTGTGATTATCAACAACAAAGATATGAATGGTGTGAAAAAAGTACCGGGAATAGGACCTAAAAGTGCAGGGCGTATTTTAGTTGAGCTAAATGGTTTTGATGAAGAGCTTTTATCTACTAGTGATACTCCATCAAAAACGCACTCTTTCAATGAAGCAAGTGAAGCACTAGAGTCTTTAGGTTTCAAAAAAGAGAAAATATCAAAAGCTCTATCGGCTTGTGATGGTGAAGATACTGCTTCACTTGTAAAACAAGCTCTTAAATTACTGCAGACTATATAAGGAAAAATATATTGAAATTAACTATTTTATTTGGCGGTGCTAGTTTCGAACATGAGATTAGTATTGTAAGTGCTATAACTTTAAAAGAGAAACTCTCAGGCTTTAACTTGAGTTTTATTTTTTGTGACAACAACCATAAATTTTACCTGATAGACCCATCAAAGATGAAAGCTACAACTTTTAGCAAGGGTGAACATAAAAAGATGCCACAGTTAACTATCAAAAATGATGGTTTTGAGCAGAAAAAAGGTATCTTCGGTTCAAAAGAGCATAATGATGTTGTTTTAAATCTTATCCACGGTGGAGACGGAGAGGATGGAACTGTCGCTGCACTCTTGGACTTTTTCTCTATAAAATATATAGGACCTCGCGTAAGTGCCAGTGTTTTCTCGTTCGATAAAAGATACACAAAATGGTTCTGTGAAGCAAGAGATATTAAAAGTCTCAAATATGAGATGTTTAGCGGAAATGAGCACAAAAATGTCTCTATACCTTTTCCTGTTATTGTGAAGCCTGCAACACTTGGAAGCTCTATAGGTGTATCTATCGTGAAGAGTGAAAGTGAACTTGATTATGCCCTAGATTGTGCTTTTGAGTATGATGCCAACCTCATTGTAGAACCATTTTTAGAGGGTGTCAAAGAGTATAATTTAGCCGGATATATGGTAGATAATAAGATGCACTTTTCAATAGTTGAAGAGCCTCACAAAGAGGAGTTCTTAGATTTTGAGAAAAAGTACATGGATTTTTCAAGAAGTGAGCAGGTTTTAAAGGCTGATATTAGTGATGAGTTAGTATCAAAGCTAAAATCTCTCTTTGAGAAAGTTTACAGAGGGATGTTTGAGGGAGCACTGATAAGATGTGACTTTTTCGTTGTCAACGATGAAGTCTTCTTAAATGAGATAAACCCGATTCCAGGCTCTATGGCTAACTATCTTTTTGAAGATTTCAAGGGCTCTTTAGAAGCTCTGTCTTCATCCATAAAACACTCTAAGAGAGTTAAAGTTTCTTATGACTATATTCATTCAATTTCAAGTGCAAAAGGTAAGTAAATGGCTCTAAAGTCTGTTCAGCACAATCAACATACTTTCAACATAAGTTATGAGATTCTCAATCCAGAGGCTAAAGTTGATCTAATCATCCTTCATGGTTGGGGAAGTAACAAGAGTCTCATGAAGCAAACATTCTCACCCTACATGAGTGCGTTTCGTCATATCTATATCGACCTGCCTGGTTTTGGCAACTCAACTTGTAGTAGTGCCTTAGAAACATCCGATGTAGCAAGAATAGTTGAGCTTTTCATGATTCATATAAATGCATCAAAAGACATCATACTTGGTCACTCTTTTGGTGGTAAAGTGGCACTTCTACTTGAGCCAAAGGTTTTAGTTTTAGTAGCAAGTGCTGGAATATACACTACAAAACCTCTCAAGGTTCAAGCTAAAATAGCGCTTTTTAAATCTTTAAAGATTTTTGGTTTTACTAAGCTTCGTTCACTCTTTGTAGCAGATGATGCAAAACAGCTGAGTGAGCATATGTATCAAACTTTTAAAAATGTTGTCAACGAAGATTTCTCAGACAAGTTTAGAAAGTATCACGGCAAAGCACTTCTGTGTTGGGGCGACAGAGATACAGCTACACCGCTGAGTTCAGGGGAGATGATTGACTCTCTCATTAAAGACTCTAAGCTAGAAGTTTATGATGGTGACCACTACTTCTTTATGAAAAACTCTGAGGATGTATCCAAAAAGATAGAAGCTACATTTTTAGAGACTCTGGAGCATTAGTATGGAGGGGTATGAAGTTTTAGTAGCCTTTGTTACGAATGTTCTTTTTGTTACAGTTCTTGGTTGGTACCTCATAACAAACCTACAGTGGTATGACTACAGACTCTCGCGTGTTATTATGAAGCACCATAAGCCGCACTGGCATGTTTTGTATTTTTTTATTCCTCTGATAGCTTACTATACAACGGGTAACTTTTTTACTATTTTCTTTCTTTTTGCGGTTCTGCCTGCTATATTTGTTTGGCATAAAAAACTGGATAAGAAACTTGTAATGACTTGGCGTGTTAAAAGATTTCTAATCCTTTTAGTATCACTAGTGCTTTTTCAAAATATACTCTGTACACTCAAAGATGCTTGCGGGATTTATGGCGTTTTCATGCCTTTAGCTATGGCATATATCGGTAGTTTTATGATAGAGAAGTTTCTTTTTATGACTTATAAAAAAGAGGCGAGAAAGAAACTTTCAGAGATGAAAGAGTTAGAGATTGTGGCTATCACAGGTAGTTATGGAAAAACAAGTATCAAAAATTTTGTAGCACAGATACTGAGCACAAAGTTTAAAGTTCACGCTACTCCAAGAAGTGTTAATACGCTCGGTGGAATAATGGCAGATGTAAATAACAACTTAAAAGAAGATACTGAGATTTATGTTTGTGAAGCTGGTGCTCGTGAACGTGGAGACATCTATGATATCGCTACCTTTGTAGAACCCCAAACTGTTGTGGTTGGAAGAGTCGGAGAGGCTCACATAGAGTACTTTAAAACACTCAAAAATATCATAGCTACAAAACTTGAACTTATGCAGTCACCAAGACTTAAAAGAGCTTTTATACACACTTCCGTAACTGATGAACCCCATGATAAAGTAACTTTTTTTGGTGATGAAATCTCAGATATAAACGCAGACCTTAACGGGATTGACTTTAAGATGGAGTGTGAAAACAGTTCCTTAGAGCTGCATACTGATATTTTAGGTGAGTTCCAAACTATGAATATTGCTGTAGCAGTGAGAATTGCTAAGAGTTTTGGAATGAGTGATGAAGAGATAGCAAATGGCGTAAAAGCTTTAAAGCCTGTAGAACACAGACTTGAGTTGATAAAAGCCGGTGGAAAAATTATTTTAGATGATGGTTATAATGGGAATATTGATGGAATGCTTGAGGGAATCAGACTTTCATCTCTTCATGATGGAAGAAAAGTGATAGTTACTCCAGGTTTAGTTGAGAGTAGTGATGAGCTTAACTTAAAACTAATAAACGCGATAAATGAAGTTTTTCACACAGTAATAGTGACAGGCTCATTAAACGCAGAGCTCTTTAGGAAAAACCTTAAAGTAAAAAACAGAGTCATGCTAGGGGATAAGTCAAACTTGACAGAGCTTTTAGCCTCTCAGACAAAAGCAGGGGACATCATACTCTTTGCAAATGATGCACCGAACTTTATCTAGGTCACCATGAAGTTCATAGACAAGAGTATAGAGTATTTAGGTTACTTCACTGCGTTTATAGTTGCTGTCTTAGTTGTGCTAGTTGTTTATGATGCAAGTGCCCGCTATCTCTTTTCAACTGGCTCTATAGCCCTTCAAGAGTTGGAGTGGCATCTCTTTGATGTGATTATTCTTTTTGGAATTGCTTACACTTTAAGAGAGGGTGCTCATGTAAGAGTGGATATCTTTTATGCCACATACAAAGAGAAGACAAAGGCTCTCGTCAACATCATAGCTTCGCTCTTTTTTATTCTCCCTTTTTCACTGCTTGTTATATATATTGGTATCGATTTTGTTGAGATGAGTTTTGTGCAAAATGAGTGCTCTTCAAATCCAGGCGGATTAGAGTACAGATACTTGGTAAAAGCACTTCTCCCTCTCTCTTTTGTTTTTTTATCATTTCAAGCACTGCAAGATAGTGTTACAAACTATAAAACTTGGAAGTCACTATGATAGCAATGATTATGTTTGTAGTGGTTTTACTGCTTCTTTTAGTGGGTATTCCCGTTGCGTTTGCCTTTGGAACAGTCTCTATACTCTTTGCGTTTTTTGTACCTGAAATGGGGTTTGAAGTTTTTGAAGTTCTCCCCTTTCGCATATATGGAATCATGTCCAACACAACCCTCATGGCGGTACCTCTGTTTATAGCGATGGGTTTAGTTTTAGAGAAGTCAAGAATGGCAGAGCGTCTGCTAATCTCGATGAGTGCACTCTTTCGTGATGTTCGTGGTGGATTGGCTGTGAGTGTTGTCCTTGTAGGTGCTATGCTCGCCGCTTCTACTGGAATAGTCTCAGCTTCAGTTGTTATGATGAGTGTAATAGCACTTCCTCTGATGTTAAACGCAGGGTATGATAAAGGTCTCGCTTCTGGAACTGTTGCGGCTAGTGGCACACTTGGGCAAATCATCCCACCTTCAATCATCTTAATCATCTTAGGTGATGTAATGAGTGTAAGTGTTGGTGAACTCTTTATGGGTGCAGTCCTTCCGGGACTTGTTTTAGTTGGACTTTACATCGCTTATATTTTAATATATTCATATTTCAGACCAAACGCAGCACCTATCGCTAAAGATATTCAAAAAGTCTCTACAAAAGAGATAATCATCTCAATAGTTCCACCACTACTTCTTATGGTTTCAGTTCTTGGAAGCATCTTTGCGGGTATCGCCTCTCCAACAGAGTCTGCTGCGTTTGGGGTTATCGGGGCGATAATACTTTCTATAATCAACAAGTCACTAAATTTTGGAATGATAAAGTATGCCTCTTTAGAGACTGTAAAACTAAGTGGTATGATTTTTATGATTCTCATAGGTGCTACTGCGTTTAGCTTGGTCTTTAACGAGTTAGGCGGAACAGATATGATACTGGAGTTTTTCAGCGAAGATATCGGTGATGTTTGGGTATTTATAGCTGTGGCAATGCTGAGTATTTTTATACTTGGGTTTTTTATAGATTTCATTGAAATCTCTTTTATCATTGTCCCTATCTTAGTACCTGTCATGGATGCCTTTGGAATAGACCCAATTTGGTTTGCAGTTCTCATCGCGCTAAACCTGCAAGCCTCCTTTTTAACCCCTCCATTTGGACTTTCACTCTTCTTTTTAAAAGGAGCAGCCGGAGACACGATAAAAACGATGGAGATATATAAAGGGATAATTCCTTTTATACTTTTACAGTTAGTCGCTTTAGGCTTGGTTATACTGTTTCCAGACTTAGTGTTCGCATTTTTATAAAATAAATTAATAAATATTAGGAAAAATATGTTCGAGACAACCTTTAAAAATATAGATGATATTCTTTTCAAAGATTCAGGTGCAGATAGCGAACTAGACTACATAGGTCAAACTTCTTGGATAATGTTTTTACGCTACTTGGATGAACTTGAAAAAGACAAGGCAGATACGGCGGAGCTTGAGGGTAAAGAGTATAGCTTTATCATAGATGAAGAGTTTAGATGGAATGAGTGGGCTATGCCTAAAGATGAAAATGATAAGCTTGACCATCATAAAGCTATGAGTGGAGTTGATTTAGTTGCGTTTGTAGATGCTAAACTCTTTCCCTATTTGGCATCTTTTAAGCAGAGTGCAGAGCATGCTCAAACCATAGAGTACAAGATAGGCGAGATATTTTCAGAACTCAAAAACAAGATTCAGAGTGGTTATAACCTAAGAGAGATTTTAGAGTATGCAGATGAGCTACCATTTCGCTCAAACAGAGACAAACATGAGTTAAGTCATCTTTATGAGAGTAAAATCAAAAACATGGGAAACGCAGGTCGTAACGGTGGGCAATACTATACACCTCGTCCGCTTATCCGTGCGATGATAGAGGTCACAAAACCAGTTATAGGCGAGAAAGTTTATGATGGAGCTGTTGGGAGTGCAGGGTTCTTGTGTGAATCTTATGACTACATGTATGAAAATATGCCAAGAACTGTAGACAACTTTCAAACGCTACAGCAGAGAACATTTTACGGAAAAGAGAAGAAGAACTTAGCTTATGTTATAGGCATCATGAACATGATACTCCACGGTATAGAAGCGCCAAACATAACCCATACAAATACTCTTAGTGAGAACATTCAAGAGATCCAAGAAAAAGACCGTTTTCATGTCATACTTGCAAACCCTCCTTTTGGTGGCAAAGAGCGAAAAGAGGTACAGCAAAACTTTAACATAAAAACGGGAGAGACTGCGTTTTTGTTTATGCAACACTTCATAAAGTCACTCAAGTCAGGTGGTAGAAGTGCGGTAGTTATAAAAAACACTTTTTTAAGCAACACGGACAATGCCTCTGTGGCTTTGCGTAAGCACTTGTTAGAGAGTTGTAACCTTCACACGATTTTAGATATGCCAAGCGGTACATTTTTAGGGGCTGGTGTAAAGACGGTAGTGCTCTTTTTTCAAAAGGGCGAACCGACTAAAAAGACTTGGTACTATCAGCTTCAGCCTGGGCGAAACATGGGAAAAACAAATCCGTTAAATGACAAAGATATGGCAGAGTTTGT
>JAYEMB010000183.1:0-2047 GCA_034717855.1 Campylobacterota bacterium
TGCTTGGCATAAAAATATTTTTCATATTTATTTTTATAAGCGTCATTAAATGTTTTTAGCAAAGCCTTGTCGCTCGTCTCTATAGGCATACTTAAGTTGTCAAACTGGGCTTTCATAAACTCTAGATTATTCAAATATAAATCTGTCTCAGGATCAGCAAACATAACCCAAAAATGATCATGAATTACATTCAACGCCATCTGTCCACGACAAACTGGCCCCCGAATAAAAGTCGTAACAATATAGTGAGAATTATCTAGTAAAAACTGATAACGAGACTTTGAAGGAATCTGATAAAAAGCTACAAAAGGGTTAGCACTCATTTTCACTTCATAGTCTATATAGTGTGGTTTTTCAATCCACTCTGGCTCTATAAAGAGCTCTTTAAATCTATCTAGTTTTTCATCATCAAACTCTACAACCATATGTGTTTTAAAAACTATAGTAGAGTGTATTTTAACAAATCTATAGTAGAATTTTTCAACATTAGGATTATCATATGGGCGGATGCTGGATATAACTTCAACCTTTTGCGGATAAGGTGTGGATGAGCGTACTATCTCATAAAACTCTGTTGGCGCAGCTTTAAAATTCCAGTGTGCTAAAAAAAGATGCTCATAAAGATATCTTGCTGTTACAGAGTGTTTTGCATCTTCTTTGTTTAAAAAAGCTTCCCATTTTTGTATCTCTAGTGCAGCTGCTTTACTCGGAGACTCTAATCTCTTCTGCTCTTCTTCAGTTGGTCCATGTGCACCACGGTGAAGCCACTGAGCCAAAGTCGCATACTCTCTCTCTTTAACAGCCGGAAAGCCATAAGGCATTCCATGATTCTCTTTCTCATCTATATACTCATTTAACTCCTCTTTGTTTTTAGGGCAAATCAGCTCATCACTCTCAGGACTATAAGAGCCTATGACATCAGGATTTATTTTTTTATCGTATAACAAGTGCATCATTGTTGAGTCATTATGAGTCTCATTTGAATCAGCAGAAATTGTTGTTGAGTAAAAACCTTTAGAGTGCCATTCATCGGTAGTTTTTGCATCAATAAAAAGGCGAGTAGGGTCAATTGCTCGTAAACGCATAGCATCATAAGCCACTATCTTAGTTGCTCCTCTCTCAATTCCCTCAAAAGAGCTAAACTTTGCTTGGCATGGGGCGTTATAGCAAGAGTGACAAGAAACGCAGCGTTTGTCTAAAATAGGTTTCACGTCTCTAAGATAGTTTATCTCCTCTTTCGTAAGTTCCACCTTGACAGGTGCTACAACTGGCGCGCTACATCCTACTACTAAAAAATAGAGTAAAAAAAGAGAGATAAAGTGAACAAATTTCATCGCTAAGTTTCCAAATATTGTAATCTAATGAACAAATTATAGTTATTATAAACTGAATATATACTACAACATTAACTCTAAATTGGCTAAAATACATAAATCAAAAATGAAAAGGTGAAAAATGAAAAGTTTTATAATTCTTGGAGCATTTTTAGCTCTACTTCTTGGAGGCTGTTCAGCAAAAGAGTTTAATGAAGGTGCTGATGGAATGGCAAATGATATCTCTAACGCTTTTAAAGGCAGCAAGGATACATCAGCTAAGTAATAGCTGATTAAAAATAGTAGTTGATAACAGTTCTGTAAGTCTGTTCATCTTCGCTCACAAGAGATTCTATCTCTTTGTAATCATATTTAAACTTTAGTTGAAAGTTTTGCGAGAGTCTAAAACTCTGTGTAACTTTTGCTAAGTTTTGTTTCTCTCCATCATCGTAATATCTTCGTGTTACTTCAATATTTGTACTCATAAAATCATACTTATCAATTACAAGACCAACACTTCCACCAACAGCGGCACTAAACTCATCTGCCACATAAAAGAGCGGGTCTATCATCACATAAGTATATGCAAGCTCATTTCCCCAACTATACCCTGCACCAAGAGTTGCGATAAAATTTGTCTCAGCGTCGAGATAGTTTCTATCCCATCCAAATTTTGTTCTCCATGAGAGAGAGTCAAAGAACTCTGAACGTTGAGCGAGAGAGACTATAGATAA
>JAYEMB010000184.1:0-2033 GCA_034717855.1 Campylobacterota bacterium
CTCTCTAAGTGTGATTACTCACAGTAGCTGGAATAGTTTCACCAGAAGCTTGCATACTTAAAGCCTCAGGGTATTTTTTATAGTGTCCTCTAACTGCTTTAGCTAACTTTTTCTTTGTAGCCTCTTCTATAGGTGTTGGCATCTCATCCGGCACTGCGTTTAACAAAGACTCTACTAACAAATCTTGAGGTTTACTCATTAGTTTTACCCAAGAAGCTAGTAACTCTCTATTTATATGCGATGGAATAGAACCCATAATCCCTACATCATTTTGGTCATGCACTAGCAGACCAGAAGTCGTGCCTCTATCTAATGTAAGAACTTGAAAAAGATAGAGTGTATGATAGGCTAACTGCTCCTCTTTCTCTTTGGATGTAAACGCAGGGTTCTTTTTTATAGCCTCGGTTATTATTGCGATATATGAGTCGATTATATCTTCACCCATCTTCTTTGCAAATGCCTTATCTGACGCAAAATCACCACTATTAAACTCTTCAAGGTAAAAATGGCTTACCCCTCTTGTGCGTTTAAGAGCAGGAATATTAAAATACCTGTCACCTTGCGCACTACCCTCTTCATAATAGACTCCAGATGACTCTTTTAACATCTCATCAAACGCAACTTTATCAGCTTCATTTTTAATAGATGGGTTCAAGTCTGCCATAATCCTCCAGTATCCACTTCCATCTCTCATCTGCGTCCATGAAATGTGCATATGCATAGAGGGAACATTTGGATTTTGGGGATGTATTATAGTTGAGATTGCAGTTGCTGAGGATAATTTTTTATCTTTATTATCATCATAATGAACTTGAGATACATTTACTGAGGCTCGGTTAAAGAGTTCGTCATCTCTAGCTTCAAAGCGTGAGCCACCTCCATGTTTTCCAAAGTCTCGCATCCACTCTACTTCTTCAAACAATTTTGCATTGCCAAACTCCTTACTGAGACTGTTCAACTTGCTTACAAAATATGACTGAAGATATTTTACTAAGATATCTGCTTCTAGAGCTTGTGGTGATTTCGCTTTTATCATCATGAATGAGTTCTCTTCTTATTTAGCTTTAGGTCTGAAAGCTTTTATCACTTCTTCGTTAGTCTCAATAAATGGACCCTCAATCAAATCAATACAGTAAGGTACTGCCGGAAATACAGCATCTAAGCACTCACGAATAGATTTTGGTTTTCCAGGTAGATTGATGATTAAAGAGTTTCCCCTAATCCCTGCTGTTTGACGTGAGAGGATAGCTGTAGGTACATACTGAAGACTTACCTGACGCATCAACTCACCAAAACCTGGCATCATCTTCTCACATACATTTTCAGTAGCCTCTGGAGTCACATCACGAAGTGCCGGACCAGTTCCACCTGTAGTTACAACTAAACAGCACCCTGCTTCATCACAAAGTTCTTTCATAGTAGTCTCTAAAACATCCTGTTCATCAGGAATACATCTATAAACAATCTCAAACTCACTTGTGAGATAATCTTTCATAGTATCTTGAATGGCTACACCGGAAATATCTTCATATATCCCTTTACTAGCTCTATCACTTGCAGTTATTACGCCTATTTTTATTTCACTCATATTTATTAATCCTTACAAATTAGATCCTAAATCAAGTTTAGGATGACGAATTGTTTAATATCCCGTCATTCCAAACTTGATTTGGAATCTCATAATCCCTAATTTACTTGCAAAAAATGATTCGCATCTTTAATATAGGTAACAGTAGCAACTTCTAAAAACAACTCTTTAGCTGCGTTTACATCTATTATTTGATCTTTGCCGCCAAGATAAACTTCTATATTTACACCTTTTTTTGCTATCTCTTTAAGCTCTTCTATATTCCATCTATACTCAAGTAGTTCTCGTAATTCATCTATTGTTGTATCAGTATGTTCTACTACTTTTTGCTCCCAAGGAGAGAAGCATGAAGCGATGAACTGTTTCATATATAAATCTTTACTCTTTTTATACGACATCAACTGCAGACGTTTAAATTTCTCATCTCTACTTTGAAAAAACGCAG
>JAYEMB010000185.1:0-9037 GCA_034717855.1 Campylobacterota bacterium
ATTATCGGTATCCCAAAGAGATGACTTTTGCCGAAAAAGTGACCTTGTATTGTCAGATCCTTTCACTGTACGAGGATGACTGTGTGCTGACCGGCGGGTACGGTGAATATGAGAATATTGAGTATGCTATCGTTTATCCCCGGTAGAGATTTTTGAACTGACCCCCCTTTAATCCCCCCTACTCCGCAAGGGGGTGTTTTTGCATTGCAGGGCGATTCCTGATTCATCTCTCACAGCTATAACCCATAATTGCTCTTCACTTTCCCGCTGAAACAGCCTATCTTATTGAGGTTTTTATATGTGCAGGCTTGGAGGGATGCGATGTTGTTTTTCGAAAGGGATATTTTAGCGAGTTGATGACCGTCCGGGTCGGTGTATGCCAATCGGGCGGTTTTTTTGTTTTGCTATATTGGACTGTCGAAGGTTACACGAAAAGAGTATTTGGAATGACAAAAGAACAACAGATTGAACAAAAACTGATCGCCAAATTGGAAGATCTCAAATACACCTATCGCCCCGATATCCGCGACAAGGCCACACTTGAGCAAAACTTCCGTGATAAATTTCAAGCTCTAAATCGGGTCAACCTGACCGACGCCGAATTTGCCCGTCTGCGTGATGAAATTGTTAATGCCGATGTCTTCACCGCCGCCAAAACCCTGCGCGAGCGCAACACCTTCACGCGTGAAGACGGTACGCCGTTGCAATACACCCTGGTCAACATCAAAGACTGGTGCAAAAATGAATATGAAGTCATCAATCAACTGCGCATCAACACCGACAACAGCCATCACCGCTATGACGTGATTCTGCTCATCAATGGTATACCCGTGGCGCAAATCGAGCTGAAAACCCTCGGCATTAGCCCGCGCCGCGCCATGGAGCAGATAGTCGATTACAAAAACGATCCCGGCAACGGCTACACCAATACGCTGCTGTGTTTTATGCAGTTGTTTATTGTCAGCAATGAAAGCAATACCCTCTATTTCGCCAACAACCGCAACCATCACTTTGCTTTTAATGCCGACGAGCGTTTTCTGCCCGTTTATCAAATGGCAGATGAGAACAATAAAAAAATCACTCACCTGCATGACTTTGCCGAACAGTTCCTGGCCAAATGCACACTGGGTCAAATGATCAGCCGCTACATGGTGTTAGTCGCCAGCGAGCAAAAGCTGATGATCATGCGTCCTTACCAGATTTATGCGGTCAAGGCGATTGTCGATTGCATTCATCAGAACCGGGGCAATGGTTATATCTGGCATACGACCGGCAGTGGTAAAACCCTGACCTCCTTTAAAGCCTCGACCCTGTTGAAAGACAACCCCGACATTGAAAAATGCCTGTTCGTGGTCGACCGCAAAGACCTCGACCGGCAAACCCGTGAAGAATTTAACCGGTTTCAGGAGGGTTGCGTTGAGGAAAACACCAATACCGAAACCCTGGTGCGACGGCTGCTCTCGGAAGATTACGCCGACAAGGTGATCGTCACCACTATCCAGAAGCTGGGCCTTGCGCTGGATGAAAACAGCAAGCGCAATCAAGTCAGCAAAAAGAACGGCAGGCAAACCTATAAAGAACGGTTGGAGCCGCTGCGCGACAAGCGCGTTGCCTTCATTTTTGACGAATGTCACCGCTCACAGTTCGGTGAAAACCACCGAGCCATCAAGGAATTTTTCCCCAATGCCCAGCTCTTTGGTTTTACCGGTACGCCGATCTTTGAAGACAACGCCACTTACAGGCAAATCGACGGCACCGTAGGTTCTTTTAAAACCACTCAGGATATTTTTGAAAAGGAGCTGCACGCCTACACCATTACCGATGCCATCGATGATCGTAACGTCTTGCGCTTTCATATCGACTATTTTAAGTCGGAAGGGAAAGCCAAACTAAAAGCAGGCGACACGATTTCCCAGCAAGCCGTCGTGGAAGCCATCCTGCAAAAGCACGATGCCGCCACCAACGAACGTCGCTTTAACGCGATTCTGGCAACGGCGTCGATCAACAACGCCATTGAATTCTACGAACTGTTTAAGGAGATGCAGGCCCAGCGCCGGGAAGAGGACGAAAACTATCAGCCGCTCAACATCGCCTGCGTGTTCTCGCCGCCAGCGGACGGCAACAAGGATGTCAAGCAGCTCCAAGAAGACCTGCCGCAGGAGAAGGCCGACAATCAACAGGAACCGGAAAAGAAGAAGCAGGCGCTGAAAACCATTATTGCCGATTACAACCAACAGTACGCCGCCAACCACGGCATTAACGAGTTTGATCTTTACTATCAGGATGTGCAACAGCGCATTAAAGACCAGAAGTATTCCAACAGCGACTATCCCCATGAAAACAAGATCGATATCGTCATTGTCGTGGATATGCTGCTGACCGGGTTTGACTCCAAATACCTGAACACCCTTTATGTGGATAAAAACCTGAAACACCACGGCTTGATCCAGACCCTCTCGCGCACCAACCGCATTCTGAATGACACCAAGCCCTATGGTAATGTGCTGGACTTTCGCGGTCAGGAAAAAGAGGTCGACAACGCTATTGCCCTGTTCTCGGGTAAAGACAACAACCGCGCCAGAGAAATCTGGCTGGTGGATCCGGCTCCCGTTGTCATTGAAAAGTACGAAGAGGCCGTAGCTGCGTTGGGTGGTTTTATGGAATCTAGTGATCTGGTGTGCGAAGCTCAGGAAGTCTACAACCTGAAAGGCGATACCGCCCGCATCGACTTTATTAACCGCTTTAAAGAGGTGCAGCGGTTAAAAACCCAATTGGATCAGTACACCGATTTAACAACAGAGCAAAAGGCAAAGATTGACAAATTGTTGCCCGAAGACCAATTACGTTCGTTAAGAAGTTCATACCTGGAAACGGCCCAGCAGCTTAAGGAATGGCAGGATAAGGGTGGTGACCCGTCCACCCCGGAGCAGGAGGCGCTGCAACAACTGGACTTTGAATTTGTGCTGTTCTCCTCGGCGGTGATTGATTACGACTACATCATGGGCCTTATTGCCCAATACACTCAGGAAACAACCAGTAGGAAGATGACCCGCGACCAGCTTGTCAGCCTGCTCAGCTCCAGTGCTAACCTGATGGAGGAGCGTGACGATATTGTCGCCTATATCAACAACCTTAAAGCCGGTGAAAGCCTGAACGAAACGGAAATTCGCGCTGGGTATGAAGTTTTTAAAACTGAAAAGTCCGCGCATGAGCTGGCGGCAACCGCGCAAAAGCATGGGTTGGACTCCGACAATTTGCAAGCGTTTGTCGATAGCATTATGGAGCGGATGATCTTTGACGGTGAGCAGTTGAGTGATTTACTCGCGCCGCTGGAATTGGGCTGGCGCGACCGGACGAAAAAGGAACTGGCACTGATGGCAGACTTGGCGCCTCTGCTTAAAAAACTCGCCCAGGGGCGCGAAATTTCCGGACTCTCCGCCTATGAATAAGGGGTCTCAAATGAGCATTCAGGGTTCGGATTACACGCAGTGGCTGAAAACAATCAAAGAGAGGATTCGCTCTGCGCAAATCAAAGCGGCGCTTGCTGCCAGCCGCGAATTGATTCTGTTTTATTGGGAGTTGGGTGAGGATATTTCCCGTAAACTTTCCGAAAACAGTTGGGGCGCAAAGGTAATTGATCAGCTTGCCGCTGACCTTCAGGCTGAGTTCCCGGGGATTAAAGGTTTTTCACGGCGGAATCTCTATTATACGAAAAAATTTTATAACTATTTCAGTTCTTTTACCGGTTCTGAAATTGCGCCCCGATTAGAGGCACAAAGTGAAAATTTAATTGTGCCCCGAAGCGGGGCACAAACAATCCCGCCAATCATCCTCCAGCTCGGGGGACAAATTCCGTGGAGTCATATCAAGGTAATTTTAGATAAGATTACCGATCACGAAGAAGCACACTTCTATATCAATGAAACAATCAATAACGGCTGGAGCCGCGATGTTCTGGCGTTGCAGATAAAAGCAAATCTGTTCAAGCGCCAGGGAAAAGCTGTCACTAATTTTAAACACACACTCCCCTCACCGCAAAGTGATCTGGCTCAGCAAACCCTGAAAGATCCCTACAGTTTTGATTTTCTCACCCTCACCCAGCCGTACAATGAGCGGGATATTGAAGAACAGCTCATCTCCCACATTACCAAGTTTCTGCTTGAGCTGGGAAAAGGCTTTGCTTTTATCGGTCGGCAGTACCACCTTGAGATTGGCGAGAGCGACTACTACCTTGATCTGCTCTTTTACCACATCAAGCTCCGTTGTTACGTTGTGGTGGAACTGAAAAATACCAAGTTTGTTCCCGAATATGCGGGGAAGTTGAATTTCTATCTTTCGGCAGTGGACTCACTGCTTAAAGCAGATACCGATAGTCCAACCATAGGGATTTTACTTTGTCGGGACAAAAATACCGTGGAGACCGAGTTTGCTCTGCGCGACATGAAAAAGCCGATGGGGGTGAGTGAGTTCACCTTTACCGAGGTGCTGCCGGAGGAACTGAAAGGGAGTTTGCCTACAGTGGAAGAGATAGAGGCTGGTTTGGAAACGCTGGGGACTGATGATGAGTAAGCAAACAAAAAAATCGTTGGTGCCTAAGCTGCGCTTTCCTGAGTTTCGGGATGCGGGGGAGTGGGAAAAAAAAGCTCTAAGGCTTGTTTGCAATATGCGCGCTGGGAAATTTGTCAAGGCTTCGGACATACAAGAAAACTACAAGAATGAGCTCTATCCTTGTTTTGGTGGAAATGGTTTGCGGGGATACACAAAAACGTACACGCATGAAGGAAAGTACCCGCTGATTGGACGGCAAGGCGAGTTATGTGGAAATGTTACTTTTACGGGAAAAAAATTTCATGCTACTGAGCACGCAGTCGTGGCAACTCCCAAGAGTGGCATTAATGTGGTATGGCTATTTTATCAACTTACAAACATGGATTTAAATAAATTTGCAACAGGGCAAGCTCAACCAGGATTATCAGTAAAGGTTCTTGAAAGTATTACTGCCAAAGTGCCGAAAAAAAATAAAGAACAACAAAAAATCGCCGACTGCCTCTCTTCCATCGATGATTTGATCACCGCGCAAACCCAAAAACTCGATGCCCTTAAAGCCCATAAAAAAGGACTGATGCAGAAGCTCTTCCCCGCCGAAGGCGAAACCGTCCCCAAACTGCGCTTTCCTGAGTTTCGCAATGCGGGGGAGTGGGAGGAGAAAAAACTAGGGAAGCTTTCGACTATTCTTAGGGGCGGATCACCCAGACCAATTGATAATTATCTAACTAATGATAAAGATGGCTTGAACTGGCTGAAGATTGGTGATGTTGACAAAGAGGCAAAATATATTTCTCTAACCGAAGTGAAAGTGAAAGTGTCGGCTTTAAGCAAGACGCGGGAGGTCCATCCTGGCGACCTGATAATGTCTAATTCCATGAGTTTTGGTCGTCCTTATATCATGCAGATAAAATCATGCATTCATGATGGATGGATTGCGGTTACTGAAATTTCAGAAAAAATAAATATATATTTCTTGTATTACTTCATTTTATCCAATAATGCACAAGTTTATTTCACAAATGCTGCTGCAGGTGGTGGTATTAAAAATCTAAATGCTGACATTATAAAACAACTGCCTGTTTCATACCCTAAGTTAGAACAAGAACAACAAAAAATCGCCGATTGCCTCTCATCTCTCGACGACTTGATCACCGTGCAAACCCAGAAACTAGACGCCCTTAAAACCCATAAGAAAGGCCTGATGCAGCAGCTTTTTCCTGCTATGAATGAGGTGGGCGCATGAGCGGGAAGCCCAAGGTCAATAAATACAAAAGCCTCAGTGGTGTTGTAACGAGATTGAGAGATGATCTGCGTGATTCAGGCAATGGCGGCCACGATTTTGTTTTGCTCTTTGCTTATAACGGTACAGGTAAGACTCGCCTGTCTATGGAGTTTAAAGAAGTAGGAAAGCGCAAAAGAGGCATTGAGAGAGATACGCTTTATTTTAATGCCTTTACTGAAGATTTGTTTACTTGGGATAATGATTTAGAAAATAGTATCGAGCGTAAACTACATATAAACTCGGATTCTAAGTTTTTTGAAGCTTTTGAGAAGTTTTCTTTAGAAGAACGAATTTTCTCTTATTTGAAACGCTACACAACTTTTGATTTCAAAATTAGCTATGAAAATTGGCAAATAGTCTTTAGTAAAGAAATCGATAACCCTAGATTCAGGGAAGGATCTGAAGAACCAGAAAAAATTACTCAAGATAATATTAAAATTTCCCGTGGTGAGGAAAATATTTTTATCTGGTGTGTTTTCCTTGCTATTTGTGAGCTTGTACTTGATGGTGAGGACACCTACTCTTGGGTTAAATACTTTTATGTCGACGATCCGATTTCCTCTTTAGACGATAACAATACGATTGCTGTGGCTACTGATTTGGCTATGTTGTTAAAGCGAGGTTCTGAAAAAAAAGTAAAAACTGTAATATCCTCGCATCACAGCTTATTTTTTAATGTGATGTACAATGAACTGAAAAAAGCACCTCATAAATCCTATTTTTACAATCATAACAGCGAAAACTATTACACCCTACAAGCAACTAATGATACGCCTTTCTTTCATCATGTTGCCATGTTAAGTATGCTCAAGAAGGCGTCTGAGACGAGAGAGCTTTACACTTATCACTTCAATGCACTTCGCAGTATTTTAGAAAAAACAGCTGCTTTTCATGGTCACGATGACTTTTCCTTCTGTCTAGATAGTACCGATGAAGCTTTGCACTCACGTGCCTTAAACCTACTCAGTCACGGTGGTGGCTATCCGCTTTATCAACCTGTAAAGATGCTTGAAGACAACAAAGATATTTTTAAAGACATCTTGAACTACTTTTTAAAACGATTTGAATTTGAATTGCCATAATTATCAGGAAATTTCAGAATATGACTCAAGAAGAACTCAATAAGCTAGGCAAAACCCTTTGGGACATCGCCGATCAGCTACGCGGTGCCATGAATGCTGATGATTTCCGTGATTATATGCTGTCGTTCCTGTTTTTGCGTTATCTCTCCGATAACTATGAAGCAGCGGCGAAAAAAGAGCTGGGAGGCGATTACCCTAAGGTTGTTGAAGATGGCAAGCGCACGCCTTTAGCTGTGTTCTATGGTGAAATCAGCGAAGCCGACCAGCAGGTTTTTGAAGAACAGATGCGCCGGAAGGTGCATTACGTTATTGAACCGCAACACCTGTGGAGCAGCATTTACGAGCTGGCCAGAACCCAGAACGGTGAACTGCTGCACACACTGGAAGCGGGCTTTAAATATATTGAAAACCACTCTTTTAAAAGCACCTTTCAGGGGTTGTTCTCGGAGATCAACCTTAATTCCGAAAAGCTGGGCAAAAAATACGAAGATCGCAATGCCAAGCTCTGTAAAATTATCACCAAAATCGCCGAAGGTATTGCCAAATTTTCCACTGATAGCGATGTTTTAGGCGATGCCTATGAGTACCTGATCGGCCAGTTTGCCGCCGGTTCCGGTAAAAAGGCGGGTGAATTTTATACCCCTCAAGCCATTTCCACGATTCTTTCTAAAATTGTCATCCTGGACTGCCAGGACCCGGCAACCGGCAAAAAGAAAAAACTCGACAAGGTGCTGGATTTTGCCTGTGGTTCCGGATCGTTGTTGCTAAACGTGCGCAATCAAATCGGGCCTCACGGTATCGGCAAAATTTACGGACAGGAAAAAAACATCACCACCTACAACCTGGCGCGGATGAACATGCTGCTGCACGGGGTGAAAGATACCGAGTTCGAAATTTTTCACGGTGATTCATTATCGAATGAGTGGGATATGCTCAGTGAAATGAACCCCGCCAAAAAGATTCAGTGTGATGCCGTAGTGGCGAATCCGCCGTTCAGCTACCGCTGGCAGCCCACCGAAGCTTTGGGTCAGGATTTTCGTTTTAAAAGCTACGGCCTAGCACCAAAGTCCGCAGCGGATTTTGCTTTTCTGTTGCACGGCTTCCACTATTTAAGCGACGGAGGGACAATGGCGATCATTTTGCCCCATGGCGTCTTGTTCCGTGGCGGCGCCGAGGCGAAAATTCGCAAAAAATTACTCGAAGACGGCAATATCGATACCGTCATCGGCCTGCCCGCCAACCTGTTTTTCTCGACCGGCATTCCTGTTTGTATTCTCGTGTTGAAAAAGTGCAAAAAGGCTGACGATGTATTGTTTATCAACGCCAGCGAACACTTCGAAAAAGGCAAACGCCAAAACCGCCTGTTGCATGAACACATCGACAAAATTGTTGAGACTTATCAATGCCGAGAAAATGAAGAGCGTTATTCAAGGCGAGTCTCCATGGAGGAGATCGAGAAAAAAGATTTCAACTTGAATATTTCGCGTTATGTCAGTACCGCTAAGCCCGAGCCTAAAATTGACCTGCAGAAAGTAAATGACGAGTTGAAGAATATAGAAAAAGACGTTGTTAAGGCGTCTAACGCCCACAACCAATTTCTTAAAGAACTCGGTTTGCCGCCGATCTCTTAGTTAGATGATATGAAATTCACGAAGAAGCAAGGGCAGTACCTAGCGTTTATCTACTGCTATGCCAAAATTCATCGCCAAGCTCCGGCTGAACGTGACTTGCAATCGTATTTCGGGGTAACGCCTCCGTCGGTTCATCAAATGATTCTGACTTTGGAGAAGAACGGTCTTATCAGTCGGGTTCCAGGAACGACCCGTTCAATTTCTCTGCTCGTACCCAGAGAGGAGATCCCGCAACTTGATTGAACCGGGACGGCTTTAACTCTCCAAATAGAATTGAGGGGAAGATTAGGACCACCATGCCAATAAATAAAAGAACCGCTGAAATATTTGAAATCCTGAGCAAGGGACAGTTCATCAGCTCAAACAGCCCATCTCTTGCCTCTCCTTCATATCTCTGCTATTGTTCCTAGAAAAGCTAGCGAGGTGCGAATATGGCAAAACGAAATCAGATAAACGTCACCCTGGAAGATTTTGAGCTCAGTGATATTAATGAA
>JAYEMB010000186.1:0-2028 GCA_034717855.1 Campylobacterota bacterium
CCTTTTTCACGGTAGAGAAGACCCTTTTCAAACATATCGATGATGAAACCTTGCTCAAATTTTGTATAAAGTTCATCACTTGTAGCAAGCTCACGTTTTTTAGAGAATGAAAAGCCCAAAGATTTGAACTCATTTTTCATATAATCAATGTTATCGTAAGTCCAACCCTTAGGGTGTGAGCCATTCTTAATCGCTGCATTT
Organism: Campylobacterota bacterium; assembly: GCA_034717855.1. Classification (GTDB taxonomy): domain Bacteria; phylum Campylobacterota; class Campylobacteria; order Campylobacterales; family Sulfurimonadaceae; genus Sulfurimonas. The sequence goes on from JAYEMB010000186.1 coordinate 202, forward strand.
TCAGCTGGCATTCCGAAGCTGTCAAAGCCTATAGGATGCAGTACATTTTTACCCTGTTGACGGTGGTAACGTGCGAAAGCATCACTGATTGAGTAGTTACGAACATGACCCATATGCAGACGACCGCTTGGAAAAGGGAACATACTTAAAATATATTTTTTATCTTTACTAAAATCTTCACTCGGTTCAAAACTATCGTTTTTTGCCCAATACTCTTGCCATTTTTTTTCTATATCTGTCGAACTGTATTCCAAATAATTTTCCTATTACTGTTAATATTCTTCGTGTGTTTTTGAACTCTCGATGTAAACAAGTCCCATTGAAAAAACATTTGCGATTAAAGCACCAATAGCTAAAGCAATGGCCCACTGTAAATTTCCAACAACTTCTAAGTATATAAATGCAGGGATTAGGTGCAAATCAGCCACTAAAGATGAGGCTAGAAGTTCTGCAGAGAGCAAGTTTCTCACACCAATTTTTAAAAATGTTGAAACAAGATTTAGACTAGCAGCCACAAAAAGTGCTACAGCACTATGTTCATATAAAAAGCCAGCTATCGATGTTAAACTCATTAAAGAGAAAAATACGTATATTACCTTACCCCAATCCATTGCAATTCCTTAATTTTATTTATAATTTATTAGATGGATTATACAAAAAGTATCTTAAGGGGTGACTGAAGTTGTATCTTAGGAATATTTCAGTTTAAAAAATAAAAAGAGTGATGTAGTTGCAAGGCGCATAGAGAGGAAATGCACTAATGTGCACGACGAACGTAGCAACGCCGCAAATGCGTTGCTATTTTTATTTTTTACATAACTCCAGATTCATACTGATCACGCATTCTCTGCTTTTCAGCTTCGCGTTTTGCTTTTGCGGCAAGTTTAACGTGATAAGCTTTCACATCAAAGCCAAACCATAGAAGGATTGGTGAAGCTACAAACACTGATGAGTAAGTACCAACAACTACACCAACAAGTAGTGTAAACGCAAAGGCGTGGATAATCTCACCACCGAACATAAAGAGTGTGAACACAACAAAGAAAGTCGTTAAAGACGTTAGTGTTGTTCTTGCTAAAGTTCTTGTAACAGACTCATCGATTGTATCAGAGAGCTCATTATTTCTGTTGTTTGTGATACCCTCACGAATACGGTCAAATACGATAATCGTATCATTAAGTGAGTACCCTAGAATCGTTAGAAGTGCGGCTAAAACATCTAAGTTGACATCGAGTCCAACAAGTGTAATAGCTCCTAAAGCGATCGAAACATCATGAACAAGTGCGAAGATTGAAGCAACAGCAAAACGCCACTCAAACCTAAACGCAACGTAGATTAAAATCCCAATAACTGCTAAAACAAGAGACATAATTCCCTTCTCTTTTAGCTCAGAACCAACTTTTGGACCGACTATATCAACACGACGAATCTCAAAGTTTCCACTCCCTTGAAGTGCTTCACGAGTAACATCACCGATATCTACAGTAACACTACCAGTTGTGCTCTTCATACGGATAACAACCTCATCAGGTGAACCAAACTCAGTGATAGATGCACCTTTAAAAAGCTCATTACCTTTTAATTTCTCACGCATCGTATCTATTGGTGCAGTTGTGTCATACTTTACTTGAACGATAGTACCACCGGCGAAATCAACACCGTAGTTTAGACCTTTTGTAGCAAGTAAAGCGTAAGAAGCTAGCACTAAAATTATTGAAATAACCATAGCAAATTTAGATTTGCCCATAAAACTAAAGGTTCTTGTATATTTAAAAAATTCCATGTCTACCCCTTAATCCCAAACCAGAAACGGTTATTTTTACTTTT
>JAYEMB010000187.1:0-2490 GCA_034717855.1 Campylobacterota bacterium
GGATATAATCAGTTTACTTACTGCTTCCGATTGTCGGCATAGCCGCTAACTGCTGCATCAAATAACCACCTTGTGCGTTCAAACCGTTGACAAGTTCTTCCATCGCTGAGAATTGAGCACGCAGGGATTTTTCTTTGAGCTCCAACCGAGCTTCCATATTTAAAATTCGTTGGTCAATCCGCCGAACATTACTATCGGTTGTTTCCTTGCGCCCAGCATATAGACCATCAATAGAATCTGTCATGGTATCCAGATAATCGGCAAACTGGGTACTGATTCCATCAGCACCATCAGTGCCGGAAAACAAGCCAAGAACCGAATCATAATCTTCACTTAAAGCTGATGTTAAAGATGAGCTGTTCAGGGTAATGGTACCGTCACGCTGAGTTTCGAAGCCGATTTGCGATAAGCTTGAATAGGTACCGCTCCCCTGCTGTGATACCAAAAAGCCCTGTAAATGCCTTTTTAACGAACGGAAGGCAGAATCATTGCCCCATCCAGACTCTTTCTGCTCTCCTATAAAGGTAATAATCGTGTTATAAGAATCGACAAACTCTTTAATTTTTTCGGTTGTTGCATCTTTGTCGATCGAAACATTCACCGTTGTCGTAACCGCAGCGTCCGCTTTAAGTAACTCAAAAGAGAGCCCCGGAACCGAACTGTCAACAGTATTGCTATCACTGTATATGTCTATTCCATCGAGCTGAATATGTGCCTGCTGAGCTGTTTGTGTATTTGTCATGGTCGGACTAGCCAAGCTACCACCGCTCAACCCAGAGCTATCCAGAGAAAAAGAATCGGAGACGCTGTTCCCAGTCAGAACCAGACGATAAGGAGAGCTTGTACCATCATTGATAATAGCAGCACCAACCCCCAGATCAGCTTCATTGATCGCTTCAGCGATCCCCTCAAGAGAATTGTTAGTTACGTCTATACTGATTGGATTGGCGACCCCGGCAACAGTAAGATTCAGGGTTCCAGTACCAAAAGTTGAAGCTGCTTTATCGACATATCCCTGGCTGACATCTTTCTGTTGCCGAGCCAGATCAATAACTGTCAGTTGATAGGAACCAAGCTGCGCGGTTCCGCTTGCGGTAGCCGAAACATTCTCTTCGGAACTACTATTGATAGCAGGAGAATTGAGCTCAATACGGCTGTCTATTGCTTCAGCTTTTTGCTGAAACTCATTCAGTTTACCTTCCAGTTCCGAGAATGCTTCCAGACGATTGTTATAATAAGCCTTGTCATTCTCCAATCGCTTGATCGGCTCACGTTCGATATTCATCAATTCAGTGATGATCGATTCAGTATCCAATCCGGTTGCCAAACCGCCAAAAGTAATAGACATAGTGTTCTCCAAAAAAACTGTTTAATTAGACCTGCGTATCAACAAGATTGCCGCGCAGATCTTCCAGAGTTGCTTTGAGTTCCAAAAGTTCCTCAGCAGGAACCTGACGAATCACTTCATCCGATTCCCGATTGACAATCTTAACCACCAGTCCGCTGGCTCGCTCATCATTTTCAAAACGAACACTGTAAAGGCCATCGTCAGTTAAAGACTTAATCTGTTTAAATAGTTCTTCAGGCTGAACCTGCTTCTTTTCAGCCTGCTCACTCTGAGATTGATCCTCAACTTTTTTTCTAACTTCGCGCACATGCTCAGAACCCTTACTTAACTGGGTTTGAGTTGTTTGTGTTGAGTTAACTGCTTGAATATTCATCTCATTCTCCTCCCATTGCAGAGCTGCAGGGAAAAACAGGGGCTGGCTTGACCAGCCCCTGAGTAGTACTAACCAGAAAATTAACCTAACAGTGACAACGCCAGCTGTGGAGCCTGGTTTGCCTGTGCCAGAATCGAAACACCTGCCTGCTGCAGAATATTGTACTTGGTCATATTCGAAGTTTCTTGAGCGATATCGGCATCAAGAATCCGGGAACGGGCAGCAGATACATTTTCGGAGATGTTCGACAGGTTAGCAATGGTTGACTCGAAACGGTTCTGAACCGCGCCAAGCTCACCACGGGCCGAATCAACAGAACCAATGGCAGCATCGATAACTGACAACACACCACTCACTGCACCAGCTGAAAATGAAGCACCGATACTCACGCCAGCGACATTCAAACTAGCTGTCGTCATATTCAATCCACCCAGATCGATTTGAATCTGATCATTGCTGGTACCACGAGTACCGACCTGGAAGGTCAGCTCATCACCCGAGGCAGCATTAAGTACGTTGGTTTCGTTGAATTCGGTGGTCTGGGCGATCCGATCGATTTCCTCAATAAGAGAATCAACCTCATCCTGTATTGATGCACGGTCAGAGGTGCTGTTGGTATCATTGGCCGACTGGATGGTCAATTCACGCATCCGTTGCAGAATATTACCGACCTCACCCATAGCACCTTCAGCAGTCTGTGCCAGAGAAATACCGTCATTGGCATTCCGTACCGCCTGATTCAGACCACGGATCTGTGAAGTCATCCGGT
>JAYEMB010000187.1:2590-8978 GCA_034717855.1 Campylobacterota bacterium
CATCATCCTTGGCACTGTTGATGCGCAGACCTGAAGAAAGGCGCTGCATCGATTTGTTAAGAGATGATTGAGAAGTACCCAAATTACGTTGGGCGTTAAGAGAAGCGACGTTTGTGTTAATTGTTAAGGCCATGATTGTTCCTCCATGAATAAGTGTGTGCGGGCGTCCTTGCCCTGATTTAGTTTGTGTTTCTTTACCTTTATACTGTTGTTCTGGGGGGCGCAGTATTGTACTTGATACCTCCTTGGCGATAAATTCCCCGTCTTGCATCTTTTCGACACAACCTACTGAAAACTTTAGTTTTTTTGTTCTCACCTAAAACAAACAACCTATTGAAAAGACAGGGATTTATAAATTTTCATCATTTTTTATCCCTCAAAAAAATTCCCGTAAGGTATCAACTGCACAAACACCTTGCGGGATTTTTAAAACAGGTTACAAACACAAAAGCTTGGAGATTACCTCTTGCCACCCCTTAACTCTGCCAGAGACAGCTCTGCAGCAGAATGACCCGGCCTCAACTCCAAAACTGCTCGGTACAGCATTTCTGCCCCTTCATTCATCCCTTGTTCCTGATAAATGGCACCTAACTTCAACATAGCATTGGTGTCATCGGGAACCTGTTCAAGATAATCGGCATAAAGGTTGACAGCCTGTTGCACATCCCCCACCAACTTTGCAAAATCAGCATACTGAGAAAGATAAACAGGAGAAATGGAAGCCAAGCACTGCAGAGCCACTCCAGCATTTTCATAATCAGAACGCTTTAAAGCCAGGATTGAAATTCGTCGCAATGCATCTTCCAGAGCAGAGTCAACTTCTTCAGCAATAACCCCCTGATATTCGTTCAATGCGGTTTCCGGATCATCACTCAACTCAGCCAGATAACCTTTGACCAAGTGAGCAACGCGGGCAGCTTCGCCAGTATCTAACAGTTTCAATCCAGAAACGAGTTGCCCTAACCCTTCACCATTATGATTCCGGAAAAGCAACAAAGCATTTCCGCGTGCAACACCAGGATCAGCATTTTTTGATAAACGTTTTGCGTAAGGGATCTCTTTCTGTTCAAGAATTTCGCTAAACTCTGTTGTAAAAGCTACCAATGTGTTCTTCTCTTCTGTAGCTTCACAAGGTTCTTGAGGCATATTGCGTCCCAGCCAAATACACGCTCTCCCGGGAACATTATCTTTTCGCCATTGTCTGAAAATCTGTGCAAAGTCGGGTGAAATCTGTTCTTCTTCCAACCTGCTTCGGGTTCTCTTTTCAGCATCAGTGATCAACTCGATAAGACGCTCGGAACTATTCCGCAGTGATTCATAATAAAGCCGTCCTGCATCCTCAATTTCTTTATCTGTCCATTCGGAGGAATCCTTCAAGTGGGTTATTTTTATTATGTTTTTAATATCAAAATCTTTCACTAGCGGCATAAAGTCAGCATATGAACGATTTAGTTTTTTCTCCAGATTATCCATCTTTATTTTGTATTTAAAGTCTGCTTTCATCCCCTTACGCCCGAAGAGTCCATCATTGTACTTCAAGGCATCGTTGGACATTTTTTTTATCTGTTTGAATTTCGCCCGGGCTCGAAGAAGTTCGGATATCACCCCCTCATAGTGCTCAATGCGCTGCTTTCGGGTATCTTCAGACCGGATTTCGTCTATAATTTCTGCGCCGCTTACATGGGGCAACCCTTCAATATCTTCAACAGATAAATATTCAACATTTGGCATTTCAGCTGCATTCAAAGAAGAATTATAAGTCCTACAACCCCTCTTCAGTGCCTGTTCCGCTTGTGCTCCAAAAGTTGTTACCGCATGCCCCATAGCATAAGTCGTCGCAGCATCCTTGCCACGGTTTGTTCTAACCCAGTACTGCTGTTGAGAAAATTGTGGGCCAGCCGAACGCTCAAAACTGCCTTGTGCGTGAGAGTTACCCGCATTATCAAAACAGAGATCCACACCAGCCAGAATAATTTGTGAAAAACCCATTTCGACAGCAGTCGCAAAAGCTGTATTCGTCACTGTAGGTCCAGGATGGGGAAAATCTTTGGCAATATTTAAAGAGGTTTTCCACGGGAACAGGGAGCCACTATAAAAACTGACCCCATTCCACTGTGATAACAGGTGGGGAGAAACATGATAACAGTTAATAAAAACTGTCTCCTGATTAAATTGAAGCATCTCCTTACTCACTTCAAAACTAATTGTTTGCGGGTCGACCGAAAACACAAAATCGGGAGCCAAGCCAACTTCGAGCAATCTACGACTAATCCTCGAGACAGCCAGCACCACAACCTTCCCTCTATTCTTCTGAATCCAAGGAAGAATAGCATCCAGCGAAGGGCCACCACCCAGCAAAACAGCTGTTTTCCCGGAGAAACGCTGATTGAAGCTGGCCGCTGAGAACCGATTTTCTGCCACATTCATAAGCTGAGTTCTGACAAAGAGTTCGCGGTTGAGCCTTGCTCCGATCGCCCACTTCTTTTGCTCCAGCATCTGTTGAACATTCCAGGCAAGCTCTCGATATTCTGGAGTAAATGCATCACTCGCAGCAAAAGACACATGCAGTTCAACATGCTCGAGCATGAAATAATCGTTCATCCTAAACTCAACATCTACCTCCAGTTGAGTTAACTCCGAGAGGGAAACACACTTAACTCTTTCATCAAGGTCCTGCAATACCCCTTCGCTCTCCAACCGTAAAATAATTTCCGGCAACTCGATACAAAGAATTTTTGAACCTTCCAGAATTTCTCTCGACTTTATGTACTGCAACAACAATCCTGAATCAGTACCAGTAAAGATATAAAGGAATTCTTCTTTTTCCAGCAATTTTGGGAATCGCTTCTGATAGACGGACTGCGATCCCGATTGATTGAACGCAGAACGGTTGATTGAATATAAATAGCGATCACCAAACTTGTTAGTTAAAAAAGGTTCAGAGGAAAAAGTTGTGTTCAAGTCCATTTTAAAATTCCTTGCCAGGGGTAATTGTTTCAATCAACAGGTTAGAATCAACACTATCTTCAGTGACAGGACAATAGGCCGTTACATTTACCATGACTCGTGTTCCTAATATTTTTTCATAATATTTAGGTGCCAACCCATACCCCGGTCTAACACTTCTCACTGCATCCTCGGTGATAACATCACCAGCCTGCAAATCTTTTACAAAATACAATGAACGCCTAAATTTCACATTCCCTTGCTCACTCGATTTACGACCATAATCAACCCCACCCAGCGCTTGCCATGCGGTTCGAGCGCCTTGACACAATGCTTTCAGACCTTCGGGTTCCAGAGAAAAACTGTCATCCGGTCCACCGCCGCTCCGATCCAGAGTCACATGCTTTTCAATGATCGACGCTCCCAAGGCAACACTGGCAATGGCGGTTGTATTATCCAACGTATGATCAGATAATCCAGTAACTAGCCCAAAGTGTTGCTGCATATCCTGTAGGGTTTTTAAATTATAATCTTCCGGTGGCGCAGGATAACCACTAACACAGTGCAGAATGGCCAGTTCCTTACAACCTCCTTCAAGCGCAGTATCAATCGCTTCTTGTATTTCATCAGCATTAGCCATGCCGGTTGAGATAATCATCGGCTTGCCGGTACTGGCAACATACTTGATCAATGGTAGATCTATAACCTCACATGATGCAATTTTATAAGCCGGAGCATTTAGACTCTCCAGCAAATCGACAGCGGTACTGTCAAATGGGGAACTAAAAATTATGATGCCTAGCTTCTTGGCATAATCAAACAGTGGCGCATGCCATTCCCATGGCAAGTGAGCTTCTTCGTATAATTCATAAAGAGTCCGCCCGTCCCAAAGTCCGCCCTCAATCTGAAATTCCGGAGAGTTGCTGTTCAGGGTGATGGTATCTGGTCTGTACGTTTGTAGCTTAACTGCATCTGCTCCACAGGACTTAGCCATTTCAACTATTTTCAGTGCTCTATTAATATCGCCATCGTGGTTTGCCGAAAGCTCAGCAATGACAAAAGGGGGTTGATCATGACCAATCTTGACACTGCCTATTTTTATGGTGTTATTTTTCATCTATTAGCTCCTGCAGCACTTGCGGAAAATACCCCAGATCGGTAATGACATGTTGAGCATCGTAACCATTCTGAGCTCTGATATTACGGTGAACACCGGTAAGAACTCGAACGGTATGAACTCCTAAAGAATTGAGGTTCACAAAATCTTTTGCCGGGTTGTCGCCCACATAGATCATGCTATACCAATTACAGCCCTCTCTCTCCATAATCCGACTAAAGCAATGTGTTGACGGCTTGGCATGTCGTATGCCGTAACGATGAGTGATAAAAACATATTTGAAGTAATGCTCAATCCCCAATGCGTTGACCTTTTTCTGTTGAACAATTTTGTGGCCATCGGTCACCAGATACAGTGGATAAGTAGAAATTTCAGGAAGTAAGCTTTTTGCTTCCGCATAAAGTTGAAGACTTGGTGTATGATGCCTATATACCCGCACACATTCTTTTACCAACCCCCTGCCATATTGCCCATGGACAGCAAGCCATTGATCAAAAATAGCCCCCCGACCATTGCTTTCCAAAAGATCTATCATCAAAAGAAATGAGGCTTCCAGATCCCATCCGAACCGATCAGCACCAAAGGTGGCAACAGCACGAAGACCGCTTTCGACATACATCCGTTCATCATATAGTGTGTCGTCTAAGTCAAAAATTATTACCATAAATATAAATATCACTGGGAATTCGAATTTGGCGAACTTCATCTGGAATTCGATTAAATGGATATCCACTGACGTCAACACCGGATGATTCCAATAAACTCCAATAAAACATATCAAGCCCTGCGGCAATAGACGTAGTAGAAGCACCTCCAAATCGAGTATTACACTCGATTATATGAATATTGTTTTTCACATCGATAATAGCTTGCATCACTACAGGGCCCCGTAGCTTCAATGCGTGCAGGATTTGCATCACCATGGTTTCGATCTCAGCATTCCGGAAAGTAGTCGTCACCTGCGACTCGCCATCGATAATTCGATCACGTGTACGCATCACCAATCCTTTTACTTGATGATAGCGATCCAACCAGGCATCGATACTGATCTCTTTACCTATGATAAATGGCTGGTAAATTGGTGTCTCCAGTCCTTGAGAAAATTCCAGAGCAGTGCCTCTATCCAGGTCCAAACCAATCTTTTGCGACCCGGCACCGTACCGTTCCTTAACCACATAGCGCCCCTGATCAAACTCATCAGGGTGATGGCCAGTGGAGATAAAAGGGAGCCCATGTGTTCTACCAAACTCGGCAAAGGCGCATTTATCAAAACAAGTCTGTATACTGGCAGCTGGTGATACAACAACATCAATACCTGCATCTACAAAACATGGTCGGTTTTGTGTCCAAAACAACAACTCGCCATCCCGGGTTGGAATGATGGTGCTAATCCCCCGCTCAATACAACCTGCCACCAGATTATCGGTGGTGCCGTCAACGATGTCAGGCATCTCCCAAAAATCATCAGCCACATGGCGCGTGAGAGCATTGTTATCCAGGTCCCCAGCGATCACCTTAATATCCGGATGCAGCTTTCGGGCAGCAGCCTGCACCCCCAGAATTAGTGGTACTTTCCCCGCAGCACTGGTTACAAGGACATGAGCTTTTTTTTGATTTAACTTATTTCCTAAAAAACTAGATTCTGCATAACTGCGGTAATCTGAACGGAGATAGCTGTGGATAAATGAATCGACTGGACTGAGGTTAATTGTAACATTGTGCCTCAGTATCCCTTCACGGTGAAATCCCGAGGTCTCCAATGCCGAGATATAGCTTTTGCGAATAGCATAAGTCTCAGTACTTAAACGATTGAGCCCCAAGTCATCAAATGCCAGAGTCTTCATTAGCCGTAAAAAAGTGGGGAAATGTAATGTATAATCTTCGTACGTACCAGCCAAATCGGAATTTAGAAGAAATGATATTTCAGCCCGGCGATGTTCCCAGGCAATATGGACAAGCCCTCCATAGCCGATAAGATTGTCATTTTTCATATATGCTAACAAAATATTTTTTGGCTGGGGGGAGGACATGACTGGCCAAATATACTTATGGTAATAGGTCTCTTGCTCTTCAGCTGTGATGATTGCTAGCTGCCTCAAAACATCCATCTGTGCATTTCGCCATTGCCGAATATCCTGGATATGACACGGTTGGACAGCTTGTATAGAGAATAGGCCATCACTTATCTTTGTTCTTGGCATACATCTATACGCCATAATCGATTGATGACTCATTGGACACGTCCTGAATCTTTGCATTTTACCATGATGGTTCCTAATCAATGACAATATAGGACATGAGAGGATTCGATGGATCGCGTTTGAT
>JAYEMB010000188.1:0-8969 GCA_034717855.1 Campylobacterota bacterium
CTGCTCTGTAATATCCTGCACAGTACCTACGGAGACCAGAGGGTTTCCTTCTGCATCAAACTCTGTTTCACACTGCTCTCTTACATACCTTACCTTGGCATTTTTCAGTAAGAGTCGATGCATAATCTCATAAGGTTTTTTATCCTCTAAAGATTTACTATAAGCTTCATTGACACTAACCCTGTCTTGGGGATGAATAGAGTCTAAAAAAAGTTCATAGGATGGCAGTGTTTGGGAGTCTATCTCAAACATACGGTAAATCTCATCTGACCAACTCAGACTATTCTCAACTAAATCAAGCTTCCAACTACCAATTTTAGTAATTCTTTGGGAGTCTTTGAGCATCTGTGTCTGCTCTTGATACTTTAACTCAAACTCTTTATCTTTTGTTATGTCAGTGTTTGTTCCTATCATACGAACAGCTTGACCATCTTCATCAAAAATCGCCTTCGCTCTACATCGAACCCATATCCAAGACTCATCCTTACACCTTAAACGCAGTGTACTATCCATAAAGTCACTCTCGCCACTGAGGTGCTTTTGCACATCTTGTAAGGTATTTTCTACATCATCTTGATGCATCTTCCCCTGCCATACAGTAAACTCATTTGGAAGTTCATCATCACTGTACCCAAGCATCTCTTTCCATCTTGGTGAGTAGTAGATATCATTTGTTAGAATGTTCCAATCCCAAAGGGCATCACTATTTCCAAGAAGAGCAAGTTCCATACGTTCGTTTAAAGAGACTAACTCTTTTTCTTGATTTTTTTGCTGAGACAAATCTACATCTAAACAGAACATCTCTGGCTTATCTGTATCTTCATAGAGTATGATATGTGAGGAGTAAACATACACGCCAGAGCCATCTTTATGTTGTAACTGCAGTTCAGAAGATGGGATAGCCTCTCCCTTTTCATACCAGTTCTCAACTCCCTCTATCACTGCGTTTCTCATAAAGTCAGGGATTATTAAATCTTCTAATTTTTTGCCTAGTGCTTCCTCTTTTGTATAACCATAAACTACTTCACTAGCACTGTTCCAGTAGATAACTTTTCTCTCTCTGTCATACCCCTGTACAGCCATATTTGGGAGTTGCTCAATGAGTTCTAAGAATTTATTTTCATCAATATTCATTATTAGTCCTATCACTTACTAACAATTCTATCTTATTCAAAATTAAATTAAGTTATAGTTAGATAAATTTATGCTCTATTCTTTTAAACTATCCTATACCCGACACCATATATGTTTTCAATAAAAAACTTCTCTGTTTCATAGAAATCTAAAACCTTGTTTTTCAATCTTGAAATAAGCTGTACAATACTACTACACTTACTATCTTCTGCGTTTCGTGAAAGAAGCTCTGTAGCAATCTCACATGCAGAGAAATACTTGTGTCTATTGTCACTCAGTAGCTTTATGAGCTCTAGCTCTTTTTTTGTTGGGATAAATTTTCTGTTCTCATAAAGTAAAGTATCTGTTTTTGTATTGAAAAAGAAGTCGTTTGAGAGAGGAATGAGACTTCTGTTTTCTATCTTAGAGATCAGTTTTTCTACCATAGCTTTAAACTCATCCGTATCAAATGGTTTTACCAAGTAGTTACTAACCCCTAAACCTATGGCTCTTAAGAGCCTCTCCCTCTCAGAGTGTGCAGTTAAAAACATTATAGGAACTTCTGAATCCTGCTCCCGAATTTTAGTTGCAACCTCAAGACCATCTAGTTTAGGAATATTTATATCGAGTATCACAATATCAGGTTGAGACTCAAAAAATTTCTCTACTGCTTCTAAGCCATCATATGCAACAACTATCTTATCAAAATAATCATCTAACAAAAACACAACATCTTCAACAACACTCCTGTCATCTTCAACGTATAATAGCGTCGGTTTTATTAACTCCATAATCTCTCTATCCTTTTACCACAGTGACTCGGTTTCTGTTTTTTGTTTTAGACTCATAAAGAGCTGCATCGGCCTGCTTGTGTATCAACTCTTTATCATCTTTCATATAAAGAAGTCTTAAACCTTCCACTAAGAGTCTCCTTTAATTTTGATTTCAAATAGGGTTGTAGAGTTTTTAGAGCTAACTCTCAGTTCGCCATTCATACTATTCTCTACTAACATTTTAGCCATATATAAACCTACTCCCGCCCCTTCATCTTTAAACTTCGTTGTAAAGTATGGGTCGAAAACGCAGTCGATATTCTCCTCAGAGATACCTCCGCCATTATCTTCAATCTTTAGCGTAGTCGTGCCAAGCTCCTGAGTCAAAGATAGTCTAATACAGGGGCTCTTCACTCCACTACTAATAAAGTTATCTATTGCGTTTTCCACAATCACTAAAACAACTTGAACATACTCATTTTCAAATCCAAAAAGTTCTATATCTCTGTTTTGTGGTAGTTCTAACTCTATACTCTGTATTCGACTCTCTAACAAGTTAAACGCTTTTTGTAGCGCTGTAAAAACATTAAACATCTCTTTTGTTTTATCGGGTTTAAAAAAGTCTGAAAAATCATTGATTGTCTCTGACATGTAAGAGATATTCTCTTCGCAGTAGTTAATCTTTTTGGCAATCATCTCTCTATCGACATCGCGTTTTTTACTAATCTCTTTAATCACCGCTAGACTTATATTCACACGATTAAGAGGTTGTCTCCATTGATGCGCGATATTTGCTATCATCTCACCCATGCTTGCCAACCTTGACTGTTTATGTAAAATAATATCTTTAGCCGCTATCTCCTCTTGCTGTATGTTGTACCTATTGGCCAAAGCGATGGAGAGTAGTGTCAGCTCTATAAACGCACCTATGAGTGGGGAGTGAGAGGTAAAAAGGTTGACACTCAAAAGACCCATATTTCTAAAATGGATTATAAATATTCCCGTTAATAGAGCACCCCATGCAAAAATAAACAACTTCGCATTTGGATTTTTTAAGGCAAAGTAGGAGTAGATACTAGAGCCGATTATAATAACTATTGAGATTATAGAGAGTAAGCTTGTCAAAATAGATGCGTAGTAGTAACTGATAAAGAGTGTTAAAATACTCAGCAGTAGATTTAGTAAAAATAGCGCTCTTAAAACTTGGTAAAGTTTTGTAGATGTAGCTTTAATATCTAAAAAATTCATAGTAAATAAAACTGCTAAAGTTGACCCTACAGACATCAGAAAAACGACTGCATAACTATTTATCTGAGGTGTCTCAGGCCAAATAAAAGCGAAAGAGAAACCATTTAAAGTAAGTGCAAAGAGAAGATAATTCATGTGAAAGAGCAGGTAGAAAACATAACTTCTGTCTTTGATGAAAAGATACAAAGCGAGATTATAAATCAGCATAATAAATACAGCACCGAAATAGAAACTAAATACGGTAAGCTTCTCTAGAGAGTAGAGGGTAAACTCATCAGTCTCTCTTACAATCAGCTCAATATTCATACTCCCTTGAGTTCTTATTTTATAAAAATAGGTTTTATTCTCAAGAGGTTTCAGTTCCACTTCAAAAGTAGGTTCAGGAATGTAGCCATCATTTTGATAGACTCTTAAATCCCCATACTCTCTTACAAGTATAAGCTTATCACCTTGTAACTCATAAATATCAATATAATCCAAAAGTGTATAGGGAAGATGCAGGAGTTGCTTCAGCTCAGACTCTCCTGCGTTTTGTAGCTCTACTTTGAGCCAGTAAGTTGACTGAGTAAAACCAAAGTTAGAGTGTTTCGCATCATAATCTAAAAAGGTTTCTTGAGTAATAGCTCTCTGCAAAGTCTCATTTTTTTGCTCAAAGTATTGAATATTATGGGAGTAGAGAGTAACACTTAAGAGCAAAAACAACAAAAACTTCATTCCAACTCCCACTCAAAACATTATGATTTATAGATAACTAATGATTGTATCATTAAATTATCTTACAAAAATGACATTATAGAACTCTGTAATAATTTTCTAAAATATTTACTTTTATCTTGAAAAAAATTATTAAATTTCTTGAGTCTCTTTAATTTGATTCTCATGATATACAATACATGCAAAATTAACAATAAAAGAGAAACAGATGGCTATAGATAATTCACTCTATGATTCACTTCAAAACACATATAAAAAAATACAAAACTACTGTGAAAGCAATAATCTTGGACCAGAACACTCACAGATGATAATAAAACATGAAGAGCTAGCTCAACTACTTGAGAGACTAGATATCGAAGCTATTGAAGAGCAATCAAAAGATATACATGCACTTCATGATGAACTTAATACAATCACAGTAGTTTCAAACAAGATTGACGAGAGACTAAACGCAACTGTTGACTCTACTACTGCTTCTGCTATAGCTAGTGAACTCGATGAAATATTTTTTAAAATCGGCGAAGTGATTGTATAAAGGCTTTACTTTTCACAGTATGCAATGCCTTTAAAAATCATAGCATCTATATTCACCACAAACTGCTATAATTCCACCAATGAAAAAAGATATAAACTTTGAAGTAGACTCACCTTTCCAACCAGCTGGTGATCAGCCTACTGCTATTAAAGAACTGACTGACTCTATATTAAAAGGGAATCGTTACCAGACACTCGAAGGTGTAACAGGTAGCGGTAAAACGCACACTATGGCGCGTGTTATAGAGAATGTGAAGATGCCTACTATTATCATGACTCACAACAAGACTTTAGCAGCTCAGCTATACTCTGAGTTTAGAAGCTTCTTTCCCAAGGCTCATGTTGAGTACTTTGTATCTTACTATGATTATTATCAGCCTGAGGCTTACATTCCTCGTCAAGATCTGTTTATAGAAAAAGATAGTGCTATTAATGATGAGCTAGAGCGTATGCGTCTCTCTTCCACTGCCAATCTTCTCTCTTATGATGATGTTATTGTGATAGCCTCAGTATCTGCCAACTACGGTCTTGGTGACCCCGAAGAGTATCTCAACATGGTTCAAGCACTCGAGGTCGGAGATGAGATAAACCAGAAGAAGTTGCTACTGCGTTTGGTTGAAATGGGCTATGCCAGAAATGATACCTACTTTGACTCTGGACATATCCGTGTAAATGGTGAAAGCTTAGATGTTTATCCTCCTTATTTTGAGCAAGAAGCGATTCGTATAGAGTTCTTTGGTGATGAGATTGAAGCGATATACACTTTTGATGTTATCGACAACAAACGGCTTGAAGATCATAAAAAGTTTACTCTCTATGCCACTTCACAATTTAGTGTGAGTCAAGAGAAAATGGCAGTAGCTATCAAACGCATCGAAGAGGAGCTTGACGATAGACTTGCGTTTTTTACAAAAGAGGGAAAACTGTTAGAGTATCAACGGCTAAAACAGAGAGTTGAGTTTGACTTAGAGATGCTGCAAACGACGGGAATGTGTAAGGGTGTCGAGAACTACTCACGCCTGCTTACAAATAAAAAACCGGGAGAAGCTCCTTTTACTCTCTTAGATTATCTTGACCAGAGAAACAAAGAGTATCTAGTTATAGTCGATGAGTCTCATGTTTCACTGCCTCAGTACCGTGGTATGTACGCTGGAGATAGAGCTAGAAAAGAGGTTTTAGTTGAGTATGGATTTAGACTTCCCTCAGCACTAGACAATCGTCCTCTTAAAGCAGATGAGTACATAAACAAATCTCCTCACTATCTATTTGTTTCAGCAACTCCTGCTGAGTATGAACTAGAGATGTCAAGTGTTACGGCCAAGCAGATAATCCGTCCAACAGGTCTGCTTGACCCTGTCATAGAGATAAAAACATCAGACAATCAAGTTGAAGATATTCATGATGAGATAAAAAAAGTGACTATCAAAAATGAGAGGGTTCTCATCACTGTTCTTACTAAAAAGATGGCAGAAGCTCTTACAAAATATCTTGCAGATTTAGGTATCAAAGTTCAGTATATGCACTCCGATATCGATACAATTGAGAGAAACCAAATCATTCGTGCGCTACGTTTGGGTGAGTTTGATGTTCTTATCGGGATTAACCTTCTGCGTGAGGGTCTTGACTTGCCCGAAGTTAGTTTGGTAGCAATTTTAGATGCTGACAAAGAGGGATTTTTAAGAAGTGAAACTGCACTCATTCAGACTATAGGACGAGGGGCTAGAAACGCAAATGGCCGAGTTATACTCTACGCAAACAAGATGACTGGCTCCATGCAAAGAGCAATAGATAAAACAAATGAGAGACGTGAGATACAAGAGGCTCATAATAAAGAGCATGGAATAACGCCAACTACAACTATTCGTAAACTAGATGAAAACTTAAAACTCGAAGAGCATGGCGACCTCTACCAAAAACATAAAAAACGCGATAAAATGCCAGCAACAGAACGCAAAGCGATAACAAAAGAGTTACAGCTTAAAATGAAGAGAGCTGCTAAAGAGTTAAACTTTGAAGAGGCAGCTCGTCTTCGTGATGAGATTATGAAAATTAAACAACTTTAGGATAGATATTAATTATGGAAGATACTTTTAGCAACTTAGCAACTTATGGATATATAGGACTTTTTCTCTATTCACTTGGTGGTGGATTTGTAGCTCTTATCGGGGCTGGCGTTTTATCATTTATGGGGAAAATGGACTTATCCCTCTCTATAATGATTGCGTTTATAGCTAATGCACTAGGTGATGTACTGCTTTTTTATATGGCACGCTACCAAAAAAGTATGATGATGGAAGGCTTACGTAAACACAGACGTAAACTTGCACTCTCACACGTTTTAATGAAAAAGTATGGCTCATGGATTATTCTGTTTCAAAAGTTTGTGTATGGAATAAAAACACTTATACCTATTGCTATTGGGCTTACAAAATATGACTTTAAAAAGTTTGCCGTTTTAAATGTTCTAAGTGCAGCTGTCTGGGCTTTAGTATTTGGTCTTGGAAGCTACTACTCTGGAAGTTTTTTAGTTGAACTTGCAAAAATTATAGGTGACAAACCGTGGATAGCACCATTAATATTAGTAACATTTGGCGGTGGATTGTGGTTATATATGGAGAAAGCAACAAAAAAGAGAGTTAAAAAGTAAGTATTTATTTCCTAGAGAACTTGGGAACAAGAAAGATGTTTAAAAAATATAATTTGAATTATTAAAGTTTTAGATTTGCTGTAATTTGTGCAAAAAATCAAACTAAGGCTAGGCTATAAGCCTGCCGTGTTTGATTTTTGCGCAAAGTGCAGTGAAGATGAAATTTTAAGAACCTACTATTGGACCATATGGGGCATAATCTGTGTGTTGTCCATCTTGATATTTTTTATAGTTAGCAACAAACATCTCTGCAAGTTTATCTCTAGTTTTATCAAATAGCTCTTTATCTTCCCAAGCATTACGTGGGTTTAATATCTCTGGTTTGATATCACCTAAAGTTTTTGGAACTTGAAGTCTAAATGTTTTAGTAGTATCAAAATCACTGTTTTGAATACTTCCATCTAAAATAGCATTAATACATGCACGAGTATTTTTTATACTCATACGCTTACCAACACCATAAGCTCCACCAGTCCAGCCAGTGTTCACAAGATAAACATTAACACCATGTTCATCAATCTTTTCACCGAGAAGTTTTGCATAAGCTGTTGGGTGCAGTGGTAAAAATGCTTCACCAAAACATGCTGAAAAAGTTGCAACCGGCTCAGTAATTCCACGCTCAGTTCCAGCAACTTTAGCAGTATAACCACTTAAGAAGTAGTACATTGCTTGCTCTTTTGTAAGTTTAGAGACTGGAGGTAAAACACCAAATGCATCAGCAGTTAAGAAAATAATATTTTCTGGGTGACCAGCCATTAAATCTTCTTTATGATTTTCTATATGCTCAATTGGGTAAGATACACGAGTGTTCTCAGTTTTAGAACCATCTTCATAATCTACTTCACCCTCACCATACATAACTACATTTTCAAGCAGTGCATTAGTTTTGATAGCACCGTAAATTTCCGGTTCACTTTTCCCATCAAGGTTAATTACTTTTGCGTAACATCCACCTTCAAAGTTAAAAACACCATAGTTATCCCAGCCGTGTTCATCATCACCGATTAAAGCTCTGTGTGGGTCAGTACTAAGCGTAGTCTTACCAGTTCCACTTAAACCAAAGAAGAGTGCAGTATCACCTTTTTCACCAACATTTGCTGAACAGTGCATAGCAAGTTTACCCTCTAGTGGTAACCAGTAGTTCATCATTGAAAAAATTCCTTTTTTCATCTCACCACCGTACCAAGTACCACCGATAATAGCAATATTGTTCTCAACATCAAAAAGTACAAATACTTCAGAGTTTAGACCATGTTCTTTCCATTTGTCATTTACTGCTTTACATGCGTTTAAAACAACAAAATCAGATTTAAAGACTTCAAGTTCTGGCGCAGTTGGACGGATAAACATATTTTTAACAAAGTGTGACTGCCAAGCTATCTCAGATACAAAACGCACAGATTTTTTTGAAGCTGCAGAAGAACCACAAAAAACATCCGTAACATATAAATCACTGCCAGATAATTGCTCTTGTGCTACAACTAAAAGCTCCTCAAATATTTCAGAAGAGACTTTTTTATTCACATCACCCCAAGCGATATACTTGTTAGAAGGATCACGATCTACAAAGTACTTATCTTTAGGACTACGCCCAGTAAAGATACCAGTATCTACTGCTGTTGCACCTTTATTAGTCTGTTGCACTTCACCATTTTCTAACTCATGTTTAATTAATTCATCATAACTCAGGTTATGAAAAACATTACCTATATTCTTTAATCCTAACTCTTCTAACTCAGTTAAATTCATAATTTACCTTGTGGTACTTTTTATATATGAAATTATACACTCAATAAACATAAATTAAATATAAACTATATCTCTATTTTTGAATTAAGTATAAAAAAATTGTTTTAAGGATTTTTTGGTAAAATTCTGTGTTTTAAATATGCTCGATTAACTCAGTGGTAGAGTGCCTCCATGACATGGAGGTGGTC
>JAYEMB010000189.1:0-8945 GCA_034717855.1 Campylobacterota bacterium
TGTTAAACGGACGTAAAATCTCATAAGACCATAAGAAATACCACTCAGGGTAGATGTGTGCTGGAGTCTTAAGACCATCAGCAGGGTCAAAGTTTACAGGATCCATTGCAAAAGAGTAGTTCCAAAATACTAGGTAAAAGAAGAAGATTAAGAAAAATCCAACTACCATCATATCTTTAGACATAAAGTCATTAGCGAAACGCATAACTTTAGAACCTTTAGTGTCACCATCTAAATATTTTTTAGCTTCGGCGTCAAAATCAATCTCTTCACCATCTTGGTTATTTACGTGTGGAATACGAAGTGCAGCAAAGTGCAGTCCGATTAGACCCATAATAGCCAATGGAATAAGAAGAACGTGTAACATAAAGAAACGACCTAAGAATGCTTGTGCAGGAACATAATCTCCACGAATCCACTCAACAAGACCATCAGCGTGTAGTGAACCACCAGCAAATAGGTTAGTAATAACCATACCAGCCCAGTAAGACATTTGACCCCATGGTAACATGTAACCTGAGAATGCTTCAGCTGAGAATGCAACGAAAAGAAGCATACCAGAGATCCAAATCATCTCACGTCCTTTCTTGTAAGAACCGTAGTAGATACCTGTAAACATGTGAATGTAAATAATTAAGAAAACTACAGATGCCGCAACACCGTGAACATGTCTCCATAACCAACCAAAGTCAACTTCTCTCATAATCGTGTAGTTAACACTGTAAAATGCTTCATCAACAGTTGGTACATAGTACATTAATAAAAATATACCTGAAACTACTAGTAGTGCAAAAGTGATTACAAGAACCATACCCATTGCCCATAAGAAGTTAATATTTTTCGGAATCCAATACTCCGACATCATTACTTTTTCTACTTTATCAACTGCTAAACGCTGGTTAAACCAATCTTTAACACTTGTTGCTTTTTCAAAATGTGCCATTTATCCTCCCCTTAATTTACAGCGTAACGCCGTTATCTTTCATTGCTTGCCACTCAGGACCAACTTCACCAAGAATCAACTTGTTACCATCTATTTTAAATGGAGGTATGTCAAAACCACGTGGTGGTGGTACTTGTGTAACTAAACCAGATGCGTCAAACATTCCACCGTGACATGCACATAAGAAATCATTTGAATCTTTTCTAAACGCAGGAATACAACCTAAGTGTGTACAGAGACCGATAGCTACCATATAATGATCATTGCCAACTTTAATATCTCTAGCTTCTGCTGCCGCATTGCCTTTCTCATTTTCTAATACTGCTGCTGATTTCTTCAGAACGAAGATAGGTTTCCCTCTCCATTTTTCAGTCACCATTACACTCTCTTCATATATTGACATATCAAGAGTTGTAAATCCTGCTGCTTTTACACTTGGAAGCGGATCCCAAGATTTTTTCATTGCATAGAGTGAAGCTATCGCTCCAACACCTGCAACAGCACCGAATGCCTTACCCATAAAACCTCTACGGCTACTATTTTTCATCTTTGCTCACTTTTGTGAATTTTAAAGTCTTATTATATACCAAATAAGTTTTAATTAATTATAAATTTAAGTTTTCTTTTATAAATTTAGGAATTTTGTTACTATTTTGAAGGGAAATTTTCTTTTTTTCTTGTCACTTATCTCGATGCTTGCCAATTCTTGACCTAGGTCAAGAGTCTCGGCTACTAGGGGATGTTTAAACTATCAGATAAATCGCTAAAGCACTATTTTTAAACTATTTAGCATCTCTTTTAGCAATTTTTATATAGATATGTAGTATCTCTATAGCAGCCGGAGTAATACCACTTATGTTCATAGCAGCTTGAAGAGTTGGAGGAGCAAATGAGGCTAATTTCTCTTGAACCTCTTTAGAGAGTCCACTTACACCTGTAAAATCAAAGCCTTCAGGAATAGCGATTTTGAGGTACTTTTTCATACGCTCAATCTCTTCACTCTGCTTGTCAATATAACGAGCATATTTACCCTCAACTAAAATCTCTTCTTTGATATAATCATCATACTTCTCTAACTCAGGTACAATTTTTAACATCTTTACAACATCAAAAGTTTTTCTAGCAACTAACTGTTGTGCAGTTGAGACATCTTTTAAGGGCTGTTCATCCATAGAGTCAAGCAGAGCATTAAACTCTTTGTTTGGTGTAAACTTTGTATCTTCAAGGAGTTGTGCACCGTACTTTATCTGCTCATCTTTGATTTTTACTCTCTCATAAACCTCATCACTTATCAAACCTAAGTCATGTCCATAAGAAGAGAGCCTAGTATCTGCTGACTCTTCACGCAGAAGAAGTCTATACTCTGCACGAGAGGTAAACATACGGTAAGGCTCATTTGTTCCTTTAGTAACTAAATCATCTATCAAAACGCCAATATATGCCTCATCACGTCTAAGAACTAAAGCCTCTTTACCTTGAATACTCAGACCTGCGTTTATACCTGCCATAAGACCTTGTGCTGCTGCTTCTTCATAACCAGTTGTACCGTTTATCTGACCAGCTAAGTAAAGTCCACTGATTTTTTTAGTCTCAAGTGAGTGTTTGAGTTCACGAGGATCTACAAAGTCATACTCTATCGCATAACCGTAACGAACTATCTTTGCGTTTTGCATACCTACAACTGACTTAATCATCTCACGTTGTACTTCTGGTGGAAGAGAAGTTGAAAGACCATTAATATAGCACTCTGTATTATCCATAGTTTGTGGTTCTATAAAAAGGTGATGTCTATCTTTGTCAGCAAATTTACTCACCTTATCCTCTATGCTCGGGCAGTAACGTGGAGAGTTTCCCTCTATCTGCCCTGTAAAAAGTGGTGCTCTGTAAAAATTTGAAGAGATTATCTCATGAGTAAGTTCATTCGTGTAAGCTATAAAACAAGGGAGTTGCTTTTTTGTAGCTCTAAACGCAGCTCTGTCTGTACGAAAACTAAAAGGACTTGGAAGTTCATCTCCGCCCTGCTCTTCCATCACTGAAAAATCAATAGTTGAACTATCTATACGAGCACAAGTCCCTGTTTTTAAGCGTGCCAGATTAAGATTTGCATCATTTTTAAGTGAAGCACTCAGACCCTCACTTCTCTCCTCTCCATAACGTCCACCTTTTTTTTGAACTTCACCAACGTGAATAATCCCATTTAAAAATGTTCCCGAAGTTATGATGACTTTTTTAGCGCTGTACTCGTTTAAAAGGTCTGTTTTTACACCTTTTACTGCGTTTTCTTCGATAATCAGAGACTCAACAGTCTCTTGAACTAACTCAAGGTTTGGAGTATTTAAAACAACATTTCTAGCAATAACACGGTACTTGTCCATATCTATCTGCGCTCGACTTCCGCGAACTGCTGGACCTTTTGTCTGGTTTAGAATACGAAACTGTATTCCAGCTTCATCAGTAATAAGACCCATCTCACCGCCAAGTGCATCAAGCTCACGAACTAAATGTCCCTTTGCTAAACCACCAACAGCAGGGTTACAAGAGGTAGCGCCCACATTCTCTGCAAGCATCGATATCATCAAAGTTTTGTTGCCCATTCGTGCAGATGAGAGTGCCGCTTCAACACCAGCATGACCACCACCAACTACTATTACATCATAATTCATATACTTATCCAAAATAATTTAGGCGAATTTTATCATTTTTCAGTATTATTTGCATAATATAAACCAAATTAATTACGCTTTTTAAGATGAATAGAGATTTATTTGAAGATTAATAGAAGTAATACGGGGGACTAAATGACTATCGAACAGGCACACGCAGTATATAATGCACAAGATTTTACAAACGCAATCAAACTTTACCAAACTTTAGCAGATGAGGGAGATGCAGATGCACTAACCTCTCTTGCTTTTATGTATCAAAATGCTCAAGGGTGTGAGCAGGATGATGAAAAAGCAGTAGAGCTATATGAAAAAGCAGCAGAGGCTAAACAGCCCTATGCACTTTTTAATCTTGCAATCCTTTACATGAATGGTCTGTGCGGACTAGAGCATAACCAGTTCAAAGCACATGAACTCCATATGGAAGCGGCAACTCGTGAAGTACCACCTGCAATGTATGAAGTAGCACTAATGCTAGAGCGTGGTCTTGGCTGTGCTCAAAACTATAGCGAGGCTGCGTTTTGGTATGAAGAGGGGGCTAAACGCGGTCACTTAGAGTCTTTTAACAATCTTGGTGCTCTCTATAAAGAGGGTCATGGTGTTCCTAAAGATGATGCAAGAACTTTCATCTGTTTCTCGCGCGCGGCTGAGGGTGGACTGCCACAGGGTCTTTACAACCTCGGTATGCTTTATGACCAAGGTGTTGGCTGTGAAGAGGACCATGACAAAGCACTTGATTTGTGTAGAAAAGCTGCCTATGCTGGACACTCAAAAGCGAAAGATATTATCAAAGGTCTTCAAGAAGATGGAAAGATAGTCTTCTAAATTTCACACCTTAACTAGTTCCCATGCTCTGCGTGGGAATTCATAGATAAATATAGATTCCCACGCAGAGCATGGGAACAAGAGGAGTAGCACTTGTTTACAGGTCTAATTAGAGAAATTGCAAATGTTAAAAGCTTAGCTGGAAGTACGCTGAGTATAAAAGCAAAGCATAAAGCAGAACTTGGCGACTCTATCGCTATAAATGGTGCTTGTCTGACAGTTGTCAAAGTTTTAGGTGATGGTTTTGCTGTTGAGCTCTCCCCTGAGTCTCAAAAACTTCTTGCTATGGAAAACTATAAAGATGAAGTCCACATCGAGCCTGCAATGATGATGGGTGATAGATTTGAGGGGCATGTTGTTCAGGGTCATGTAGATGCGATAGGAACTATAAAAGAGATAAAAAACAGTGGAAACTCTTTTGATGTTTTTATAGAAGTAGATAAAAAATTCATCCCCTACATCGTTCCTAAAGGCTCTATCACTATAGATGGTGTTAGTTTAACAGTAAATGATGTAAACGCAAACACTTTTAGACTCACTATAATCCCCCACACAATGAAAGAGACTCTATTTAGAGACTATAAACGCGGCTCAAAAGTAAATGTTGAGACAGATATGTTTGCGCGCTACGTTTCACACATCATCGCTCATCAGACAAAATCCTCTCTTACATGGGATGAAGTCGACGCTATAAACGCAAGCTTTTAAAACCTCAATGAAACACAAAGTCTTAAAAGATGCCTTTGGGCATAATGAGTTTAGAGTCCATCAAGAAGATGGTGTTGACTCTATTTTGCAAAATCGTGACCTGCTGATGA
This sequence comes from Campylobacterota bacterium, assembly GCA_034717855.1. Classification (GTDB taxonomy): domain Bacteria; phylum Campylobacterota; class Campylobacteria; order Campylobacterales; family Sulfurimonadaceae; genus Sulfurimonas. The sequence goes on from JAYEMB010000189.1 coordinate 5,250, forward strand.
TACTACCAACTGGTGGTGGAAAATCTCTAGTTTTTCAACTTCCAACACTTTTGATGGATGGAATTACCATAGTAGTCTCTCCTCTTATTGCACTTATGCAAGATCAGGTAGCAGCACTCAAAGCTCAAAACATAGCTGCTGATATGATCTCATCTGCTCAAAGTTCTCAAGAAGTTCAAGATATAATCTTTGCCGCACAGAGTGGTGAGTTAAAGTTTTTATACCTCTCTCCTGAAAGGCTCAACAACGGCTCAACTCTCAATATACTTCGCAGTCTCAAAATAAACTTTTTTGTTATCGATGAAGCACACTGTATCTCTCAGTGGGGACATGAGTTTAGAGATGACTATAGAGCCTTGGGAAACCTCAAAGCAAATTTTCCAAACACGACTATAGCTGCGTTTACAGCTACCTCAACTGACAATGTAACTGAAGATATTTTAAGAGAGTTAAGACTTGAAAATCCGACAGTTTTAAAGGGTAAAATCTTTCGTAAAAACATTTTCATATCCTCTGAGCGACGCATAAGCAATGGTCATGCGCAACTCAAAAACTTTCTCTTAAGACATACGAATGAGAGTGGAATTATCTATGTAAGTTCACGAAAAAAAGCTGAAGAACTTAGCTCATTTTTAAATATGAACGGTTATAAGTCTCTACCATATCATGCAGGGCTTCCACAACATGTAAGAGAGCAAAACTTTAAGATATTTGTTAATGATAAAATAGACATCATGGTTGCAACTATTGCGTTTGGTATGGGGATAGATAAGAGTGATATACGCTTTGTAGTGCATATGTCTCTGCCAAAATCTCAAGAGAACTACTACCAAGAGATAGGACGAGCCGGTCGTGATGGAGAGGATAGTGAAGTACTTCTTCTCTTTAATGCGGGCGATATAGTCCTTCATAAAAGATTTTTACATGATATAACAAATGAAGAGTACAAAGCCCATCTCGATTCTAAGATAGATATGATTTATAAGTATGCAACAGGTGAGATATGTTTTCATAAACAGCTTGCCGAGTACTTTAACGACACTCTCGATGAGTGTGGTGACAGATGTGACAACTGCTTAAGTTCAGATGATAAACGCCAAGATATAACAAAAGAAGCGCAGATGTTTCTAAGCTGTGTCTATAAAACACAGCAGGGCTTTGGAAAGAACTACATCATAGATATTTTAAGAGGTTCAAAAGAGCAAAAACTCATCGCCAACGGTGCGGACAGACTCTCTGTTTATGGAATAGGAACTACACTCAGTAAAAAAGAGTGGTTTGTAATAGTTGAGCGTCTTTTAGAGTTGAAGGTTTTAAGCATTGGTGATTTTAGTGTACTCACTCTCACAAATGATGCAATAGATATTTTAAAGTCCAAACAGCTTGTAGATATCAAATCTTCGCGTTTAGATATAGACACAAAAACGAAAAAAATTAAACAGGAAAAAGAGTTTGATTATGATGATGAGCTCTTTGAAGAGCTGCGAATAAAACGCAGTGAACTCGCATCTGAACTTGGTGTTCCAGCTTACCTCATTTTTAGTGACAAAACGCTCAAACATCTCGCCAATGACAAACCATTTGACAAGAGTAGTATGCTTGAAGTGAATGGTGTTGGAATGAAAAAGTATGAGCAGTTTGGAGAAGAGTTTTTAACTCTCATCAACTCTTAATCTCTGAGCGGTTCTACTTTTGGATTGCAAGATATTTTATGTGGCATATCTACAGTTTTAAAGGTATCTAACTCTGAAAATGACGCTACAGTAGCTGTTCTAAAATCCTCTCCGCTATTTGTATAGATATTAAACCCATTTTCATAAAGAGCTAAACGAGTAGGTAGTGAGATAGAATAAGTAGTTAAGACTCCACCTTTTTTCATACTGCGTTTTATATCGCTAAAGTACTCTTTTGTCCAGAGAGTTGGATTTGTACTTGGAGAGAATGCATCTTGATAAACTATGTCAAATCTGTTCTCAAACCTTTGAACATACTCTCTTGCATCACCTAAAAAAACTTCGATATAAAAGTTCTCATCTTCATAAACGCCATCTCTGACTAAAGCTTCTACAATATGTTTGAACTCTTCAAACTCTTTTGGGTAAGTAAAGTTATTTAGAGAGTGGACAAGTGCGGCATCTAACTCTGGTGAATATATACGTAGTTTTGAGTTGAGACTGTTTTGCCCATAGTAATAGAGAGTAGCTAAGGTATTAAAACCTAAGCCGTAACAGATATCTAAGATATTTATCTCTGGGAGCTCTTTTTTAAGAGTAAACGCAGGGTTCACATGTTTTACTAACGACTCTTTGAGCGCCCCATCTTTTGTAGAGTGGTAGTGCTCATTATACTCTTTTGAGTAAGCCGTATAAGAGCCATCTTCACTCAAGGTCATTGTGTGAAGTTCGTCATCAAACGCTCTCAAAAGTAGCTCTAATCTACCTTAGTTAAATCAAGTTGCAGTGCTTCGTTGTCCATGATGTCGATATCTCTTCTAAGTACCTCAGAAGCTATCTCTTTAGCATCATCAAGTGAGTGCATCTTGTATGTACCACACTGATAAATATTCAACTCGGGAATATCACGCTGCTCTTTAACATTTAAAACATCTTTCATCGAAGCTTCCCATGCATCAGCAACTCTCTCTTCACTTGGAGTTCCAAGCAGTGACATATAAAAACCTGTGCGACAACCCATAGGAGAGAGGTCAATTATCTCAACATCTTTTGAGTTAAGATGCTCTCTCATAAAACCTGCAAAGAGGTGCTCTAGAGTATGGATACCCTCTTGTGAGAGAATCCCCTCATTTGGTCTAACGAAACGCAGGTCAAAGACAGTAATATCATCTCCCTTTGGTGTTTTCATCCCCTTAGCACGACGAACAGCAGGAGCTGGCATGATTGTGTGGTCAACTGTAAAAGAGTCTAGTAGTGGCATTATGAAAATCCTTAATTTTATTTTATAAAGTGTAATTTATTATTTGTATTTTAGCGTTTTAAATCTTGAAATATTTGAAGTTTAAAAGTTAGCTAGAAATCTTTTATATCTTTCGCTTTTTTAAATACTCCACAGCTTCTAAAGCGTCTTTGTGTATGACATCTGTAAACTTCTTGAGTGTTTCATGAGTGTCATATCCACTCAAAACACCGATAGAGTTCACACCTGCGTTTTGTGCACAGAGAAGGTCGAGTTTAGTATCCCCTATCATCCATATCTCTTTGTTCTCACACTCAAATGTTTTGAGGGCTGTTAGTATCGGCTCTTCGTGTGGTTTGGGATTTTGGACATGTTCTCGACCTATGAGCACTTCAAAGTGTTGCATCATTCCAAAGTGTTCCATTAACTCTTGTGAGTAGAGCCCTGTTTTTGTTGTAACGATTCCAAGCTCTGCAAAACTACTTGCTAACTCCACCGCCTCTTTTGCTTGAGGGAGTAGCTCAGTTTTAATTTTTGAAATTGTTCTATACTTTTGCTTGTAAGTATCTACAAAATCCCATACTCTACTCTCCTCTACTCCAAGTCTTGAAAACATAATATCAAGAGGGTAACCGATAAGTTCCTGAATCTCTCTGTCTGTCGGATTTTTCTCGCCATGCACCTCAAAGGCGTGATGAAAAGTCGAAGTAATCGCCTCAGTTGACTCTATAAGTGTTCCATCTAAATCAAAAAGTATTATCATTTTATCTCGTCTTTTTCCCA
>JAYEMB010000190.1:0-4269 GCA_034717855.1 Campylobacterota bacterium
CCTTTTTTCTTGCGTTTTAAAATTTTTTCATCTAAAGTAGGCTTCATTATCTCTTTGAGTAGCGACTTTGTTACGCCATCTTCATATCTGAGTTTTGGACTAATAGAAAAGACGGCAGAGGAGAGTTTATGGTCTAAAAAAGGTGTTCGTGACTCTATGGAGTGAGCCATACTAACACGGTCTAGTTTTGTTAAAAAGTGCTCTGCTTGAAAAAGGTTTAAATCAATGTAAGAGTACCACATACTCTCATCAGAGTGAGCTGAAGACTCAAATCTCTCCCTATATGGCTTAAGATATTGAAGTGACTCATTATCTTTTACATTCCTTTTCATGAGATTGTTTTTTTGCAGGTCTGTAAACTTATCACCTGAGGTTCTAAAGAGTAGTGTTTCATCAAAGATGCGTTTATACCACTCCCACTCTCGATTCATAGAGAAGTTTGAACGAAAATACTTTTTTAACCAGTTTTTGTGAGCAAGGTTTGAAGCAGCTTCAATGTCGAGGTATTCAAAGTACTGTCTGTAGCCTAAAAAGAGCTCATCACTTCCCTCCCCACTCATGACAACCTTGTAATCATCCTCTTTTATTCTTTCAAAGAGCAGATACAGAGGAACAGCAGCGGGGTCATTGAGTGGTTCATCAAGAGTGTCAAAAACTCTCTCTGTTGCGTTTATAAAGTCATCTTGGTTAATCTCCACTTGAGTATTGTTTAGACCTAAAAAATCAGCACTCAGAGCTGCGTTTTCTCTCTCATCATATTTTGAAAACTCTTTGTAACCGAGTGTATAGGTGTTTAGTTTCACTCCATATTTTCGAGCATATGCGTTTATAGCGGCACTATCTATTCCGCCAGATAGAAGTGAAGCCATCGGTACATCTGCGTTTAAACGCAGTGAGATGGATTCATCAAGCAGTTTTTCTAAAGTGTGGATAGCCTCATCTCTATCTGTGATAATATTTGCTCTATTATCAAGAAGGTCAAAATAGCGTTTGACTTCTACCTTTCCATTTTTATATGTGAGGAACTCCCCAGCCGCCAGTTTATTGATACCCTTATAAAAAGTGTGAGGTGGAGTAGGAGCTAAAAATGAGAGGTAACTCATAAGTGCGTCATCACTCATCTGCGTTTTGTTTAAAAAAGGTGTAAGCCCTTTTATCTCAGAAGCAAACCTAAAGGCAGAGTCGTGCATGAAAAAAAGAGGCTTTTTTCCAAGTCTATCACGAAAGAGATAGAGTGTATCGCCATCTAAGAGGGCAATAGCAAACATTCCACGAAGATGTTGCACAAAATCGACTCCCCATTTGAGATAGGCAGCAATAATAACCTCTGTATCACTCTGCGTTTGGAACTCATAATGAAGCTCAGCTCTTAACTCTTTAAAGTTATAAATCTCACCATTAAAAGAGAGAAGAATATTTTTAAAACGCAGTGGTTGATGCGAACGAGAGTGTGAGTCTAAAATAGAGAGTCTTTGATGTGCAAAGAAGAGATTGTTCTTTTGAACAAGACCACAGTAGTCGGGTCCTCTATGAGTTAAACGCGAGAGTGCATATTTTGCCTGTGTATCGTCATATTCGCCAAGTATTCCAAAAACTGCACACATTATCTGAAAAATCCTACTGTGATATCATCTTTTAAATAGCCATCTTTAAAGGCAATCTCTTTTACGTTTAGCTCCTGAGCTATACTTTCTATCTCTTGTCTGCTTAGATAGTTATAGGTTTCACTCTCTTTATCACCGTGAAGAGCGTTAAAGATAAAGCCAATTTTGGATGAGTTGTAGCAGTTTTGTATAAACTGGTGCGTTTCAAACTTTGTTAAAACATTGAGTGCACCACTACAGATATAGTAGTCTGTCTTTGGAAGAGTCTCTTTTGTGATATCGGCAATGATAATTTCACACCCAGTATTGTCGCAAGCGATAGAGTACATATCTAAGAGAGAATCAATCCCGATATATTGTTTAGGATGTTTTTTCTTTTTACGCATATAGTTGTAAAAGTCACCAAACCCACATCCAGCATCCGCGACTTTATAACTATTTAGCTCTTTTGGTAAAAAATCTAAAATAGCATTAAAACGCAACTCCTGATTCTCTTTTGAAGCCCAGTTAACACCTTGAGCAGATGTGCCATGCATCTCTATAGCAGAAGTGTAGAATTTTTCACTATTTATGCGTGGCATGAGACTCCTTTTTGTAAGCTTATTATATAATAAAAAATTAAAGGGATATTGTATGAGAGTAGCAGTTGTAGGTCTTGGTGGAGTTGGTGGATATATCGCGGCAAATTTTGCAAAAGCGGGTGTTGATGTGATTGGTTTTGCAAGAGGTGAGCATCTAAATGCAGTTCAGACTCACGGTTTACAAATTGTAGAAGATGAGCGCTGTTGGGAGTCCCATCTTGATGCAAGAGCCTTGGATGATTTAGATGGATATTTTGAGGGCTCTTTTGATGCGGTTCTCTTTTGTGTAAAGAGTTATGATTTAGTAGAGTCATATGAGCATATAAAGTCTCACATCGATGAGAAGACAATACTTCTGAGTTTCTCAAATGGCGTCACAAATGGAGATACTCTGCGAAAATTAAGCAACTCAAGAGTTCTTGATGGCTGCGTTTATATACTCTCTCATATAGAAAAAGCTGGAGTTGTCCGTAAAAAAGGAAAAGTATTTGCTGCTGTTTTTGGTGGGGAGATAGAGGCAGTACAAACTCTCTCCTCTCTTTTTGAAAAAGCTCAGCTGCGTTTTAAGACTCCTGAAGATATAGAGAGGGCTATCTGGAAAAAGTATATTTTTATAGCTTCATTTGCAACTCTTACCTCTTACTATAATGAGAGTATCGGTTATATTTATGAGCACAAAGCAGATGAGGCGAGAGGACTTCTTCAAGAGATAGCTGATGTTGCTAAAGATAAAGGGATTGATTTAGAAGAGGAGATACAAAAAGCTCTCAACACCGCAAGTAAAGTTCCTTATGATTCATCTACATCAATGCACTTGGATTATAAGAATCAAAAAAGAGTTGAGTTAGAGAGTCTGAGTGGCTATATTGCGAAGTATGAAAAGGTGGAAACTCCCCTCATGCAGAAGATGTATGAGGGACTTTTTAGTAGAGCGGGTGCTTAACGAAAGATTTTATCTACATCTTTTGATATCGCACCGGGAACAGTCGCAATTTTCATAAACTGTGACATCTTAAGCATCGGGTACATTACTGCGATGTAGTATTTTGGGTCTAAAATTTTTGCTTCTCCGTTTTCTATGAGTACAGGATACGGTAACAGACCTGCGTTTTGATAACCTGTTTTTTTGATGAATTTGCTTGTACGTTTTCCAAGTTTTACACCAAGAACTACAGCACCATTTTCAAGCTTGTGTTCATAGACAACTTTTTTAGACTTTTGAGCACTCGCTAAAAGTGTTGCGTTTGGAGCTTTTTTGATAATCTGCATATCTGCATATCTAGGCATACCTTCCATAAATTGAAAACGCTCTAAAACGCGAAACTTTATAAGCTCTTTAGAGTTTTTCAAATCTTTAAAAGAGCTACGAAGTGTTGCAAGAGTCTTTTCAGCTGTAGCAGAATCATACTCATCTTGCATAAAGGCTCTTTGCATATAGATGGGGTTTGAGATGTTAAGAAGATTGTTTTTCTTATCTACTGTAATTCTCAGTGCACCTGCAAAACCTCTCAAGTTTTTAGAAGAGACTTTTTGTAGCTCTGCGTTTGTAAAGACTATAGAGACGGCTTTGCCTTTTTTATCTACTTTGTGTTTTGCAAGAATCGTAAAGCCAGCACCTTGGAGTGTTTTTACAACATCTTCTTCACTCATAAATGGAGCATGAAGATAAGCGGCAACTCTGCCATTTTCTATATCTCCAGCTTCTATTACTTTTTGAGGAGTATCTTTTGTCTCCATCATTTCAGGCGCTACATGGTCACTAAAGATAACTACTTTTTTACGTGTTGCCTCTTCGATAATCTGAGCATTAGTTTTAGATGATGAGTTTGAGATAACATTTACCGTTGGAACTACAGCTTCAACCTTTGGAACTTCGGGAACTTCAGGGAGCTTGATGTTAACAGTCTCTGCGTTTAGCAGAGATGCACCTATTAAGAGTATTGTCATTGAAGATAGTGTTAAGAGTTTCATATGTCTCCTTATAATATTTAATTATAAAACTTTTATTTGTATTTATACTTAATTATTATAGATAAAGAATTTATAATGAAATTTCACAAGAGTATTGTGTAATAATTGGACAT
>JAYEMB010000190.1:4369-8857 GCA_034717855.1 Campylobacterota bacterium
ATTAATTATGACTATAGGGTAGATAATGATGAAAAATTTAGTTCTCGGTGGTGGATGTTTTTGGTGCATAGAAGCGGTATATAATAGAGTAAAAGGCGTGGAATCTGCTCTTAGCGGATATGCAGGGGGACACAGACCAAACCCCTCTTATCAGAGTATCTGCACTGGTGTTAGCGGTCATGCAGAGATTGTGGATATCAGATATGATGATGAGGTTATCACACTTAAAGAGCTTTTAGATATCTTTTTTGTGGTGCATAATCCGACAACTCTAAACGCACAAGGTGCAGATAAAGGGACACAGTATCGCTCAGTTATTTATTATGAAAACGCAGAGGAGAAAGCTCTTATAGATGAGTCTATAGTAGAGCATCAAGCAGAATTTGATGATAAAATAGTGACCGAAGTGAGTAAATTGCCGGAGGTCTATCCTGCTGAGGATTATCATCAAAACTACTACGATGGACATTCTCAGGAGGGCTATTGTCAAGTTGTGATAGCACCAAAACTACAGAAGTTTATGACAAAATTTCCTCAAAAATTAGTTTAAGTAAGATAGAGACTACTGAAGTATAGCGGGGTCTTTTTCGCTAATCACACCATCCTCAGTTTGAAGTATAACTTCAATCTCGGAGTGTAGATACTCTGAGGTTGAGAGCGGTAAATAGTTGCTATCTTCAAAAGCAGCCTTTTTTGCATTTATGATAATCTCTTGAAGTAGGGAGTATTGAGGATTTAGAGACTCTGCGTGACCTCTTAACTCGTTGTCTATATAGATATTTACAGATATTGGAACAGTTTGCTGAAGAAGAGGGTGCTCTTTTAAGAGTGGCTCTTTGTCGATAGAACTTTGTGCCTCAAGGACCTCTTGAATTGAGTCACGAGCGAGTTGCAGGAGGACTGAACGATTCATTATGCCAACTCCTTCGCCTTTTTATTATTTATTAGCTTGATTATAATCATAACACTTATTACTTGAAATAGAGCAGCTAAGATAAACGCATAGTAGTGAAGCTGGTCGATAGAGTTTGCACTATAAGCGAGTGTCGCCATCGCGATGAGTAGTGTCAGAGGCATAGAGTGTGAGAGACCCATCAGTATAGCATCTGTAAATCCAAGCTCTTTGATAAAAACAAGAGATGCCATAACTCTCATAACAATCATAACAACCGCGATGATAATAGCTTTCGTGATAAGTCCATCCATTCCAAGGGCGTCAAGATTAAAAGAGCTACCAATATGAATGAAGAAGATTGGTATTAAAAACCCGAAACCGTAAGATGCCAGTTTTTCCGGTAGTTCATGTTTATGTTGAAAAAATGTTGGTATAAATATCCCCGCCAAAAACGCACCAAAAGCAAGCTCTAGATGCAGGTAAAGCATAGCACCTACTAGAAGAAAAAAGATTCCCATTGAGAGTCTGATATCTTGCTCTTTGTTGTCCTCGTAAGGCATAAGCAGGGTTGAAACCTTTGGAAACCACCAAAAAAGTAGCTGCATTGCACGAAAGAGAATAAACATAAAGATTAAAAAGATTGTGAGTGCCATGATAGATTTAAAGAGATCAAACCCAAAGCCAGACTGAAGAGCCGCTGCAGTTATAGTGATAAAGCCGATACTGATAACCTCCCCGATGCCACCTGCTGTCATAGAGAGCTCAAGCCAGCCTGTTTTCCCATACTCTTTAGAGAGCGTTGCAACGAGGCCAACGGAGATGAGAGGCAGAAGAACCATAAATATTTTTCCAAGTTCAAAGTAGATAGAAAACGCAATAGAGAAGGCGTAGAGTATCGCGAGGTAGAGGATTACTTTTTTCATTAGGAGTGATGGAGTTTTGAGAACATTTTTGAGATTAATCTCTGTTCCTGCGATAAACATCAGATATAAAAATCCAAGTTCTGCAACTATATCAAACAGGTGCTCATCATGTAAAAAACCGACATAACCAAGGATAGAACCAAAGATGATTTCTATGGGAGTAGTTGGTAGCTTTAAGCCCTTGGCGATAAAAGGAGAGAACATGATTATGAGTGATATTGTAATAATTAATACTGTATTATCATCCATGCAATCTTCCCTTTTTTAAACTGTTATTTTACAGTTTTGGCGACTTCTAAATCTAGAGATTGTAGCATATCTAAATCTTTATTCATAGCACGACCGCTTGTTGTGAGATAGTTTCCTATCACTATAGAGTTTGCCCCGTTTTCAAAGATTTCACTCTGTCTCTCACCAAACATAAGTTCACGTCCACCTGCAACCATGATTCTCTGTGCGTTTGGTAGCATCTCTCTTGTGAGTTTTACAAGCGCTAGGGCTTCATCTACTTTGAGCGGGTTTGGTTGAAGTTCAAGCGCTTCATTGTGATGGTAAAAGTTTATAGGAACCGATGTCGGATTTAGTGACTCTAATGATTTTAACATCGAGACTCTATCCTCTTGCGTTTCACCAAGACCAAAGATGCCACCTGTGATTAAAACCATACCCGCTGCGTTTACATTTTGACAAGTTTCATATCTCTCAGACCATGGGTGAGTTGTGCATATCTCTTTGTAAAAACTCTCTGAAGTCTCAAGGTTGTGGTTGTAAGCTTTGATGCCTGCCTCTTTTAAAACAAGGAGTTGCTCTAAGCTTGCTGTTCCATTACACGCTATCAAACGCAGCTCAGGTGCTACTTCTGTGACAGCTTTTGCAACAGAGCAGACAAACTCTAAAGTCTTATCATTAAGACCTTTGTCAGCAGTTACAAGACAGAAACCCAAAGCTCCGTTATCTCTTGCTGCTATTGCCTCTTGAAGTATATCTTCTATAGGCTTTTGTTTGTAGCGTTCTATGTCTGCTTTGTAGCGAACACTTTGAGAACAGAATTTACAATCCTCTTTACATGTTCCGCTGTTTATATTACAGATGGAGCATAAAAATATTTTTTCACTCATGGGATTCTCTCTCATACGAAAATTTTTGTTTGTTATATCTCTCTGCGTTCTTATCTTTTGAGTAGTAGGTGAGTTTAAACTTATCCTCTTTGATGTTAAGCATTGCGCACTCTGAGATAGGCTTACTCCTAGCACACACTTCACCAGGGTTTAAAAAAAGAGTACCATTTTTAAAATCTGACTCAAAAGTATGTGTGTGACCAAAGATAACTATCTCTGTATCGGGAGCCATATAATAAGGCAGATGCATAAGTTTGAACTTTGTCTCTGCAAGTTTAAAATAGTGAGGTTCTTGGACTAGGTTATAGCCATTATGGTGTTCTACTAAGTGAGCATCATTGTTTCCATAAACTGCAAGATATCTTTTACCACAGTTTTTTAACATCTCTAAAATCTCAACTTCTACAATATCACCGGCATGGATAATAAACTCAGCGCCATTTTCAAGTAACATATCCAAAGCCTCACGTGCGAGTTGAACTTTAGAGTGTGTGTCTGAGATAATGCCTATTTTCATTTTATGCCTTTATAAGCTAGATTGCAGGTCAAGCCTGCAATGACGATTTATCGGTTATTCCAAACTTGCACCCAAAGGGCATACCAATTTGGAATCTAGTTACTTTTGAAGTCTACAATGACGGAAGCTGCGTCATTCCAAACTTGATTTGGAATCTAGTTACTTCTCTTCTTCACGAGGAGTTCGAGCTTTACACTTAACACACTCATAAACCTCTTTGTTTCTGTAAGTTCTAGGGGCTAAAACACCTTTACAGCCCTTCTCTTTACATTTTATAGTTGTCGGTTCAAACTTAGAGATAAACTTACACTCAGGATAGTTGTTACATCCCCAAAAAGGACCACGACGAGAGTTTTTAAGACTGATAGTTCCACCACAATCAGGACAAGGAGTATCAGAGTTTTTCTCTTCAACATTTATGCTTTTTGTGTTTTTACAATCAGGGTAGTCACTACAAGCTAAGAACTGACCATTGCGACCACTTTTGACTATCATGTCGCTACCACATTTATCACACTTCTCGTCCGCAGTCTCCTCTTTTTTCTCTACTGCGTTTCCTTCTTCGTCACACTGCTCAGTGTATTTACACTTTGGAAAACCGCTACAAGCGATAAAGTTACCAAATCTACCTGAACGCAGTAGTAACTCACTCTCTCCACACTTTGGACAAGTTCTTCCAAGTGGTTTTGCAAGTTTGAGTGAGACTATGTTCTCTTTTCCATCGGCAATCTGCTGCATAAACGGGAAGTAGAAATCATAAAGAAGTTTCTGCCAGTCAACTTTACCCTCAGAAACTTCATCAAGTCTATCTTCCATATTTGCAGTAAAAGAGATATCTACGATATTTGCAAAGTTCTTCTCTAAAATCTCAGTTACAGTAAACGCCATCTCAGTTGGAATAATCTGTTTCTTCTCAATAGTCACATAAGTGCGACCACTCAGAGTTGCAATAGTTGGAGCGTAAGTAGATGGACGACCAACCCCTTCAGCTTCAAGTTTTTTAATTAAAGATGCCTCAGAGTAACGAGCTGGAGG
>JAYEMB010000191.1:0-6042 GCA_034717855.1 Campylobacterota bacterium
TATCCTCTGAGATGGAGGAAAAATACTATAGAGAAAAGCCTTCTGAGCTCTTTGACATTGCTGGCGTTTCTCATATTAGTTGTTCATCATGATTGTTAGAAAGTGAATTTAAACACTAGATAGATTTATTTAAAACTAGGATGTTCTGCAACAATCTCTCGAACACTTTCATTCTCATCTTTACTCAATACTTCCAAGATATCTTTTTGTGTTCTTGGATTTTTTGCAACAGCAGCTCGAACATTTTCATCTTCATCTTTACTAAGTTCAGCCAATGTTTCAAGAGGAATATTTGGATTAACTGAAACAGATATTCTCACAAATTCATCTCTGTCTTTGCTTAGTTTATTTATGAGTTCAATCGGTGTATTTGGATTTCCTGCAACCCAAGATACAATCAACCTATCTTCACTTAAAGCAACCAAAGTCTCAACTGGTGTACTCAGGTGCTCTGCTACAAACTCTCGAACGAACTCGCTCTCATCTGTACTTAATTTTACTAATGTTTCTGGTGATGTATTTAAATGTGCTGCAACCCTTACACGAATAAACTGATCATCGCTTTCACTTAACTTGTCTAAAATCTCAGCAGATGTATTTTCATTTTTTACTAATTCTAACGACTCTATATCCATTATATTTTACCTATATTTTTTTTAATTAATTTAGCGAATTGTAGCTTTAATATCTTAAAAATAGGCTTTTAAGTCAATATACAATATCATGGCGCAGAAAATTTTAAAAAGAGAAAAAAGATTCATGGATGCAACTATTAATATAGATTTCAAAGTAACACCATCACAAAAAGAGACAATAGATTTAAGAGTATCCGAAAATGGCTTTGATGAAGTCTCTGCTTATATAAAAGTGGTAGCACTTAAAGCACAAAAATTCAACCTTACCTACCTAACACCATCAGCAGAAGAAGCATCAGTAGAACTTGGGTTTACAGTTACCCAAGCACAAAAAAAGAGAATAGAAGAAAATATGGGTGAGAGCAGTTGTGAAGATCTGACTACATACTTACAGTATGTAGCCCTCCATGGAGTAGTAACTGTTGTAATGGAAGTACGCTCAACTGGTAAACTTGATGCAATGCTAGAGCGTATTGCTAAAGCAAAAGCAAAAAGATAGTTTTAACTACTACTTTTTACTCTTTTGAGGCTCCATCTGCGCGATTGCTTCGAGTGCCTGAGTAAACTGCTCCGGAGTTAATACAAAAGCATGAATCCCAGCTTCTAGAAGGTCTCCAATCTTATCTTCATCATCTGCTGAAACTAGAGTTACCATCTCTTGTTCTGCTCTTTGTTTTTTCATCTCTTGCATAAAACTTATACCGCTGATTGCTTCGAGACTTATATCGTTGAGAACGATATCATACTGGTTCTCGTCAAGAAGCTTCAATGCTTTTTCATTCTCTGATACTTTATCTACTCTGCTAAAGAGTTCATCAAATGTTTTTGTATCTGCAGTAAATAGTGATTTTTCATCCTCGATGAAAAGTAGACTTAGTTTTTTATCTTTATCCATAATTTTCCTTTTCTTTCAAATATATCTATATTTTTAGCTTACTATTTATAAACTCTTGAGAGAACTGTTTTCCTTTTTTCTTAAAACGCTCAGCAAGCTCAGGAACATAGACTTCATCAGCTGTTTGTGAAAAAAGCTCTAGCCAGCTTACAAAATGCTCTTTATCTATAGTTGTAAGCTTAATGTGAGCGCCTATAAAATTTCCTACATAGGTATTTTCCCCAAGAAGTTTAGCCAACCAAAAATCAGCCAAAAGATCTATATGCTCAATCCAATCATCATCTCTAATGTCATCTCCAAGTTCATGCGTAAAAAATGGTCCTAAGCCTTCATCTTCTATAGCTTTTTCATAAAATGAAGTCATTAAGATTCTGAGGTTTTCTCTAGTGATACTATTTTGAAGTTCTATTCTTCATCCTTTTATGTTAAGTGTCAACATGCACAAGAAAAATCGAGGCAGAGACAACTCTTTTTGAGATGAAATTATAGCAAAATATATGTTCTAAGTATTCGATAAAGTGACATTTAGATATAATATTTGTCAAGTAATATATTTAGACTACAGGGGAATGATATGCCTATTCAGATGAAAACTGACCTTTCAGTTAAACCTAAAGAACCAAAACTCTACCTTGTCTCAATAATATATGATCAATATGTCTCATGGGAGTTCTGTATGAAAGTTCTCCGAGATGTATTTAAGAGAAACCAGCAAGACTCTGAAGCTATCACTAATGAGATTCTGACTAACGGTGAAGGTTTTTGTGGCGGATATATATATGAAATCGCAGAGACAAAAGCAGAGATAGTTGAAGAGTTAGCTAAGAAAGAGGGTTTTTCTCTGATCTGTTTGATTGAAGAGGTTTAACCCTAAAGAGTAAAGGCAGATTATGAACGATTTTAAAAGTCTCAAAAAGCACTATCAATTTACAAAAAAAGAGGAAAATATTCTCAAAGAGCTTCAACCTAAAATGGAAGAAGTAGCAGATGCGTTTTTAGATGAGTTTTATGACTATATTTGGGGGTTTGGTAAAACTGCCCAGTTTATTAAAAATAAAGAGATAGTCGCTTACCATAAAGTCAAAATCAGAGAATGGTTTATTAATCTTTTTTGCGGAAAATATGATCTAGAGTACTTTATGTACTTATATAAAATCGGTGAAGTCCATGTTAAAATCGGTCTCCCTACACACTACGTAAACTCTGCGTTTACCTTCGTTCGTACTTTTGTTTTAAAAAATATCGAAGAGAACTTTGAAAATAAAGAGCGCCATATTCAAGAGATTAAAGCTATTGAAAAAATCATAGATATAAATCTTGACTCACTGACAAGTTCATATAGAGAGGAGGAGTTGGGTAAGTTTCTTTCCATGTCTAAAGTAGAGAAAAATATTTTATCTGGACTCAAAAAGTTTAACTCATATATCAACTACTTCTTAGCTGCTGCCTTGGCTATTGTTGCGTTTTTCGCAATAGGACTTTTTATGTATGATATTTACCTTCTATTTTTTACAGATATACCAATAGAAAAAGGTATCTTGACAGTACTTGGTAGTTTACTTGTTTTATGGGCCTCTATCGAGCTTATACACGAAGAGATTCAGCACCTTCAAGGTAAAGGGTTTGCCATAGGTGCGTTTATAATGCTAGCTATGGCCGCACTCATTAGAAAAGTTCTAATATACTCTCTCTCTTCAGACAAAGGAGATGAGCTCTTGATTATCGCAGGTGTCATAGTTGGGCTTGCTATATCCTACTGGCTTGTGGGTGCGAAAAAAAGAGGCTCTCTTTCTTAGCATTTACAAAAGCTGAGAAACTACTTTAATGAGACTATATACTATTTAAAACTATAAATGTAAAATCTCGCCATGACTCTTGAGAACTTAACACTTGACACTCCTTATCTCTCTTTAGATGAGGAGTTTTACAACTTAACTGACCCCCAACCACTCGATGACCCCTACCTAATCAGCTTTAATCCTAAGGTCGCACAACTAATTGACCTTGATAGTAACACTTGTGATAGCCCTAGTTTTATTAAACTTCTAAATGGTACTTTTAGTCCTAAAGGTTCACGCCCTTTTAGTATGTGCTACGCCGGACATCAATTTGGAAACTATAACCCATGGCTGGGAGATGGAAGAGCTAGTAATTTAGGAAGTACTCTTGGCTGGAACCTACAGCTAAAAGGGAGTGGTGAAACTCTCTACTCTAACTCAGCAGATGGAAGGAGTGCCCTTCCTTCATCTATACGTGAGTATCTTATGAGTGAAGCGATGCATAACTTAGGGATTCCTACTACTCGTGCACTAGGAATTATAGGTTCTACAACAAAGCTCATTCGTGGCAATATAGAAAACGCAGCTATAGTTATGCGAATGTCAACTAGCTGGGTGCGTTTTGGTACATTTGAGTACTTTAAACATATGGGTGAACATAAGAAATTAGAAGAACTTACTGAGTATGTTATTAGTGAATCCTACCCTCACCTCAAAGATGACAAAGACCGCTTTTACAAAATGTTTTGTGAGGTTCTTCATAGAACTGCAGTGCTGATTGCAAAGTGGCAAGGTGTCGGATTTAATCACGGCGTTATGAATACAGACAACATGTCTATCGAAGGTCTCACTATAGACTATGGTCCTTATGCGTTTTTAGATGACTTTGACTATCATCATGTCTGCAACAAATCAGACAAGGTCGGGCGTTATAGTTACGGTGAGCAGCCAAATATCTCATACTGGAACTTGACTATGCTCTCGCACGCCCTTACTCCAATCATCTCCAAAGAGCGTATGGAGAAAAAGCTCAATGATTTTGGTGACTTCATCTATCCTAATGCCTATATTGATGTTATGAGAGAAAAACTTGGACTTGTAGAAAAACTTGATGAAGATAAAGAGCTCATTGCGGAGCTTGTTGGAACTCTCCAAGATGTCTTTGTTGATAACACTCATTTTTATAGAACACTCAGCAGATATAGTGGCGACAGGTCACTCATATATGACATCGTTATGGAACCCGTAATAATGGACAACTGGCTCAAACTCTATGATGCTCGCTTAGAGAAAGAGACACAACCTCAAGCAAAACGCAAAGAGGCTATGCTCAAAATCAATCCAAAGTATGTTTTAAAAAACTATATGCTTGAAAATGCTATTGGTTTAGCTAAAGTAGGTGATTATTCTATGGTGGAAACCTTACTACACATCGCAACACATCCCTTCGATGAACTGCCAGAGTATGAGCATTTTGCAGGAGATACACCAGAAGAGCATAAAAATATTAGACTCTCCTGCTCATCCTAAAAAGAAGGTTTTTAACAGCTACCTGTTGTGCAACCTTTTGTCGCACCACATCCACCTGAGAGACCCTCTTCTAAATACTTAGCCATTACAGCGTCCATCGTTTCCATATGATAAAGTACCCAACGTGCTAAATTCCCATCGATATGAGCGATTATTGCGTTTACATCTCTGTTTTTATCAAAATATTTTATTAAAGCATCCAGCTCATGTAGATGTCTGTCGTGTTCGCTTTTATGCGCTTGGAAAGCCGGATAGAGTGCCTCTTCCATCATATCCTCTTCATCAGAAAAGTGTAAGGCTGTATGCTCTAGCAACTCTCTTAATATTTTAGAGACTCCCTCTATGTCACTGCTTTTTGCCGCAGACTCGAGTCTATTTATGATAAGTGTCTCTTCTAAATGTGTATCATTCATACTTGGGATTGCAAGCATTGGTATCTGTTCTTGTGTAATCAAAACTTCTACTCCTATATTTAAATAAAAATGGATAATACAGTAAACTTCCTTGCCAATCTCTTGCTTTATTTTTACTCTTTAAACTTTAATTCTTAGTAAATCTCAGTAAGTCTAAACTTTTTGTAGCTATAATAATTTTTTAAAAGATAATTCTATGGAGATACTATGTTAATTCAAGAACAAGATTTACAAGAGGTAGCAAACGCAACGATGAATATGCTGCACGAAGATGAACTAGAAGTTATTAACAACTTTTATGATGCAGTAAAAGCTAAAGACGTTGAAAAGACTGATGAGCTTTTTCCAGTACTTATCGCTGAGATAGAGACTCACTTTGCAACTGAAGAGGAGATGATGCAACAGAGTGCATACGCTGATATGCAGATGCATAAAAATGATCATGATGTGATTAGAAAAAAACTGGCAAAATTTAAAAAACGCTGGGATGTTTTAAAAGGTCCTACTGAAGTTCAAGGATTTTTAGAAAAAGATTTTAAAAAGTGGTACACACAACATGTTGCAAAGTGGGATGCACAAGCAGCTCCACACCTCGTATAATATTTTAACTTCTAACTAAGAGAGAGTCTCTTAGTTATTTCTACTCTTTAAGCGAGGAGTTTGTCTAATTCCTCTTCATAAATAATCTCTTTTTCGAGCAGTAGTTTTGACAACATCTCTACGCTTTTCCAATTTTCATCTACAAGAATTTCTATTCTTTTTTGAGTATCAACCATCCATCTCTCTAACGC
>JAYEMB010000191.1:6142-8821 GCA_034717855.1 Campylobacterota bacterium
CAGTAATAAGATGCCTCTTTTCCAAGCATCTCAAGTTGTGCACCCGTAAAACCTGTTGTGTACATGAGAAGTTGTTTTGTATCGAACTTGCCCTTCGTAGGTTTCTCTTTAATTATTTTATCTAAGAAGTAGCGTCTTGCATCCTGGTCAAGAGTGTTTATCTCTATATGAATCTCAACCCTACCCGGTCTTATGATAGCTGGGTCAATGTTCTCTTTATAGTTTGTTGCAGCGATAACAAAGATATCTTCACCATCTCTTCCTGAAAAACCATCCATCTCAGAGAGCAGTTTGTTGATAGGCACTTCGCGACCATTTTCTCCATCACGCTTACCGATAGTATCTATCTCATCTATAAAAATAATAGCCGGTGCATAGGCTTTTGCTCTTGTAAAGATAAGCTTTGTCTTTTCAGGTTGAAGTAGTTCTAACCCTGTTGTAGATATAAATGGAAGTTCTGCCTCTCTCGCAAAAGCTTTTGCCAGCATTGTTTTTCCTGTTCCCGGAGGTCCATAAAGCAGCATACCTTTTGGTGGAGCTATTTTAAAGCTCTGCAGTCGTTTTGGCTCTTTGAAAAAGTTTATAACCTCATGCAGTCTCTGTTTTGCCATATGATGCCCTGCGATATCATCAAAAGAGACACGAGGAATATCAAAAACTAAGCCATCTTCACTAAAGTCTTTGATTCTCACAACTTGTGAAAATTTACAGGAGTTTATTTTGTAAGTGATAACACCGTTTTTATCACTGAAAGTATCATCTATCTCTAGGGTAGTGTTTTTTCTAAAGAGTTCTCTTACAAGCGTTTCACTCTCAACAAGTGGAGTCACTCTATCTTTTATAAATGTAGCAACCTCTTTTGATACAGAGACTTTTATCTGCTTGAAACTCATGATTGGCTTATCGGTGTCTTGTATATACTCGGTGATACGGTTAAAAAAGACTGTACTTACTTTCTCTTTTAGACGTCTTGCATCAAGTTCTGGAGCAAAATTTAACATCTGGATTGTCAAGAAGTTCTCAAAGTTTTTAGCAACTACAAAATCAATCTTGTACTGCTCATAAAACTCATCTTTAAAGCTCAAAAACACTCTTTTAGATATCTTCTCAAATGCACTGTATTCGAGTTTATTAAAAAGAACGATATTAGCCTTAGAAAATCTTGAAACAAGCTCAGGAACGATAGCTTCTTGGATACCACCGCTTCTATTCTCTCTCTTCTTCTCTCTCTTTATCGCCTCAAGAATCATAGATTCCGCTTGAATATAATCTTTTTTTACTAAGTCTTTAAATCTATAATCAAGATAGAGCTCTTTACCAACACTCGTAGTGATGATAAAAATCGCCTCTGTAAAATCAACCATATAGTTTGCGTTTTCATCATTGTAGATAATATCAGGGTCTTCATTACATGCGTCATCAGTAATCTTATCCCAACCACAAGCATCACGCATTTTCCCACCCTCAAAGATGGAAAAGAGGTTATTTTGGATTACATTGTCACACTTTTCAAAAGAGTCAAGTACGATGACAGCTTTAGGATTTCTGTGTACAAAACCAGTAAGTTGACCAACACCATACCCTTTCCAACCAGCAGGATAACCATAAAGCTCTCCACCATTTTGCTGATGATACTGTGTCATATCAAATGTCATGAGTTTATATTTTGGAATATGTTGTGCCATGAGTTCAGCGAGGTAAGTTTTACCAGTAGCAGGAGAGCCTAAAAAAAGATAAGTGGACTTAGGCCCTTTCTCATCTTTCATAGAAGTTTTCATACTGTTAGCAACTATGTTGATTGCTTGATCTTGTCCAAAGAGGTCTTTTGTAAGCTCTTTTTTAAATTGCTTTACAAAGGCAATATTCTCCTCTGCTTCTTTTAGGGCATCTTCATCCCAGTCACCAGAATCTTCTCTTTTATGTCTCTCAATATTTGCTTTAACTCGCGCTTGGGTTTCTGTCATATTTCTACTCTTATTTTTATATAATCTATCTCATTTTAATTACGTATAATACTTACTTTTTGTTGAGCCTAAGCATAAAATTCTTGCATAAAATTTTGAGGTAAGGATTTTGTGTTTATATCTGCATTAAATAATATTTTAGCTACAATTCCCAAAAATAAAGGCAGCAAAATGCAAGACACTACTGACCCATTAGACTTAACGATTAGAACTGTTGTACTTTTAGTTATTGTAGGGATATTTTACTTTGTACTTAAAAGTAAAAAAGAAGATAAGAAGTAGCCACTAAAAATTAGTGACTTACTGCTCTGTTTAAAACTTTCTCAACGGACTCTATCTTTGTTTTGAGTCTATTTTCACAGTTTTTTCTTATGTCGAACTTGAGTGAAGAGTAGACTCTATCACAACTATCTAACTGCTCATAAGCCAGCTCAATGATACCAAGAGCCTCTTTCATACTTGAAGCCTCTATAATTGTTCCCATTGGAGTAAGCTGATAAGGCACACCCGACTTGTCAATCGCATCTATAATCTTACTCACCTGTTTTGAAACAGATGAGCCCTCTCTACCATCCGCAGATGTAGGGAACATACTAAATTCTAGTAAAAAACTTGTCATCTTATTTAAATTCCTATTGTTAAATTTTTATTATTATGATTATAATGCTCTATAATTAATTCTACTTAAACTCTATCTCTTAAAAATAAATATGAG
>JAYEMB010000192.1:0-8727 GCA_034717855.1 Campylobacterota bacterium
ATTGGTGAGATAGTTCAAAAAACAAGAGATGGCGGAGCGCAAATTGTAAATCTTTTAGGTAATGGTTCAGCTTACTATGCACCTGCAAAATCAACTGCAGTTATGGTTGACGCGATACTTAAAGACACAAAGCAGATTCACTCATGTGCAGTAATGTTAAAGGGTGAGTATGGATACAGCGATATGGTAAGTGGTGTTCCTGTTATGATTGGTAATGATGGAGCAGAGCAGGTTATTGAGATGACTCTTAAAACACTGCAAAAAACTAGATTTAAAAACTCTGTTGCTTCAGTTCAAGAGATGGTTGACACTCTTTACTCAAATGGCTTTTTTGACGATCTCAAAGCAAAATAAATTTCATTTTAAATTCCCACAGAGAAGCTTAATTTTCATAGCTTCTCCTTTCACACATTACTTTTTCTAATACTCTGCATCATGTTTCATTAAGTTACACTAATAAATACTATTTTCGCATATAATTCTTATGAAATTTAAATTTAACTTAAACTTCGATAACCTACTTTCATACTTAATATAAAATTTATACTTAAGTGATTTTATAAATAATTATGGAGTGCTACATGGATAATCAAAACCTTATTTCTACAGATGTACTGATTATTGGCGGTGGGCCTGCCGGTCTCTCTACTGCAATATCTTTGGCCGATAAACTCAAGCAAAAAGGCGAATCTAAAAGAATTATTCTTATAGAAAAGGGTAGCTCTATCGGTTCTCACATACTTTCTGGAGCTGTTATTAGACCTGCTGTATTCAAACACCTTCTCAACACTGGAGAGTATGATGGTCTCCCATTTGATTCAAAGGTTGGAGAAGATGTAGTTGTTAAACTAAACGCAGATGGTGGAGAGTTTGCCCTGCCATTTCATCCACCATATATGGGAAATGAAGGCAACTATATCGCTTCACTTGTGCAGGTTTGTAAATATTTGGCAAAACTTGCACAAGAGAGAGGAGTAGAAATTTACAGTGGCTTCTCTGTTGATTCGGTTATCTATGACACTGAGAACAGAGTTATTGGTGTGAAGACTAAAGATACAGGTGTTGATCATCACGGAGTTAAGCAGAAAAACTTTCAAGAGGGAACAAGAGTTGAGGCTGGAATAACTGTATTTGCTGAGGGAACTAGAGGTTCTGCAGTTAAAACAGTTATAGAAAAGCTCAACCTGGATGCTGGTAAAAATCCTCAAATATACTCTTTAGGTGTAAAAGAGATTTGGAAAGTTCCAGAGGGTAATATCGAAGCTGGTACTGTAAAACATACTTTTGGCTACCCTCTTAGGGATAGAGAAGAGTTTGGCGGTGGTTTTATTTATGGCTTGAGTGAAAATAGAGTTGCTATTGGTCTTGTTGTTGGACTTGATTATAAAGATCCATCTTTTGATACTCATGCTGCTATGCAAGTCTGGAAAACGCATCCATATGTTTCTAAGATTCTTGAAGGTGGTTCAGTTTTAGAAGCTGGAGCTAAAACACTTCCTGAAGGCGGTTGGAACTCTGTTCCAAAATATTATGCTGATAATATGATGATAGTTGGTGATAGTGCAGGTTTCTTAACAACTGCAAGACTTAAAGGTGTTCACTTAGCTGTAAGGTCTGGTATCTGTGCGGCAACAGCAGCTGTAGAGGCTCTGATAAATGAAGATACAAGCAAAAACTCACTCTCAAAATATGAAGAGCTTGTAAACGAAAGCTCAATATATAAAGAGTTGTATCCAACTAGAAATATGAGAGCAGTGATGCAAGAGGGGATGATTCTTGGTGGTCTCAAAATGGGAGTTCAGCTTATAACTGGTGGAGCTTGCTTAATGGTTCCAAAAGTTGAAAATGACTATGCAGAAACTAAAAAAATCAGAGAGTTTTCCAAGGAACCATTTGCTCAAAGATTTGCAGATAAGCTAGAGTATGACAAGAAGCTTACATTTGATAAAGTTACAACTGTTTATCACTCTAAAGCTATGCATGATGAAGTTCAAGTGCCACACCTCCTTGTTAATAATAAAGAGCAGTTCCAATCATCAAATATAGAAGAGTATGGACTGTCTGAAGCGGCTATGTGTCCTGCTGAAGTTTATGAACTCCATGTAGATAAGAAGAGTGGTGATAAATCACTGAGACTCCATGCTGAAAACTGTGTTCACTGTAAAACGTGTGATATTAAATCACCAAACAGTGGAATCACTTGGACTACACCTTATGGTGGTGACGGTCCAGAATATAATATGATGTAAGATGAGGAGAAGATAATATGGCTTTA
This sequence comes from Campylobacterota bacterium, assembly GCA_034717855.1. Taxonomy (GTDB): domain Bacteria; phylum Campylobacterota; class Campylobacteria; order Campylobacterales; family Sulfurimonadaceae; genus Sulfurimonas. Next base: position 2,276 of record JAYEMB010000192.1, read on the forward strand.
ACAATAATCAGTTTAATGAAACAGGTTCCTCTACCATCAGAGATGAGAATGGGTGATGATGGTCTTATGGATAGAACAAAAGCAAAATCTATTATCAACATAGATTGTGGTTACGCTCTTGAAGCTGGTCTTCAGATGAAGATAGACAACCCAGAAGCAAAACTTATTGTGTGCTCTATGGGTCCACCATCTTTTGAGGTATCTCTTAAAAAAGCTATCTCCATGGGTTACGATGAAGCCTATCTCTTAAGTGATAGAAAACTTGGCGGTTCAGATACTTATGCGACAGGCTTGGCAATCTCTACGCTGCTTAAGCATTTAGGTTTTGGAAAAGGTATGAATGAAGACTTTATCATTGTAGCGGGTCGTCAGACAAGTGATGGTGATACAGCTCACGTTCCTTCTCAAGTTGCTGAAAATATGTCAATTCCACAAGCAACGTTCATAGAGACAGCAGAGCTAAAAGATGGGCATATTACAGCAAGAAGAATTATCGAAGCTGGTTATCAGATGATGAGTCTTCCTATTCCTTGTACACTCTCTTTTACTCCAACAGGTGTAGACCCTAGACGTCCATCCCTAAGTGGTGCTGTAAAAGCAAGAAACGCAGAGGTAACTGTTTTTGGAGTTGATGACATTAACCTTGATGATAAGATGATTGGTCTTAGTGGTTCTCCAACAATTGTAGCAAAAGTTGCAAATATACAAAGTGAAAGAGCGCCTATCAAAATGGCAGAAGGACATGGAGAATCTGCTTTAGTGACAAGTCTCATAGATAATATCAAGTCCGGTAAAAACACTCTTGAGGTAAAAGAGAAAAAAGCTGCAAAAGAGAAGAAAAGACCTGAGGGCTTCAAAGATGTTGATTTTAGAAATGGTGCTTCAGGAATCCTTACTTGGGCAGAAGTTGTAAAGGGAGAGATCTCTAGACCATCACTAGAACTCTTAACACCAGCAAGAAGTTTGGCAACTGACTTAGGCGGCGACACAAAAGTAGTTACACTCTTAATCGGTAAAGATATTGGTCACTTAGCAAAAGAGTTAATATCTCGTGGTGCTGATGAAGTTATAGTTGTAGATGATGAGAGACTTGAAGAGTACAGAATACTCCCTTTTTCAACAATATTTGCACAAGTCATTAAAGATAAAAACCCTGAAATTGCTCTTTTTGCTGCTACTACAGCAGGTAGAGAACTGGCACCAAGAATTGGAGTGAAGGTTGAGGGTGGTGTTACAGCAGACTGTACAGCACTTGAGATTGGAGAGCATTTTGATAGAAAAAAGAAAATAGTCTACGCACCAATCCTAGAATCTAGACGTCCAACATACGGAGAATCTAAGCTTGCAACGATTTTAGGTTTCGTTTGTCCACAAATCTCAACAGCTCGTGCAGGAACTTTTGAAGTTCCAACTCCAGATGAAAATAGAAATGGTACAATAACGCCATTCAAAGCAGAATTACCACAAAGTGATTTTGCAACTGAAATAATTGAGACTGTAAGAGGTGAGGGTGGATTGCAAAATCTATTTGAAGCTGATGTTATCATTACTGGTGGTAGAGGGACAGTTTCAGATGAGATGCAACTTGTTAAAGAGTTGTCAGAGGCTCTAAATAAACAAGGTATTAACACTGAGTGGGCAGTAACTCGTCCTGTAGTTGATGAAGGTTTAGCTGAATATGCAAGACAAGTAGGTCAGACAGGAAAAACAGTGAGACCAAAAGTATATATTGCTATCGGTATTAGTGGTGCTGTTCAGCATATTGCTGGAATGAAAGAGTCTGATACTATTGTCGCTATTAACCATAACGCAAAAGAGACAATTTTCCACAATGCAGATTTTGGAATTGTTGGAGACTACGAGGATATATTGCCAGAACTTATAGAGAGAGTTAATGGTGGATTTACATTTGGGCTTGAAATAAAATAAAATTAAAACAAGGAAAAAAAATGGTAGGTAGAAAAGTAGGTATAGTTGGAGCTGGTTTTGTTGGTGCAACTGCAGCATATAGTTTGACGATGACAGGAACATGTCATGAAGTTATTCTTTATGATATAAACGCAGATGTTGCAAAAGGTAAAGCAATTGATATCGGTCAATCAACTAGTTACTCTCCTCAGGGTACTATCGTTACAGCAGCAGAGACAGCAGCTGATCTCAAAGATTGTGATATTGTTGTTATAACTGCAGGTGTTCCTCGTAGAAGTGAGATGACTAGAGCTGATCTATTGATGATAAATGCAAAAATCATGAAAGATGTTGTTGGAAATATTGTTAAATACTCCCCAAATGCTATTATTCTTTGTGTTTCAAATCCACTGGATATCATGACTTATGTTGTACATAAACTAACTGGTTGGAACAGAAATAGAATCATAGGTATGGCTGGAGCGCTTGATGGTGCGAGAATGGCTTATCAAATTAATCAGACTGTTGGTTACGGTTCAGGTCAAACAAGAGCAATGCTAATCGGTGACCATGGACAGCATATGATTCCAATGCCAGAGATTTCTGCTGTTGGCGGTGTTCCTTTGAATCAGATAGTATCAAAAGAAGATATGGTTGGCATTATAGAGAGAACAAAAGATGGTGGAGCTGAAATAGTTAAACACCTTGGAACTTCTGCTTACTATGCGCCTGGACGTGCAATATCTGTTATGGTTGAAGCTATGCTAGATGACAGTAGAATTGTAATGCCATCAGCAGTTATGCTTGATGGTGAATACGGATATAAGGACATAACAGTAGGTGTTCCTGTTGTTCTTGGTGCTAATGGTGTTGAAGAGGTTATTGAACTTAACTTAGATGAAGAGACAAAAGCTAAGTTTAAAGTCTCTGTTGACTCTATTCAAGAGGGCATAGATATATTAACTGAAAATGGTTTTTTTAACTAAAAACGCAAAACTTTAAATATCTGGATACTCTATCCAGATATCTTCACTTCCCACTTCTCAAACACTTACAGTTATTTAGGCAAAATTCAAGCTTTTTTTATTCAAATATAGATAGACTGTGAAAAATAATTATATGGAGACTTTTATATGAGAGAAATTGAATTTGATGTCGTAGTTAAAGCTGTTAGAGATATTATCGTTCACTGTGGGACTGATTTACCACAAGATGCTTATGATGCCTTAGAAAACGCTATGAACAATGAAAAATCACCAGTAAGTAAAGAGGTGATTAGACAGATACTTGAAAACGCAGATATCGCAAAAGATGAGAAGAGACCACTTTGTCAAGATACAGGCTTAGCAGTCTTTTTTGTAAAAGTGGGTGAAGATGTAAAAGTGAAGGGCGGTCTACTAAGAGACGCTATAAACAAAGGAACGGAGCAGGGCTATACAGAAGCTTATCTTCGTGCAAGTACTTGTGAACCTTTTTCACGTGCGAACTTAAAAGACACAGTTGGATACAACCTACCAGCTATCGTTCACTTTGACATAGTTACAGGTGATAAAATAGATATAGAATACGCTGCAAAAGGTGGTGGTTCTGAGAATGTATCTCGCGCAAAAGTACTTCCTCCTGCGGCTGGAAAAGATGGTGTAGTTGAGTTTGTTAAAGAGTGTATCTCTGATGCAGGTCCTAATCCATGCCCTCCGATTACTGTTGGTGTTGGTATTGGTGGTACATTTGAAAAAGCTGTTATCAGCTCTAAGCATGCACTATTTAGAGATATCGGTAGCAAGAATGAAGACCCTGAAATGACTGAACTTGAAGAGAGAATGATGACTGAAATCAATAACCTTGGAATCGGTGCAATGGGTATGGGTGGGACTAAAACAGCTCTTGCTGTTCATATTGAGTCTAATCCTTGCCATATCGCCTCTTTACCTGTTTCAGTTAATGTTCAATGTCACAGTTCGCGTCATACGCATATTACAATATAAGGAAGATTTAAAATGTCAAAAACTTATAATTTAACAACTCCGCTAACAGAAGAGCAGACTAGAGAACTCAAAGCAGGTGATATAGTTTACCTTAATGGGACTATTTTTACCGCTAGAGATGCTGCACATAAAAGACTTGTAGATTTAATAGAAGCTGGTGAAGAGCTTCCTTTTGATTTAGAAGGAAGCATAATCTATTTTGTTGGGCCAACACCACCAAAACCGGGTGATCCGATAGGAAGTGCAGGACCAACAACAAGTTATAGAATGGATAGTTACTCTCCAACTATGCTTAAAAATGGCTCAAAAGGCATGATAGGTAAGGGTAAACGCAACCAGGAAGTAAAAGATGCATGTAAAGAGTATGGCGGAATTTACTTCGGTGCGACAGGTGGTGCCGGTGCACTACTTGGCAAACAGATCTCAGAGGCTGAAGTAATCGCATACCCTGAACTTGGACCTGAAGCTGTTAGAAAAATCACAGTGAAAGACTTTCCAGTAACAGTAATAAATGACACTTTTGGTGAAGATTTATACCAAATGGGTAGAGAACAATACGAGGTAAAATAGCCTAACTGATACGATATGTAGCAGTGGACTAAAATGCTCTGCTACTATTGTAAAGTTGAATAGTTAAGTAGATATAATAATAAGAATAATTTTTACAAGGAGAATATATGAATGTACATGAATATCAAGCAAAACAAATTTTTGCTAAATATGGCGTGCCAACACCAAAAGGTATTATGGCTGAGAGCGTTGATGCTGCAGTAGAAGCTGCAAAAGAGTTAGGTGGTCCAATTTGGGTTGTTAAAGCTCAAATCCATGCAGGTGGTCGTGGTTTAGGTGGTGGTGTAAAACTAGCTAAATCTTTAGAAGAAGTAAGAGAATTATCAGACGAGATTCTTGGAATGACTCTAGTAACTCACCAAACTACTGCTGAGGGTAAACTTGTTCAAAAGCTTTACATCGAAGATGGTGCAGACATTAAAGATGAGTTATATCTTTCAGTTGTTCTTGACAGAAAACTAGAGATGCCTCTGATTATGGCTTCAACTGAAGGTGGAATGAACATCGAAGATGTTGCTGAAAACACTCCAGAAAAAATTATTACTATTCCTGTTGACCCAGCTGTTGGTTTTCAAGGTTTTCACGGACGTGAGCTTGCGTTTGGTTTAGGTGTTACAGATAAAGCTGAACAGAAAAACATTATCTCTTTTGCTTCAAAATTATTCAAACTATATATGGAAAATGATGCAGAGATGATTGAAATCAATCCTTTAGTTAGAACAGGTTCAGGTGAATTTTTAGCACTTGACGGAAAGATGGGATTTGATAACTCAGCTCTTGGACGTCAACCAGAAATCCTTGCGATGAGAGATTTAACAGAAGAAGATGCTGATGAAGTTGAAGCTGCTAAATATGGTCTTTCATATGTAGCTCTTGATGGTGAAATCGGTTGTATGGTAAATGGTGCTGGTCTTGCTATGGGTACTATGGATACAATTAACTACATGGGTGGAACTCCTGCAAACTTCCTTGATGTTGGTGGTTCAGCTAATGCTGAGACAGTTGCTAAAGGTTTTGAGATTATTCTTAAAAATCCAAATGTAAAAGCAATTTTTGTAAATATTTTCGGTGGAATTGTTCGTTGTGATCGTATCGCTAACGGTATTATCGAAGCGACTAAAATCACTGATGTTAATGTACCTGTTATTGTTCGTTTAGATGGAACTAATGCACCAGAAGCATCAGAAATTCTTAAAAAAGCAAATATTGCAAACTTAATTGTTGCGGATGACTTAGGTGACGGTGCTGCTAAATCAGTTGCTGCTGCAAAGGGAGAATAATATAAATGTCAATTTTAGTAAATAAAGATACAAAAATAATCGTTCAAGGTTTCACAGGAAAAGAGGGTTCTTTTCATGCTGAGCAATGTATAGACTACGGTAGCCAAATTGTTGGTGGTGTTACACCAAACAAAGGTGGTCAAGAGCATTTAGGTAAGCCGGTTTTCAATACTGTTGCTGATGCTGTTAAAACTACAGGTGCTACTGTATCTATGATTTTTGTTCCACCTGCTTTTGTTGGTGATGCTGTAATGGAAGCTGCTGAAGCTGGGATTGAACTTGCTGTAATTATTACAGAAGGTGCTCCGGTTAAAGATATGCAAATGGCTAAAGCTCACGCTACTAAGCACGGGATGAAAACACTTGGGCCAAACTGTCCTGGTATCATCACTGCTGAAGAGTGTAAAATTGGAATTATGCCTGGTATGATTTTCAAAAAAGGTAATGTTGGTCTTATCTCTAAATCTGGTACATTAACTTACGAAGGTACAAACCAAGTAGTTAAAGAGGGTTATGGTATTACTACTGCTGTAGGTATTGGTGGGGATCCAATTATTGGTCTCTCATACAACCAACTTCTTCCAATGTTTGAAGCTGATCCGGATACTGAGTGTATCGTTATGATTGGTGAAATTGGTGGAGATCTTGAGATTCAAGCGGCTAAACTGATTAAAGAACAGATCACTAAACCTGTTGTTGCGTTTATTGC
>JAYEMB010000193.1:0-1932 GCA_034717855.1 Campylobacterota bacterium
GGCAAAAAAAAAGGCTAAGACCCGAAAGTCTTAGCCTAACCTTAAGTGTCTGATAATCAGTCAGACGGGATTGTTTTGTTCATCGTAAAAATTATACCAAAAAATTTGGCAAAAAAAAAGGCTAAGACCCGAAAGCCTTAGCCTTTATAATAATTTAACGCTTATCCCTCTGACTCCAAAAGGAGTCAAGCTTTAGTGACCTCAGCGGTCCAAGCGGAATAAAAGGGATTTCTGGCACTAAATGCCGACACCACCGTTGCTAAAGCAAAAGTGTGGTGCCTCCCTTTTATGGGACTATTAATGTAAGTTACGCCAAACTTGTTTTTTCCAAAGAAGTGCAAAGATAGCGAAGATAACGATATAAATCATTACATTTCTACCAACCTCTTCTCTCTCGTGACGTTTCATGTCACCAGCATCTTTCATATGCTCAATAACTTTCTCAGCAGCATCTGCAGTTAAACCAACACGTGGCATTGCAGTTCCTTCAAGAATGTTTTGAGGATTTTCAATCAGCTTATTAAGAAAGTCAGTATCACGAGAACGGATATACATACTTAAATCTGGTGGTAATTTACCCATGTAAGCTTTAAGTGAATCTTGGTATTCGATAAGTTGAATATCGTAAGCCAAAGAGTCTTTTTTATGCTTAAATGATGGTTTAGTACCCATCTGAGTCCAGTTCTCATAACTAACTGCATGACATCTACCACAAGCATCTTGAAATGCCATCGCAGGTGTTACTTCTTCAGGTTTAACAGCTATAGATTTTAAGTAAGCTACCATATCAGCAACTTCTTGGTCTATATCTCCACCCATTCCGTAAAACGCAATCATTGGGTGCATTTGACCTTTTGACTCATCAAACTTGTGCTCAACTTTAAGTGCATGTGCAGGGTTTTTAATCAGTTCAGCTAAAAACTTCTCATCATAAATAGCACCTGAGTTACTTAAATCTGGTGGGTTAACACCATAACTCTGAGCTGCCATAACTGGATCCATTGGAGCTGGCATACCAGCCGCTTCAATAGAGTGACAACCAGCACAACCAGCGCCCATAACTAACTCTTCACCACGAGTTGCATCACCAGTTTTACTTAAGGCTGGCAAATCGTTATATGCAAAATTTTCAAACTCTGTCTCTACTACTTTTTTGTGCAATACATGGTGAGCATAAGGCTCAACAAGGTAATAAGTTACAAGAGAGAAGAATACAACTACTGCTAATATTAATGGTTCTTTATTTTTCATTTTGTACCCCTATACCTTTTTTTCCATCGATGTGATTATCGGAAGCGCTAACCACTGAACAACAAATAGAACTGCTGAAACAAAACCAATTTGAGAAAATATACCTTCTGGAGGTAGTTTACCCATGGCTGTCAGGACAATCAGATTTGCGAGCATTAACCAGAACCATGTTGCGAACATCCAACCACGACGGTTTGCAGCACATGTATTTGGACTTCTATCTAAGAATGGTAAAAGAACAAAAATAACTTGAGCAAACGCAAATAGTATTAGACCAAGGTCAATGTTAAACGGACGTAAAATCTCGTAAGACCATAAGAAATACCACTCAGGGTAGATGTGTGCTGGAGTCTTAAGACCATCAGCAGGGTCAAAGTTTACAGGATCCATTGCAAATGAGTAGTTCCAAAATACTAGGTAAAAGAAGAAGATTAAGAAAAATCCAACTACCATCATATCTTTAGACATAAAGTCATTAGCGAAACGCATAACTTTAGAACCTTTAGTGTCACCATCTAAATACTTTTTAGCTTCAACGTCAAAATCAATCTCTTCACCATCTTGGTTATTTACGTGTGGAATACGAAGTGCAGCGAAGTGCAGTCCGATTAGACCCATAATAGCCAATGGAATAAGAAGAACGTGTAACATAAAGAAACGACCTAAGAATGCTTGTGCAGG
>JAYEMB010000194.1:0-1904 GCA_034717855.1 Campylobacterota bacterium
GCCCCATACAGAATAGTTCCATATTATTTCCAAAAAGTGTAGTAAACTGAATAAATGACTGGTATATTATTTATATGGACTTAGCTATAAAAAAACAGATTATTTCTGAACTCGATAGCCTGCCTGATAAAAAAGGTTACTCTCTTCTGGATTATCTCCATTTTCTGGTTTTATTAGAAAGTGAATGTGATTGGACATTAACACAAAGTTTTTAAGCTGAAAAGAATGCTTTTTCTTTGCTCTTTTATTACAGTGGGTTCGAGAGCATACTCTCCACGATTGATTTTTGCAGTTACATGGTAATCTGCACCGATTTGTAAGTAAGCGAAGTATACGCAAGAAGTATACGCAGTGCTTGTTATAGCGGGATTATTAATATAGAAAGACTATAATAACTTGGCTTTCTCATAAACAATAGTATGGGATAAAACCGAATTTTACTTTTAAAATTTGACAGAATTATTTTTTTTGTACCTCCGTCCCTCTATTTTGGTATATTCTTAATCTTGATTATTAAGGCTAAGGGTACTATATTTGTTGTATGAAGGATATTGTAAATCCACATGACAAATTGTTTAAAGAGATGCAGAGCGTTATAGAAAACAGCAGAGATCTAATAGAATCTGTTTTTCCGAAAGAACTGCTTAATAACCTTAATCTGGATACACTGGCAAATGACAATAACAGTTATGTCGATCCGGACTTACGGGAATACTATTCTGATCTTGTGTTTACCTGCATGTACAATAATTCTACAGAAATAAAGATAAGTATATTGTTTGAACATAAAAGCTATAAACCTGAAAATGAATATCTGCAGCTATTGCAGTACATTCTTAATATATGGAACTATGCAGTAAAAAATAATGAAACCCCTCCTGTAGTTATCCCTATGATCTATTACCATGGGAAACAGGAATGGAAACTAAAACCCTTATACTCTCATTTTCCTGGAATAGATAATAATCTTAAACAGTTTATTCCGGACTTTAAATATATTCTTGCAAATATAACAGAAACACCAGACAAAGAAATTGTAGAAAAATTCAATTCCGGTATAAACAAGGTACTTGCATTACTGCTAAAACATATCTCCGATGAAGAGTATATAAAAAGGCAATTTAAATATATATTTACATTATTACTGGATTACTTTGGAGAAGAAAAAAGGAGTGCAGTTATAACTTTTTTGCTCTACATTATGAGCACAACAGAAATAGATAAAGAGCATATAAATAATTGTTTAAAAGAAATATCACCCCAGGGAGGTAATATAGCCATGACAACAGCAATGAAAATTAAACAGGAAGGTATTGATCAGGGTCTGGAACAAGGTTTGGAACAGGGTTTAGAACAGGGGTTAGAACAAGGTTTGGAACAGGGAGAGCTTCAAAAACAGAAGAATGTTCTTATAAGACAGGTAAACCGGAAGTTCGGTATTTCCAAAGAGAATAAACAATTTATAGAATCAGTTACAAATACTGCTAAACTTGACAATGCTCTGGATGAGATTATTACAGCAGAAACATTGAGAGAAGTGCTGAATAAATTAGAGTAGCTGTCTTCAGCAGAAATAAAATTATTATCTGAATCTTTTTAGTTCAGATTTGGATCTTCTACTCTCTAATTCACCAGTTTACAAAATATTATTTTAATATTAAGACAACAAGCTATACTATTAAGTTTGAGGTGTTATAATAAATATTATTTTTGCACCTTTTACAGGAGTTAATTCCGTATTTAGCCGATATATATGGACTAAGTTCCTTATTTAGCGTATAGTTGTATTATGTTTGAACGAATTTTAATGCTTAGTAGAAATTATAGTGCTTTTTTATTCGGTGCACGCAGCACAGGAAAAACAACCTATTTACAGAAACACTTTCCTTCTGAAACAACATATA
>JAYEMB010000195.1:0-1901 GCA_034717855.1 Campylobacterota bacterium
CTACGATTTTAGCTGTTGTATCTGGTCTTACTCTCGCAGGAGCGAGTGCTATTTCACATGACCTCTACGCTTCAGTTGTAAAAGATGGTGATGCAGACCACCATAAAGAGATGAGAGTCTCAAAAATCGCAACAGTAGCACTTGGTGTTTTAGCTATCATCATGGGTATCATGTTTGAGACGCAAAACATCGCCTTTGTTGTTGGTCTTGCCTTTGCTATTGCTGCATCTGCAAACTTCCCTATACTTATACTCTCTATGTATTGGAAAAGGTTAACTACTCGTGGAGCTGTGGTTGGTGGTTCGCTTGGACTTGCTACGGCAGTCCTGCTTGTAGTCCTCGGTCCAATCGTATGGGTAGATATCTTAGGAAATGCAGAGGCAATCTTTCCATATAAATACCCGGCACTCTTCTCTGTATCAGTTGCCTTTATCGGTATATATCTCTTTAGTGTTACTGATAGCAGTCAAAGAGCAAAAGATGAGCAAGATGCTTTTGAGATGCAGTTTATAAGAAGTCAGACTGGTATCGGTGCTGAGGGTGCTACAGCACACTAGTCTGTAGAAAAGATTAGAAATGATATAATTCCATAATCAATTTTTAAAAGAGAAACTATGGAATTATGCGTTGCACTTGATCTACCTACAAAAGAAGAGAACTTAGCTCTTATAGAAAAGATAAAAGATTACGATGTATGGCTTAAAGTCGGACTTCGTACCTATATCCGTGATGGTGAAGATTTTCTACTCGCCATTAAAAAAATAAACCCAGATTTTAAAATATTTTTAGACCTGAAACTCTACGACATTCCAAATACTATGGCAGATGCTGCTGAGTCTATTATGGGACTTGGTGTTGATATGTTCAATGTTCACGCTTCAGCTGGTAAACGTGCTATGAATGAGGTTATGAGTAGACTAGAGAAGTTTGAAAAAAGACCAATAGTTTTGGCTGTGACTGCTTTGACTTCTTTTAGTGAAGATGAGTTTAAGGCAGTATATGAGAGTGATATAGCAAGTAAAGCTGACCAGTTCGCAAAAGATGCTATGGAGAGTGGACTTGATGGCGTTGTCTGTTCAGCTTACGAGTCTTTATCTATCAAAAATATTACTTCTAAAGAGTTTATGACACTAACTCCGGGTATTCGTCCCTTCGGTGAAGATGCAGGAGATCAAAAACGAGTGGCAGACATAGCCTATGCAAAAGAGGCTCTTGTTGATTTTATAGTAGTTGGTCGCCCAATCTACAAGTCAGAAAACCCTGCTGATGTTGTAAAGAGGATTTTACAAAGGCTTTAGTGGTTCTTTTTCACTTTAGTTTTTAGCTCTTCAAACTCTTTGTACTTTTTAGCAATTTTGATGAGCTTAAAATCACTTGTTGCTTTATAAACTCCAGTAGAGTTTATAAAGACTTCTGCCTCAATATCACTTCTAGTTTTTAAGTCAAGTATTTTAAAACTAAGATTATCAAGAACAAGAGGCGGTTTGTTTTTCTCTTTAAAATATGTGAGAACCATATGAAGTCCACCTCTATATTTCTCTTTTACCCTTGTTATAAAAAGCTTTTTTTCATCAAACCCAAGTCTTATAAGTGAGTAGTATTTTATGATGACATAGTCCTCGCAGTCCCCATAGCCTACAGTTAAAAACTCTTTTGGAGTAGCCCAGCTATCAAGCTTGTTATTTACAACATCATCATATTGGGGGAGGAGGGTGTTGAGGTAGAGATTCATGCGTTTTAACTGTAGCTCTTTGGAGTCATTTTTATGCAGTAGCATAGTTTTTTGATAATCTTCTATCCTATTTTTAGAGATAATATTGCTCTTGGCAATGTTGGCTAGTTCATCTTTTGTGAAACTAGGGTAGGGTTTAGAAAAAAGTAGAGATGCAAAAAAGAGCAAT
>JAYEMB010000196.1:0-1877 GCA_034717855.1 Campylobacterota bacterium
TGGATATGTACCTAAGTGATATCTACTCAATCAGTGTAAACCTAGCAGGACTCCCTGCTCTCTCACTTCCTATCTCAAAATCAGCAGAAGGTATGCCAATAGGACTTCAACTCATCGCTAAAGCTTACGATGAACAGACTCTTTTTGATGGTTCACTCAGTTTAGAGAAGCAGATAAACTATACTAACTAATGGCATAGTTCACACGTAAGCTATAACTCGTTCTCGTTCCCATCGTCTCGATGGGAATGCATATAAAGTCATACTAAATAAAAGTAGCATATATACACTCCCACGCAGAGCATGGGAGCAAGAAATATACTAACAAGTATGTAAAATAGAATTTAAATTTATTTATATATCAATATATCTTGATATATAAATAATTAACTGCTATACTTTCAAAAAAACTAGGTAACTCTATGGATATTTTTCTCAAAACTATCGGTTCTATCAATGATGAGACACGGATTAAGATACTCCATTTCATAAATATAAATGGTGAAGTCTGCGTTTGTGACATTGAGAACTCCTTTGATATGATTCAGTCCCGCGTTTCAAGACATCTCAAAATATTAAAAGATGGTGGATTTTTAAGGGTTGAGAGAAAAGGAAGATGGGCTTACTATAGTGTGAGAACTCCCCTTGATAAGTTTCGTCAAAATATTTTAGAAGAGATTGCTCACTTAGATTTAAATACTCCAGAACTAAATAAAGGTTGCAAAGTGTCAAATAAAAAAGTTTTAATCATGTGTACAGGAAACAGTTGCCGTTCTATCATTGGCGAGGCACTTATAAACTCAAGAGTTGAGGGTGCAGAAGCTTATAGCTGTGGTGTAGCCCCAAGTGGCAAAGTAAACGCAAACGCAAAGAAAATCTTAGAGCAAAATGGTGACTGGAGTGATACTTACTTCTCAAAACATTTAGATGAAGTTATAGATATGGAGTTTGATTTAGTTGTAACTGTTTGTGGTCATGCAGATGAGACTTGTCCTTCATTTCCTCGTCCTCTAAAGAGAATCCATGTAGGTTTTGAAGATCCTGATGGGAAAGAGTTCAGTGCCTTTGAAGAGACTTACAAAGAGATATCTGAAATACTACTTCCAAGAGTGAAAAAGGAACTCTCTTTATGATTTTAGCCTCAACTATATTTCTTATAACTCTCATCTTTGTTATATGGCAACCCCGTGGACTTCAAATAGGTACTACTGCGATAATAGGTGCAACAGTTGCCTTTACTCTTGGTGTTGTTTCCTACTCTGATCTATTTATAGTTTGGGACATTGTTTGGGATGCGACACTTGCGTTTATCGGGATAATCATACTCTCACTTGTTCTTGATGAGATTGGATTTTTTGAGTGGTGTGCACTCAAGATGGCAAAGTTTTCAAAGGGCGATGGGAAGAAGATGTTTATCTACTCTATCCTACTTGGAGCTCTAGTTTCAGCACTCTTTGCAAATGATGGAGCCGCACTTATCTTAACTCCTATTTTACTGGCAAAAATGAGGATTTTAAAACTAAACGCAAAGACAATTTTAGCCTTTTTACTTGCAGGTGGATTTATCAGCGACAGTGCTTCTCTGCCTTTTGTCTTCTCAAATCTTACTAACATTGTAACTGCAAACTATTTTGAGATTGGATTTACTGAGTACTTAACAAATATGCTACTTCCTTATGTCGTCAGTGTAACGGCAACTATTATCGTACTACTTTTAGTGCTTAAAAATGACATTCCAAAAACTGTGGATATCGACCTCTTAAAAGATGCAGATTCAGTTCTGAAAAACAAGACTCTTTTTTACTTTTCATGGGCGTTTCTTGCTCTGCTTTTAGTCGGCTATTTTATAGGTGATGCTTTTGACATTCCTATCTCTGT
>JAYEMB010000197.1:0-5745 GCA_034717855.1 Campylobacterota bacterium
GTCGTGTCTGAAATAGGAGAGCAGTGGTCTCCAAAGACACCTCCACTGATAACTGCACCGATACACAGCGCGATATTTGCATCCATACCTACAGCCATTGGAACTGCCACAGGAATCATAATACTAAATGTTCCCCAAGATGTTCCCGTAGAAAACGCAATAAGAGAGCTTAGAAGAAATACAACTCCTCCTAAAAGATAAATACTAAGATTTTCATCTGCTAAAGATGCCAAATAGAGACCCGTTTTTAGCTCTGTAGTAACCTTGCCTATGGCAAATGCAAAAAGAAGTATCATTGCGATTGGTAAGAGTTTTTTAGCGCCCTCTAAAGATGTTTTCACATAGGTTTTAGTCGAGATTGTTTTAGTTCCAACATAGTAGGCAAAGATAAACGCAAGTGTAGCTATCATTGTGTAAAAAATAGCGCTAGAACCACTCCCTTTGAGTATATTTCCACTTCCTGTTATGTATAAAAAAACAAATACCAAAAGTACCATTAGTAGAATTGGTAAAATCATAAGCCACATACTTCGATTTTTTCCAGAAAACTTATGCTCTTGAAATACCAAGGGCTTTGAGTTTTTCATAGGACCTATGTTGATGTTAAACCAGACAGATAAAAAGGTAACAACTAAGGCACTCATCGCATAGAAGTTATACATTACCGAATCTATCAAAATAGAGACACTATCTCCGCTTATCATTCCCTCAGCTATTTGAGAAGCTATGAGACCGAGTAGAAGTGCGCCCCAACCATTAAGTACTATTATTGAGCTGATTGGAGCGGAGGTCGAGTCACATACATAGGCCAGTTTTGCACGTGAGACACCCTGTTTGTCACAGAGTGGTTTTCCAACTGCTCCAGCAATCAAAGAGGTAATAGAGGACTCTATAAATATCAACACACCTATCATGTAGCTGAGCATCAGTGCAGCTCTTGGAGAATCTACAAATGCGTTTTTATCATAAAGATAGTGAATAAAGCCATCAATACCTCCACCCTTCTCTATAAGAGCCATGACACTTCCTACCAAAATAGCAAATCCAATTGTTTTAAGAATCCAGGCTTCACTAAGTAAAGAAGTAAAGAGGGAAAGGAGTGCTTCAAACGAAGCCATAAACGCAAAATCATTTAAAATGAACAGCCCAAGCAAAACCCCGCCAAAAAGTGAAAGAAGTACATTTTTTGAGTAGAGCGCTACAGCAATAGCAAGAAGAGAGGGAAGAAGGGAGAGAGGTGAGAGTTCTATATCTTTTTTCCTAGAACTCTATAGCCATGAGCATCAATCCAGCTCTGCCAAACTTCTCTTTATAGAGCTCACACTCCTTCTCATCAACCTTTGTAAAGCCAAGTTTTTTATAAAAGAGTTCACTCTCTAGAGAGCCTATCTCGATAATAGTCTGAGCAATTCTGTACCCTTTGAGTCTTGCTGTTAAAAGGCTTTTAGTCATAAGCTCTTTTAAAACACCAACATCAATAAAACCTTCGAGCTCTTCCATGTAGTCAAACATCAAAGTTCTATTGTTCAAATCAAATTCACAACTGTAAAAGGCTTCAAGGCTTGCACTTACATCTTCACGACAGCCAAGCTCTTTAAACGCATTTATCAGTACATCTTTAGTAGCTATTCTTGGTTCATAACTACAGAGTGTTCCTACAATTTTCCCATCAAGTTCAGCTACTAAAAAGTTACTGTAGTGACACTGATTCTTAGCAGTTGTTTGTGTCAATTGCTCTAGTCTTGGCAAGATTATCTTTTCATCATTAGTTTGAAATACTAAATCAAACATTCCATCTTTTTTACCAGCTCTTGAGCTTTGCAGTATCATCCGTGCTAAAAAAGGTGCATCACTCGCAATTGCTTTTCTAATTTTTATAGCCATAACTCTTTCCATAAATTTAATTTAAATCATATAATAGTAATAGTACCATACTTTATGATAAAAAGTTTCTTAATCTTAATAAGTTTGTCAATTTTGCTCCACTCATCACAGCAGATAATTTTAGTTGTTAGTGATGATTTCAACTCTCCTCAAGCAAAACTAGAGTGTTTTGAAAATGGCCTAAAAGTATGTGGCACTATTGATGTAAACATCGGTAAAAATGGTTTAGGATGGGGCTTAGGAGAGGTGATTCTTGAGCAACAAGAGGGTGAGGCTCTAAAGTATGAAGGTGATAAAAAAGCTCCTATCGGAGTCTTTAGACTGACGGATATATATGGTTACTCTCATACACACAACTACAAATTACCATACCTGCACACATCAAAAAATCTTATCTGTGTAGATGATAGTAACTCCCCATTTTATAACCAAGTCATCGAATCAAATGGAGATGAGAAGAGTTATGAAGATATGAAACGCAGTGACCATCAGTATGAGCTTGGAATTATGGTTGCACACAATCAGAATGCTATTGAAAAAAGAGGCTCTTGTATATTTTTACATGTAAAAAAAGATATAAATGCCCCAACGGCAGGTTGTACTGCTATGAGTTTGGATGAAATAAAAAAGATAGCCTCTTGGCTTGACAGAGAGAAGAATCCTATACTAATTCAGATTCCAAAATCTTCAAAAGATGAGATTTTAAAGTTATATCCAGAGCTCAAAAGCTCTCAACTTTTAAAGTAAAAGAAAAAACTAAAGAGTTCTAGTCGTCATCATCTTCATCAAAACTATCTCTTTCTAGAATTTTTGGCTTTGCTTTAACTGCAGTCATTTCACTAATACTCTCAGGAGAAATTTCAAGAGCCATAGCTATAAATGATACAAGAGCATTATCATCTATAATCTCTTGACACTCCGCAGATGTATTGTAGATTGTAAGTACACCATTCTCTACTAAAACATCTTTATTATTAATTTTTAGTTCTGCCGCTATTTCATGCATATCATGACGGTTAAGCTGTACACCATCCACTTTCATAGAAAAACCCGTTCGTGGATCTGGAATTACAATAGTGTTACTCTTCATCTTTAACCATTCTATCTTTAGCCTCTATTCCCATAAGAGAGAGACCAGTTTTAAGTGAGAGAGCTACCACTAAAAGAACTTTAAGAAGTTTGGCTTCATCTTCAGTTCCTATCATACGAACATCGTAGTAAAACTTATGAAGAGATGCTGCTAAGGCTTTGAGGTAATCTGGCAGTTTTTGAACTTGACGAGAGCTAAATGCATCCTCAACAATTTCAGGAAGAAGCAGAGCATCAAAAAGTAGGCTATCTGCGTTTTCTCCAAGATTCTTTAGAGTTGCGTTTTGTATATCTTCTTTACTTACTTCTGCTTTAGAGAGAAGTGTTTGAATACGAGCATGTGCGTACTGTATATAAAAGATAGGGTTTGAACTGTCTTGCTTTTTAAACTCAGCAAGATCAAACTCTAGTGCTGTATCTGATTTTTTAGAAGCGAAGATAAAACGCAGTGCATCAGACCCAATCTCTTCAACAATATCACTCATCAGAATAACGTTACCTGCACGTTTACTCATCTTGTATGGCTCACCATCTTTTAAAAGAGAAACCATTTGAGAAAGCAGTGTTTCAAGTTTCTTGGACTCATACCCTAAATATTCTACCGCTGCGTTTACACGAGGAATATAACCGTGATGGTCAGCTCCCCAGATATTGATGTAATGATCATATCCGCGCTCAAATTTTTGGTTGTGGTAAACGATATCACCGGCTAAGTATGTAGGGCGTCCATCTTCACGAACAACAACTCTATCATGGTCATCACCCTTAGATTCAGAAGCAATCCACATCTTGCCCTCTTTCTCATAACAACCTTCACCCATCTTAGCCATAACTCTATCCCACTCGCTATAGAGTGAAGACTCATTTACAAAAGTGTCAAAGTGAATGTTCGTATCAGCTAAAGATTGAACTACGATTTCCATCACACCATCTTTTGCCCAGAGTGCAAGCTCTTTTTGACGAGACTCATCACTTAAAATCTCTTTGCCAAACTTAGCTATAGCACCCTCAACTAAACCAGTGATATACTCACCTCTGTAGTAAGATTCAGGATACTCAACATCTTCACCAAGAACAGATGCACGACCTTCAAGTTGAATAGAGAGACCAAGCAAGTCAATCTGATTTCCAGCATCATTTACGTAATATTCAGCAGTAATTTCATACCCAAGGTGTCTTCCTAAACGCAGTAGTGTGTCACCATAAACAGCTCCACGAGCATGACCAATATGAAGAGGTCCTGTAGGGTTGGCACTTACAAATTCTAAAAGAATTTTTTCATTTTTCTCTTGCTTTGCGAACTCTGCTGAGTTATCTAGCGCCCAAGTTCCATACTCACTTAAAAAGTTTTCACTCAAACGGAAGTTTAGATACCCTTTGACAGATTCAACACTAGAGAACTCTTGCACTTCATCAAATGAAGAAGCAAGCTCCTCAGCTATAACCATAGGTGATTTTCTAAGTTCTTTTGCTAGTGAAAAAGCGATTGGGGTAGCAAAGTGACCAAAAGAGCGGTCACGAGGTTTTTCTAAAACAACTTCACGACCTAGTTTTTCGCGTAATAACGCCGATACTCGTTGTTTCAAGTTCTATGCTTGTTTAGTAGTTTCTGAAGTTTTTGTAGCTTCAGCAGATGCTACCTCTTCATTTTTTTCAACTTTTTTAGGCTCATCTGTAGATGCAACCTCATTCTCATTCTCTTTCATCTCTTCTTTAAAGTTCTTGATACCTTTACCAAAACCTTTTGCTAATTCAGGTATTTTTTTAGCTCCAAATAATAAAACTACGATTGCTAAAACGATTAATAATTCTGTTCCACCAGGCATTCCCATACTCTATATCCTTGACTTTTATTTTTTTAATTCGTGAGTATATCTACAATTTGCTGTAACTACTCTTATCAGATAAATTTATCTAAAATACTTTTTATATATCTTCCCAACTTTGAACAAAATCATTGATTTTATCATGAGGTATTTTCAGTCTTGAAGTTATTGCAATCTGCTTGAGTACCTCTGCGGCTACATCTAAATCATCATTTACGACAATATAATCGTACTCTGTAATTCTCTGTATCTCTCTTTTTGCCATTTTAATACGACCATCTATTACTTCATCTGTGTCAGTTGAGCGACTCACTAAACGTCTTTTAAGTTCTGAGAGACTCGGAGGGCTAATAAAGACTGATGTTGTGATATCACCTAGTCTATTGTTCACTGCCATGTTCCCCTGAACATCTATATCAAAGATAACAAGTTTCCCTTCACTAAGTGCCTTTTTAACTGGCTTGAGTGATGTTCCATAATAGTTACCATGAACTACTGCATGCTCTAAAAAGTGGTCATCCTCTATATCTTGAGCAAACTCTTCCTTACTTACAAAGTGATAGTGAACACCCTCTTCTTCACCCTCTCTAATAGAGCGAGTTGTTGTTGATATTGAGAAGTAATAATCCCCGATATCATCTTTTATCTTATTTATTAAAGAGCTCTTACCCGCTCCGCTTGGACCGGAAAGGACTAAAACTACACCATTATGTTCTATCACTACTCTTCACCTATTGTTATATTAATATTGATTTTCTGCCCTTTCATTGAAGCTAAAATATTTTTATCTTTAAGTATCTCTAGTAGATTTTCAAGTGCCTCCACTCCCTGTATCTCTTGTTCTTCTAAGCTCTCTTGCGCGTTTATACTTTGGGTATCTTCAACTTCTTCGTTGAGTGCAAGTTTCAAATCAGTTGAAGTGAGTGAATCAAACGAACCAATCTCA
>JAYEMB010000197.1:5845-8408 GCA_034717855.1 Campylobacterota bacterium
ATCTGAAGTCTCCGTCTCTTCTGCTTTACTATCTTCAAGATTTAACTCCTCTTGCGTCTCATCTTCCTCGAGAGTAAGTTCATCTTCTAACTCAGCTTCATTTATAAGTTCTTGAGTTTCTACCTCTTCAAGAACTTTCTCAGCTTCATCTTCTAACTCAAGCTCTTCACTCTCTTCAAGAGTATCCAATAAATCATCGAGGTCTTCCTCAGGCTCCTCTAGCTCTAACTCTTCGTCCAAGTTATCAAGAGTATCCTCTAAGTCAAGTTCTTCGCTATCTTCAAGGTCCAACTCAAGCTCTTCAGTAGACTCTAAAGCTTCTCTCTCTTGAATGGCTTTTTCAACTTCATCTTCTAGCTCATCACCCAACTCATCTAAGTCTAACTCTTCTTCACTCGTTTCATCTAGTAAATCTTTTACTTTTTGTGCCTCTTCATCATCTAAAACACTCTCTCCTAAATCCGTATCTTCATCGTCTAATGATAAATCATCTTCCTCTTCCAAAGAGAGCTCATCAAGATTTAGATCATCATCGAGAGAGAGGTCTAAGTCATCATCTTCTAAAGATAAATCATCCTCCAACTCTAAGTCCAAATCATCCAAATCTAACTCTAGTTCTTCTTCTGATATAGTTTCATCTAAGGCAAGGTCTTCGTTATCTGGCTCTTCAAGTTCAGTCAGATTCTCAGCTTCATCTACTACATTTGCAGGAACACTCTCCACACCTTTTGCAAGTTTAGAAAACAGTTCCACTAAGTCTGTAGGAAGAAATGGTTTTTTAAGCGTAGCACTAAATCCCTCTACTTCAGCCGCATCTCTTGAGTAAATATAGAGTGATGAAGAGAAGTTAATTTTACTTTTAATCTGCTCAAATATATCTTCGTTATATATAGTGTCATCAACTACTAAAAGGTCATAATCAGCTGCTGTAATCGTATCTACAGACTCTACTACTTCTAGCTCATCTGAAGTTTTCTGAGCACTTAAGGTGACTAATTTGTTTACAACTGGATTATCATTTAAAAGTAAAATTTTCACTTATATTCCTTAGTTGGGTTTATTCCCATTATTGTATCAAAAAAAACTAAAAAAACATCTCCAAGGCATTAAACGCCTCCATCATCTCTGCTTTTAGTATCAACATAGTTGCTGTTAAAGTAGCTATAAGTACCCCAAACGCAACCATAATTTTAATAGGAAAACCGATAACTAAAAGGTTAAACTGAGGCATAGTTTTCATAAGCATTCCAAATATAATATCTGCCAACCATGAGAGAGCAACGATAGGAAACGCAATCATAAATCCAACTAAAAACATCTTAGATGCCGCATGAATAATATAGTTAAAAAGATCCTCTGTCATTAAAAACCCACCAAGAGGGAGTGTGCTTAAAGAGTTGTCTATAAAGAGTAGCATCCAGTGATGAAGATCCATTGCCATTAAAACCATTAAGGCCATCAGTGACAAAAACTGTGAGATGATAGGCATAGAGACACCTGTTTGAGGATCAATCGCACTAGCCATCGAGAAACCCATCATGAAAGAAATCTGCCCCCCTGCGAAAGTTATGACATTATAAGCGAGTAGTAAAACTATACCTATTGAGAGACCAAACATCAACTCACTCAGTATCGCAAGAACTATTGTTGGAACATCTATAGAGATAGTCAGAGGGGGTAAAGAGGCATAAAAAACAACTGTAAAGAAAAACGCCATTGCAGCCTTGATTGTCATAGGAATATTTTGGTGCGAAAAAATTGGAGTGGCAATAAAAAGTGCTCCAAAACGAAAAAAAAGCAGTACAAAAGCTACAACATTTGTTTCATTAAAGAGTTCTGCCCAGCCCATTATTTTACTTTTTCAAGCTCTCTGTTCTCGAGTCTATAAACACTTTTACACATATATGCCAACTCTTCATCATGAGTTACGAGTATCATTCCTGCGTTTTGTGACTCTATATACTCAAAAAAAAGCTTCATTACCTCACGAGCGGTCTCTTTGTCTAAATTTCCCGTTGGTTCATCTGCAAAAATAATTTTAGGCTTTTTTGTTAAGACTCTCGCTATTGAAACACGTTGTTGCTGACCACCTGAAAGTTCAGTTACTTTCTGATTTATCGGTTCTAGTATTTTTAATCGCTCTAACAACTCATCTTCAATAGGCTTCTCTGAGAGCATAGATGCTACTTCTAAATTTTCATATGCACTAAAACCTTTAAATAAATAATGAGACTGAAATATGAGTCCTAAAGAGTCTCTTTTTAATTGAGCTAACTTCGCTTTTTTAAGAGTTGCTATATCTTCACCAAAAAGAGAGACAACTCCTGTATCAGCCTTTAAAAGAGTAGATAATATATGTAGAAGTGTTGATTTCCCACTACCACTCGCACCAATAATAGCGATAGACTCTTTTGGCTGTAACTCAAGAGATACACTGTTAAAAAGTTCATATTCAAAAGTATGTGATAGATTTTGTGCGGATAATAGATTCATAAAAGGATTATAGCTAATGTAAATAATAAATGTCTTGATATTTTCTCAAAAAAATATTTTTTGTAGCTTT
>JAYEMB010000198.1:0-1873 GCA_034717855.1 Campylobacterota bacterium
GCAGCTGAACCACGTCCTGGTCCAACAGCGATACCGAGACGTTTAGCCTCAATAACAAAGTCCCAAACAATCATCATATAACCAGGGAACTTCATAGAATTAATAATATCCATCTCAAACTCTAAACGCTCTTTATACTCTTCATGGCGCTCTTGGGGGACTATTTTAAGGCGTTTTTCTAGCCCCTCTTTACACTTGTAAACAAAGTACTCCGCATCATTTTTATCAGCTGCGAGCATATGTTTTTTCTTATCATCTTCACTTGCATCAGCAGCTAATGGAGGGTCATCTTGGTAGTCAATATCTAGCCCCTCCTCTGAAGCATACTCTTTTGTAAACTTGAAGTTAGGTGGAGTTGGCGTTTTTACGATTGGCACATAAGCTTCACACTTATCGACTATCTCTTGAGTGTGCGCTATAGCTTCTGGAATATCTGCAAAAAGTCTAGCCATCTGCTCTGGTGATTTTAGATAGAACTCATGAACTGAGTGACGCATACGATTTGGGTCATCGTAGAGTTTATTCATCCCGATACACATAAACGCTTCATGATACTGTGCATCATTTGGAAAAGTGTAGTGAGTGTCATTAGTAGCGACAACTTTTATACCTGTCTCTTGAGAGATTTTGAGTATTTGGTCATCGATGAAGAGTTGATCGCCGATACCGTGACGCATAAGTTCAAGGTAAAAATCATCTCCAAAGATATCTTGATATTCACGTGCAACTTCTATGGCACCCTCATACCCAAGTGCTCCATTTTTTACGTTTCTCTCATTTTCGAGATTGAGGTGCCAGTTTACTTCACCCTGTAGGCAGGCAGAGGTACATATAATTCCCTCAGAGTACTTGCGTAGTTCATTTTTATTGATTCTTGGAAAATAGTACATCCCTTCTATGAAAGCTTTAGAAGAGAGATACATTAGATTCTCATAGCCTTTTTTATTTTTAGCAAAGAGACAGATATGAAAACGCTGTTTTGTACTCTTGTCGTTGAGCGTATCTCCATTATGGATATACCCTTCCATCCCGATAATAGGCTTAATACCTGCATCAATCATCTGCTTATAAAAGTCAATCGCACCAAACATATTTCCATGGTCAGTCATAGCAACAGAGGTCATTCCAAGCTCTTTTAAACGCGGTACAAGATTTGTTAGTTTATTTGCGCCATCTAGTAGCGAATATTCTGTATGAAGATGTAAATGTGTGAAGGGTTGTGCACTCAAAGTAATTACCTTTTATATCTTAAATAATTAGAGTGATTATAGTAGGTTTTTCTTAATCTATTTCTACATCTAAAGTGTGCAGAAATAGATTTATTTTTTTATTTAACTTTTCCTAAAAACTCACAATCAACAGTATTAACTTTTACTAAGTCATCTACTAAAACATGATAAGGAACTTGAACTACGGCACCAGTTTCAAGAGTTGCAGGTTTTTTACTTCCACTTGAAGTATCACCTTTAAAGTTTGGTGGAGTATCAGTCACTACCAGCTCCATGAATTCAGGAGCTTGAACAGAGATAGCTTTGTTTTTAAAGAAGATGATTTCAACGTTGATTCCATCTTTGAACCACTTTGAAGCCTCATCACATTGAGCATACTCAAGACCGATTTGATCGTAAGTTTCGTTATCCATAAACTGGTACATCTCACCATCATCATAAAGATACTGCATAGTTTTGTAATCAATTACAGGAATCTCAAATTTATCACCTGCGTGAACAGTTTTTTCAACTACTTTACCATTTAAAAAACTTTTCATTTTCATACGTACAAACGCAGCACCCTTACCAGGTTTAACATGTTGAAACTCAACAATTTTATATGGTACTTCACCTACGATTAAACGTACGCCTTTTTTAATATC
>JAYEMB010000199.1:0-2587 GCA_034717855.1 Campylobacterota bacterium
CCTTGCTCTTTTGCATGTGCATAAACTTTTTGTACATCTTCACCAAAAAGAACTCCAGGTTTTACAATATCTAAAATGCCTTTACTCATAATAATTCCCTAAAAATTTAATTTTGACATTATATAACATAGTTCATTTAAAGGAACTTTATTATAGAATAAGCCTACAAAACAATTATGAAATATCCAAATTCACTACATGATTTAATAAGGAAAGAGATGAGACTCACTATAGATGAATACTCAAAAAAATTTAAAATGTCTAAAGAGATGATTAACTCTAAACTTCGAACTGAAAAACTAAACTATATTACTGAGGATAGTGTTACTTACATCATATTACCAAAAGAGCCTATCCCTGTTGAAAGCCAAGAGAAAACGCAACTTCAAGTTCAAGAAAAAACTACTCCCTTAAAAAATACTCCTGCTAAAACAAAAACAACGGTTGCAATGGTTATCTCACTCTATCAAAGAGAGAACCAACAACTCAAAGAGAAGATAGTTCAGCTCGAAGAGAAGATAGACAGACTCATAGATGACAAAGAGCAGATGTTACGCGATGAGATGAACAAAATCGAGCAGGTCTATCTCACTAAAGATGAGCAACTTAAAAATGTACTTGAGCTGATGAATACAAAATTTTTGGCTCAAGACAACCAAACTATACATGAAGTTGAAACAGTGGAGACGAAGTCTTATAAAAAGGCTAAAGAGACTCCTCAAATAATAGATCTCAAAGAGTATCTTAAAACACTAGATATAGAAACTTTTCAAAAGAAAGTTATCAAAAGAAGGTTTCTCTCTGCCTACGGTAGCGACATAAGAGTAATGAAACAAAATGGGAAACTCTTTCTAAATTTTTCTAAATATGACTATAGTGACCTTTTGCAGTACTAGATAAATATGCTACATATAGAGAAAAAAGTTGTTAAAACAAAAGATATACAAGTCTCACTTAGAGAGTATGCTGATGCAAATCTTATCCCTTTAGATGAGTGTGACTTTACTCTTAAACAAGTAGATAACTATGTCAAAGATAGTGCTAATAATGCATTTGCACTCATTAGCAAAGAGACTCTTTCGCAGTACACTGATAAAGATAAAATACTCAATGAGCATATTGAGTTTAATCAACTCCCAACAGTAATACTAAAACATTCAAAAGAAAAAACCTTAAAACTAAACTATGAAATAAGTCTGGGCGAACACGCCTCTCATCCAAAAATCATACTAAAAAGTGACTCAATCATTCCATATAAAAAATATGCTCCAAAAGATATGCTGCGTTTAATCTACGCAGAGTTTAATAAAATCAAGGTTTTAAACTCTATACTCATCAACATCTTTGATGAAGAGATGAAAAAAAATCTTAAAGCTTTTATCAAACACTTATATGCAGGAAAATTCAAAAAAAACCTGAAGCTTCCACTCTTTAATGGAATAGAGCCAGTAGTTACAAGAGAGAGCAAGTTAGTCTACTGGTTTAAAGAGAAAGAGACTGAGACGCAAGTTATTGAAGTAGATGCTTATGAGCTGCTTATAGAGTATAAAAAACCTATATTTGGCAAAAATGGATTGAACGCATATGGAAAAGAGGTTCATGGAGGTACGGGTAACAACAGCGAAGACCTTCAAGCAAATATAGACCCAGAGAGTATAACAATAGAAGAAAATGAAAAATCCAAATATTATAAAAGTAAAAAGAGAGGCTATCTACACTTTGATAGAAACACTTTTTGCGTAAATAACCAAGTGAAAATGAGTAAAATCTCCAGAAACAACACCGCAATAGCCTCTGAAGAAGAAAATAATATAGAAGTGAGAATATCTCAAAACGATATCACAAAAGATAGTATAGGAGAGGGTGTAGAGTTAATATCTGAAACTATTCATGTAAGTGGGCATATCGGTGCCAAAAGTATCCTCGAAGCTATCAACCTGCAGATAGACGGCGTAACACATCAAGACTCTACTCAGTACGCAAAATATGCAGAGATAAACAGGCATAAAGGAACCCTAAGGTGTCATGAGGCCAAAGTCTCTCTCTTAGAAGGTGGTAAAATTCATGCAAGCAAAGTGAATATTGAGAACTGCCTAGGTGGTTCTATCTATGCTCAAGATGTCACAATAGGCTTAGTAAAAAGTAACCTAAAAGTTTATGCCTCAAACTCCATAACGATTCGTCATGTAAGTGGAGAGGACAATCTATTTAAAATAAACTATAGAGATGTCCCTATTTTAGACTCTAAATTAAATCTATTAGAAAGTGATATAGAAGAGTTAAAATACAAACTTGAAGAAGCAAAAAAACATACTCAATCAAAAATCCCTCTTTTCAAAGAGAAGATAAAAGAGCTTAGAGATGAGCAGAATGAAATAAGAGCATCCTACTTAGAGGCAAAAATATCTATAGAAAGACCACTCAATGGTTTAAACAATATAGTTTTTGTAATTGATGATGAGAATGAGATTAAGTTTAAAACTGATGCTCTCTCATACACTCCTTTTTATCTTGAATGTAATGAAGATACTATCACACTAAAACCAGTAGATAAATCAATCTCAATAAACAACAACTAAAACTCCCT
>JAYEMB010000199.1:2687-8400 GCA_034717855.1 Campylobacterota bacterium
TAGAGTCCCAAAACAATGGTAAAAAAATATCCCTAAAAGATATGGCCAGTAAGCTTGGTATCTCTATGCGTACATATCAGGACTGGAAGCTCGGTCGTGCAAAACCGCAAGCCGCTGCAGTAGTGATTCAGATGTTAGGAAAATTAGATGACGATGAGATCATTAGAGCTGTTAGAAAAATAAATAAACTCGAGGATTAAATAGATGGGTGCACTTACTAAAAAAGAGAGAGATGGTTTAGAGGATGTCTTTTTATCAATCAATTCAAACAGCGATAAGTACCAAAAAATCAAAGAAATATCATCTTTAATTATGAATAAAAATCACACACCAAACTTCTCAAACCTCTTAAAGCAGGCTAAAACTGGACTAAAAGAAACAAAAATATCACATTTTTTAGTATATTTAAGAGAAAAGAAGAAAAATTTAAGCAAATAAACTATAAAGTATCTCTAGCTGAATTATTTTGTGTGCAAAGTACTTTGTACACGGAAGTTCGGAAATATTTAATCCAAGGGTAAATCTATGAATAAAGCGCAATTCGTTGAATTAGTACAAGCAAGTGGTGACTACAAAACTAAAGTTGAAGCAGAAGCGGCAATTAAAGCATTTACAGAAGCTGTTACAGCAGCACTAGTAAAAAAAGAAGATGTTTCTTTAGTAGGTTTTGGTAGTTTTGCTGCTACTTTACAAAAAGGTAAAAGTGGTAAAGTACCTGGTACTGATAAAACTTATACTACTCAAGATAAAATGGTTCCTAAATTTAAAGCTGGTAAAGGTCTTAAAGACCGCGTTGCAGCTGGTAAATAATCATTAAGGTATTGTCACTGCAGTGGCGGTACCTAATCTTACATATATGAACATACCTTTTTTCTCATCACTCTTTACAAAAAAGAGCCAATCTTTAACTATCCCCGACTCTATACTCGTAAACAGACTAAAATCAATTACTGAATCGACTGATTTAGAACTATTTAAAGATATGACAATATATCATCACTCGCAAAAGTACTCAATTCCACTGATGATACTTGATATGAAACGCGGAATATTCCTTTTTGAGATACGAGAATGGACCTATGATGAACTTAAAAACTCAACAATAGAGAGAGCTGAAAATCAGACTGCTTCTAAAGACACCCTCTCATACCAAAAGACTCAAAATATTATAGATAGAAAATTTAATGAGCTAACACATCATGACGCTGTACCTATTTTTAACTACCTTTTAATGGAAAATCTAAATGCTGATGAATATGAGCATTTAGATGAATCATTTAAAGAGTTACTTCCAAGAGAGAGAGTTATATTTAGTGACTCCTCCCAAGAAGAGATTATGCAAAAACTAGAGTATTCGGAAGTCTCTAAAGTACTCCTTCCTCCAAAAGAGGCTATTATAGGTAATTTACTAATACAGCACACTATAGTGAACGATGATCTTACTCTTAAGTTGTGTGATGCAGAACAGATTGCGTTTATTGAGTCTGAGATTACTGGTGTTCAGGTACTCACAGCAGATAACGATACAGATAAAAGCAGTGTGCTTCTTCTTAAAGCCATTTTAGAGAGATTAAACAAGCCTGATGAACAATTTGTTATCATCAAACCAACACACCTAGCTTGTGACATACTTAGAAAAAAACTAGTAGATATTGTAGAGCATGCAATAGTAGAGATTGATTTAACCTCTATAATGATTCTTACTCCTTTAGAACTGATAAACTTACACCGCAACAGACTTAAAAAAGAGCCTATTGTAGGAAATATAACTATTGACAACTCTCTTATGCATAAAAGTTTCAATATTACTGACTTAATACTTTGCGATGATTCTAATCTTTTACCTGATAAGTTTATAGATTATCTAATACATATTCAAAATAAGGCAAATTTACTCTTAGTGAACTCCCCTTTAAAAGAAGCCGAGTACAACTTCAACAAAGAGGAAAAAACAGACAAAAACATAGATGTTAAATTTCATCAAGCAAACCCTCATGCAAAAGCATTGCAACTTATATCAAAACTTTTACAAACTTCTGAGGCTAAAAATATTACTGTTGTAAGCAATAACTTAAGTAGAGAAAAATTAAATGATGACCTTGAATTTTTCATCAAAGATAAAGCAATTTTATTAGATAGTTCCCAAAATTTAATAAACCAAAACTTTGACTCTCTTTTACTCTTAAGCTATGCAGACACAAATGCATTGCAAACCGAGCATCTAATACTGCTTGACCTCTGCTTTAGTTCAGTATCTGAAATAGATTATGCGCTGAGCATGGCTTCAAGCAGTGTTGATATAGTGTTTGAAGAGAACTGTAAAGAGATTGAAGAGCTAAGGATAAAATATGAAACTAACTATGAGCGAAGAGAATTGGAAGAAGAAACTATCTCCTGAAGCTTTTTATGTCTGTAGACAACACGGAACAGAAGCACCATTTTCTGGAAAATATTATGATAACAAAGAAAGCGGAACTTATAACTGCGTTTGCTGTGATGCTCCGCTCTTTGAATCAGAGACAAAATTTGATTCAGGCACTGGCTGGCCAAGTTACTATGAGTCTGTTGAGGGTGCAGTAACAGAGATAAAAGACTCTACTCACGGTATGGTTCGTGTAGAGGTTGTCTGTTCAAACTGTGATGCCCACTTAGGGCATGTGTTTCCTGATGGACCAGAGCCCACAGGACTTAGATACTGCATCAACTCAGTATGTTTAGATTTTAAAGAGGAAGAATAATGATAAAGAACTTACTACTTTCAGCTTTAGTGCTGTTATCGGTCAATCTGTTTGCTGGTGAAAACCCACATGTAGTTTTAGAGACAACTCAAGGAAATATAGAACTTGAACTCTATCCGGATGTTGCTCCCCTAGCAGTTGAGAACTTTACAACTCATATAAAAAATGGCTACTACAATGGTATTGCGTTTCACAGAATTATTAGAGACTTTATGATTCAAGGTGGAGACCCGACAGAGAGTGGTCGCGGTGGTGCAAGTATCTGGAAAAAACCATTTAAAGATGAGTATAAAAATAGAACTTTCAACAAGTCTGGTATTTTAGCGATGGCAAACGCAGGTCCAAACACAAACGGAAGTCAGTTTTTCATCACAACGGCAAAAACACCTTGGTTAAATGGTCGCCATACAATCTTTGGTCAAGCAACTCCTTCATCTATGAGTACTGTAGAAAAATTAAACCGTGTTGCAACTATGGGTAGAAGAGGTGGAGACAGACCTCTAGAGCGCCAAGAGATAATAAAAGCATATATAAAACAGTAATGTAA
The DNA here is from genome assembly GCA_034717855.1 of Campylobacterota bacterium. GTDB lineage: Bacteria > Campylobacterota > Campylobacteria > Campylobacterales > Sulfurimonadaceae > Sulfurimonas. Next base: position 5,973 of record JAYEMB010000199.1, read on the forward strand.
CCCTATTGTAATAATTCTATAATTAAATTGAGAGTATAATTTCATAATTAATTAAATGGGGTAATTATGGAAATCCAAACAATGAAAAAACTTGAGCAAGAGGCTCTTAAAAAGAGTGGAACTGACCTGACAAGATTAGGTTTTTCACTCTTTTTTATGATTGCAGTTCTAACATACAGCTTCTTAAGCAATGGTGGAATTCCAAACAATATGTTCCTTGCAGTTGCAGCACTTATAGGTGCTTATATGGCTATGAATATTGGTGCCAACGATGTAGCCAACAATGTTGGTCCAGCCGTAGGTTCAAAAGCTATGACACTTACAACAGCAATTATAATTGCTGCTATTTTTGAAGCTGCCGGTGCAATCATTGCAGGTGGTGAGGTTGTTAAAACAATCAAAAAGGGTATCATTGATATCTCCGCTTTTGGTGGAAACGCAGATCCTTTCATCTGGGCAATGATGGCAGCTCTTTTAGCAGCTGCACTCTGGCTTAACTTCGCTACCATGATGAAAGCTCCTGTATCTACTACTCACTCTATTGTTGGTGGTGTTATGGGTGCTGGTATTGCTGCAGCTGGTTTTAGTATCGTGTCGTGGAGTACAATGGGTAAAATTGCTGCTTCGTGGGTTATCTCCCCTGTTCTTGGTGGTGTTATTGCCGCTGCGTTTCTCTTTGCTATAAAAAAATCCATAGTCTTCAAAGAGGACAAAGTAGCCTCAGCAAAAAGATATGTTCCTGTTTTTGTTGCTCTTATGTCTTGGGCATTTGTTACCTATTTAACGCTCAAAGGTCTTAAGAAAATCTGGCCACAAGTTGTTGAGACTCTAAATATCCTTCCATTTGTAGCTATGGAAATGACAAAAAAACCATCATTTTTAACTGCTCTTACTTTAGGTTTTATAGTAGCTGTGATTGTTTACTTTATAATAAAAGCAAAATTAAAATCTAAACAAAATCTAGAAAATACGAGTGAGTCAGTAAATACTCTTTTTACAATCCCTCTTATTTTTGCAGCTGCCCTACTAAGTTTTGCTCACGGTGCAAATGATGTTGCAAACGCGATTGGACCATTAGCTGCAATTAACGATGCAGTTGTAAACGGTGGTATCTCATCTAAGGCAAGTATCCCATTATGGGTTATGGGTGTTGGTGCCTTAGGTATCGCTCTTGGTCTCGCGCTTTATGGTCCTAAACTTATCAAGACTGTTGGTTCAGAGATTACAGAACTTAATCAAATCAGAGCTTTCTCTATCGCTATGGCAGCTTCAATCACTGTTATTATCGCTTCTCAATTAGGTCTTCCTGTAAGTTCTACTCACATCGCAATCGGTGGTGTATTTGGAGTTGGTTTCCTAAGAGAGTATCTACAATTAACCTCTACACACAACACTATAGAAGAGGATAAGTTAATAATCAAAGATGAGAAAGAGACTCTCAATGCACTAAACGCAGAGCTCAAAACATTAGAGAAAAAAACTGATAAGTCTCAAGGTGATTACGAGAGAGTTGTAGAACTTTATAAGTTTATAGCAAATGAAGAAAAAGCAATAAAAACAACGAAAAAGCATATGAAAGAGACTAAAAAAGTTGAATTTGTAAAACGCGATGCTGTTAAAAAGATAGTTGCTGCGTGGATTATTACTGTTCCAGCTGCAGGTACACTCGCTGCAATTCTATTCTTTATGATTAAAGGTATAATGATTTAGGTTAATTAAGCCTAAATTATTTATCCTATTCACTTTTTACGCAGTTTCTACCACTATTTTTTGCTAAATACAGAGCAGTGTCGGCTCGCTCTACTACATCCTTCATATTATCACCCTCTCTCACAGTAGAAGCCCCTATACTAACTGTGATATGTCCAACAAGATCTAGTTCTAACTCTTGTATAGTTTGTCTCAATTTATTCGCTAAGTCAACAGCATTTTTTAAAGAAGCAGTTGGAAGAAGCATTACAAACTCTTCGCCACCCCATCTACAGATAATGTCTACATCTCTTAAAGTTTTTATAATTGCATGTGAAACCTGAATTAAAACCTGGTCTCCAACATTATGTCCATAAGTGTCATTCACCTTTTTAAAAAAATCAATATCTAAAAGAAGTAGAGACATCTCCTGTTCACGTTGGAGCATAGCCTTGTATTGTGTTAGATACAACTCTGAAAACTTATATCTATTATAGAGACCTGTTAGAGAATCTGTTGACGCCATAGTCTCATATTCTCTATTTTTATTTTCAAGCATACTGTTGAGTTGACTCAACTCATCTTGATACTCCTGCATAAGAGTGGCCCATCTTGAGTATGTTAGAGATATTAGCTCTTTTTGTGCAACAATCCCAGATAAATAATCATTATCATCAACTATTACTACCCTTTTAAAGTGCTTATGTTTTAAATGCTCCAAAGCATCTTTTATTGATGA
>JAYEMB010000200.1:0-1869 GCA_034717855.1 Campylobacterota bacterium
TCAAGTGCCACTCAGTTAAAAGAGATTTACAAAAAAATAGATGAGCTTGAAAAATCAGAGATTCAAAATGAGACCTTTACATATCTGAAGTACTACTATGTCTATCCGCTTTTTATAGCGCTTATATCCCTGATGATGTATATATATTTGAGAAATAAAAGAGGGTATAACTAATGAGCTTTTTACATCCTGAATTTTTATACTATATGCTACCACCTCTTTTCATACTTTTTGGTCTGTTACTTACTCAAAAAGAGGCTGAGGCTACATTTTTTAGTGATGAGGTGATGGCTAAGTTAAGAGTGAGCGCAAACACTTTAACACTCAAGGCGAGAAATGCACTCTTTATGCTCATCGGTATTTTGATAGTAATAGCACTCGCAGGACCTGTTATAAATGAAGGAACAGTTGAGGTGAAGGCTAAGAGTGCCGACATCATGATAGCTTTAGATATATCTGACTCTATGTTGGCTGAAGATATCTACCCAAACCGTTTAGAGCTTGCTAAACTCAAAGCGATGGAACTTCTCAAAAGTGCACCAAATGAGAGAATAGGAGTTATCGCCTTTGCGAAAAACTCCTATCTTGTCTCACCTCTTAGTTTTGATCATAGTGCTGTAGGGTTTTTACTCCGTCAACTCGATACAACTTCCATAACCGAAAAGGGAACAGACTTTTTATCTATGCTTGAAGTTGTAGATTCAAGTGTGAAAAAAGAGTCTAAAAAGTATCTTTTAGTTTTAAGTGACGGTGGTGACAGTGATAGTTTTTCTGAGGAGATTGCCTTTGCTAAAAAACATAATATCGCTGTCTTTGTTTTAGGCTTAGGAACTCAAAAGGGCGCTCCGATAAAACAGAAAAATGGCGAATTCATCAAGCACAATGGCGAGATAATAGTCTCAAAACTCAATGAAAATATAGCAGACTTCGCAACTAAAAGTGGTGGCGTTTACATAGAGAGTGTGAAGTCAGACAGAGATATAAAAGCGATGCTCAGTGAGATAGAGAAACATAGTGAGAAAAAAGAGTTGAAGTCTCAAGAGATTGCGCGTTTTATCCCTCTCTTTTACTTTCCACTCTCTTTAGCACTTTTACTTTTACTTATCGCGACGAGCTCTATGAGTAAACGCGAAAAAATGCAACTACCATCTGCGTTTTTACTCTTTGGACTTCTCTTCACTTCACCAAACGCAGAGGCTGGACTCTTGGACTTTATGAAGTTACAAGAGGCAAAAGAGGCTTACTCCGCTCAAGACTATGAGAAATCATCTCAGCTTTATAGTGAGTATGGAGATGTGTCCAATAGTGGAGAGAGTCACTATAATAGTGCAAATTCACTCTACAAGCAGGGCAGGTACGATGAGGCTATAGAGTCTTACAAAAAAGCTACTTTTTCTGATGAAAACTCACGAGCTAGTAACTATGCAAATATGGCTAACGCTTATGTAAAACAGCAAAAAGAGGGTTCTTTGCAAAAAGCTGTAGAGTCTTATGAGAAGTCACTTAAAATAAAAGAGGACAAAGAGACAAGAGAGAACCTCGAAGCTGTTAAAAAGGCGATAGAAGAGCAGAAAAAAGAAGAAGAGAGTCAAGAGGATAAAAACAAAGACAAAGACTCAAAAGATGATAAAGAGGGCGAGAAAGATAAGGACTCCAAAGATGGTGAAAAGTCTGAGGAAGATAAAAAAGAGTCCGATGAGAAGCAAGAGAAGTCAGATAAAGAGGAAGATAGCTCAAAGAGCAAAGAGTCTGAAGATAAACAAGATAACTCGGATGATATGAAGTCTAAAAAAGAGTCTGAGGAGTCAAAAACGCAAGAGAACAATGAGACTAAAGAAGAAGAACAAAAGCAAGATTTAAAAGAGCTTG
>JAYEMB010000201.1:0-27040 GCA_034717855.1 Campylobacterota bacterium
TTATTTAGTTGACTAAAATTATATTTTACATGAAAAGTATTTGAAGGAAAGACAAAAAATAAAAACAGAGTAACTTATATTATTTAATAAAGTAGACAGTTTACTTATTCAAAAATCACTTATATTTGGAGCAGTTTTTAGTAACAGAAAGAGTGTTCCAAATAGATCTGAATTTTTGAACATGTTCCAAAAAGAACAGGTTGCGGGAGAGATAGAGGTTTATTAATATTAGCTATAATATACCTAATTGAAATATAAAAGGTTTATCTCATGACATTACATTTAAATGCTTCAGAAAGTGTATCTCACAAAATCTTATCTTTTTTAGAGTCTCTAACTAAACAAGGTGAATCAGTTGAAATTATAGATGACTCTGTTTATAAGTTTGAAAAGGCTGGTATATCAAAAGGTTTAGAAGAAGTTGAAAATGGTAATATTTATTCATCTGATGAACTTCTTGAAGAGTTAAATAAATAATATATGAAAGTCAACTTTTCTCACGAGTCTAAAGAGTTTATCTTCAAGTTAAAAGCTCATATAGCCCTAGATAATCCCTCAAGAGCAAAGTCATATGCAATAAAACTTGTATCAAGAATTAAAGATATGCTACAACATCCTTATATTGGAAAAGTTAATGCTACATTTGATGATGAAACTGTTCGAGAAGTTATTTTAGATGGAATAAAAATAATTTATAAAATATACCCAAAGAGTGTTGCTGTTGTAATGATATACAGATATATTGACTTTGATGAATCAGATATAGAATTGACATGATAAAACTCAATGAAGAAGCAATGAAAATATTTAATCAGATTCCAGAAAGTTAAATTAATGTAAAATCATATTTAACGAACAAAAAATAACTTTAAACTAAGAAGAAACTTATGTCTCTATATATTAAAACATCATTTATTTCAGAAAAAAATACTAAAAGCTGATGAGTTTATCTTTAAACACTAAGCTGTTTATTATTATCCTAATGGAAGTAATAATTTCAACAATAATACTAACCACTCAGTCAGTTAAAACTATCCAAAACATGGCTAATAAAAATGTAATTCAATATGAAAAACAGCTAATAACAGCAAAAAAAGAAGCTCTGAAAAATTATGTTGATATGGCAAAAGCGGTATTGAAAATATATAGAGATAAAGTGACCTCTCAAACAACTTCTTTGGAGCTAGAACAGATTAAAAAAGATGCTATTAAAGCTTTGGACTCTATGATATATGGAGATGATACAGGGTATGTATTTGTTTGGTCTTATGATGGAGTTCCATTGGCATTTAATCCAAGACCAGACTTAATTGGTCAAAATTTACTGCATCTAAAAGGTGGTAATGGAAAAATGGTAATTCAAGACCATATAGCTAATGCAAAAAAAGGTGGAGGGCATTTCTATACATATAAATGGAAAACAACGAAAGGTAGTAGTTATCAAACAAAAATTTCATACTCATTTGGTGTTCAGGACTGGGGTTGGTTTGTAGGCACAGGCGAATATATGCATAAAGAAGAAAAAGAGATTGAAGATAAAAAAGTACAAATAACAGAAAATACCAATCAATTAATCTCTATTATAATGGTGAGTGCTTTTGTTCTTATCTTGATAACATCTACTATTTTATACTTTTTAGTTAGAAAGGTAGTTACGCATCCTTTGAGAAATTTAAAATATGAACTTAGTAACTTTTTTCTGTTTTTGCAGAATAAAAAAGAGAATCTCACCTTTGATTATATTTATTCAAATGATGAAATTGGGCAGATGTCAAAAGAGATAAATGATAACATACAAGTAAGTGTAAAGCTACATAAACAATTAAAAGATAGTGAAGCTCAAACAAAAATATTAAATGAGACACTTGAAGAAAAAGTAAAAATAAGAACGACTGAATTAAAAGAGCAACAGGAAACTTTTGAAGCCATCTTTAATAATTCAAAAGATGCGATAGCGATACTTGATATGGAATCAAACTTTTTAGATGTTAACCCTGCTTATATAGAGATGATAGGATTTAGTAAAAATGAGTTATTAAATAATTCTTGTATTAATTTGTCTGCACCAGAAGATATAAAACACTCCGAGAAAGCTGCCGAAGAAGTAATAAGAGCTGGATATATAAAGAATTTTGAAAAAAAATGTTTGAAAAAAGATGGAACATATATTACAGTTAATATGTCTATGTCTATTATAAATAATCCTCAGAGGATACTTACAAGTGTCAGGGATGTTACAAAGTTAAAAAATGCAGAACAACAACTTAAACTTTTAGCTTCAATAGATCCCTTAACAAGTCTTTATAACAGAAGATCTTTCATTGAAATGTCTGAGTCAATATTAAGTTTAGCTAAAAGAAACAAAACTGATTCATCTATCCTTATGTTAGATATTGACAAGTTCAAAAATGTAAACGATACATACGGACATCAAATTGGGGATGAAGTAATTAAATCTCTTTCTTTAATTCTACAAGAAAACTCTAGAGCAAGTGATATTATAAGTAGATGGGGTGGAGAAGAATTCATAGTGCTTTTACCTGAAACACACATAAATGGAGCATCCATAATAGCAGAAAAGATTAGAAAAAACATAGAAGAGATGGTGATTAATTTGCTAAATAACAAAAAGTTGAGATACACAGTAAGTATAGGTGTATCTCAAGTAGATAATGAAAAAGATTTAAATATTGAAGCACCAATTAACAGAGCTGATGAAGCACTCTATAAAGCTAAAGAAAGTGGTAGAAATAGAGTAGTTTGTAGTTAAAATAAGTTTTACATAAAAACGAACTTATCACCCAACAAATCTAAAAAATTCTTATTATTTTTTAACTCCAAAAGGTACTATTTATGGCATATATAAATAGATATTGTAAAGAATAATTATAAATTTAACACTGTAAATAACATATGATATAATACTATTAACAATACTATTAAAAGGATTATTATATGACTATTATGGCAAATGACCTTAAAACAAGGGGTGTCACATTACTTGATGAAGCACTTCAACAAAATGATGAAGCAATTATTAGTGTACGTGGAAAATCTAAATATGTTGTAATGGATCTTGAACACTATAATTATCTCAGAGAGTGTGAACTTGAAGCTGCACTAATTCAAACACATAAAGAGATCGAAGAGGGAAAAGCAAAAACATTGACAGCCGATGAGCATATCAAGGCGCTTTATAATGACTTATAAGTTAATCTTTACAGAGCAATATGAAAAGCGTTTACGTAAATTCATCAAGAAACATCCTGAAATCCTTTCTCAATATGAAAAAACAATCAGGCTCTTAGAAGTAAATCCACATCATCCATCTTTAAGGCTACACAAGCTTTCTGGCAAACTTTCAGATCTTCATTCTGTCTCTATTAACATAAGTTATAGAATTACCATTGAGCTGATTATTACGGAAAAAGAGGTTATTCCAATAGAGATAGGCTCACACAACGAAGTGTATTAACTTATTCAAATAAGCTTACCTTTGTTTTCTAAATTAGTTAAATAATAAGTTATTGTTCCAAAAAGAACAGTTAATGGTGGGAGAGGTAACTAGGTTTTAGCATGGTGTTTATAGTTCCCTGCGTTTTTATCTGTAAATGTGAGCTTATAGTCATCAGTATCTCTGTTCCTATATTGTATCTCTAAAGTGACTTTCATGTAATGATGTTCTTTTAAACTTGCAATATATAGAAAAGGAACATAAAAATGTATAATATTTCAAGAAGAGACTTTTTAAAAATATCTGCTCTTGCAGCATCAAGTTTAATGATATCTACAGGACTTAGTGGCTGTGCAAGTGACAGTGATGATGACACAAAAGTATCATTTAATCATGGAGTTGCAAGTGGCGATCCACTGAGTGACAAGGTTATCATATGGTCAAGAGTGACACACGATGATACTGCAAAAACTTCAGATATTTCAGTTGATTTTGAAGTATCAACAGATGAAACCTTTTTAAATATAACAAATAATGGAACCTACATAGCAAATAGTGAAGAGGACTTCACTGTAAAGATAGATGTTCAAAACCTTACAGCAGGTACAAAATACTTTTATAGGTTTACATCTAATGATGTGACATCACCGGTTGGTGTAGCAAAAACTTTGCCTACAGCAAATCCGCAACAAGTAAAAATGGCGGTTTTTACTTGCGCAAACTACACAAATGGGTACTTTAATGCTTATAGTGAAGCTGCAAAAATATCTGACCTTGATGTGTCTATACACGTAGGGGATTATATATATGAGTATGGTATCTACCAAGATGATGACTTTGATGCGAAGATTCCAGCGTATGCAACGCAAAAAGCTGAGAGCATTGGGAGAGTTTTACCTGATGATAACAACACTGAATGTATAGAGCTTAATGACTACAGAAAAAGGTATGCGCTCTACCATACAGATAGTGGTACACAGGCTATTCACGCAGCTTGTCCTATGATTGTAGTGTGGGATGATCATGAGATAGCAAATGACACATACGTAGATGGTGCACAAAACCATAGTGATGACGAAGGTGACTTTGATACAAGAACACAACAAGCACTGCAAGCATATTTTGAATGGTTACCAATACGCCCGATAGATAACAAAAAAGAGATTTTTAGAAGTTTTGATTTTGGAAATTTAGTATCGCTTCATATGCTAGAAACAAGAATTTTTGGAAGAGATAAACAACTAAGTTATAGCGATTACTATAATGCTGATGGTAGTTTTAAAACAGATGAATTTACAGCAGACTTAACATCTGACTCAAGAACTATGCTTGGAGAGGAGCAACTACAATGGCTTCAAGGACAACTGCAAAGCTCAAACGCAACATGGCAGGTTTTAGGACAACAAGTGCTAATGAGTCGTATGAATTTACCAGCTGAACTCCTTACACCAATCGGTATGCTTGATAACCCAGAAGCTTTTGGTACAACTAAAGAAGCTTTATTGACACAGATAAACGATTTAATAACAGAATTTGTAACTATAAAAACACGAATCTTGCAAGGTGACCCTGATGTTACAGATGAAGAAAAAACAAGACTTGCAACAGTGCTTCCTTATAATCTAGATGCTTGGGATGGTTACTTTTACGAGAGAGAAACTATTTTAGAAACAGCAAAAGCATTGGGTAAGAAACTTGTAGTTTTAGCAGGAGACACACACAATGCCTGGGCTTCAAACCTGACAAATATGTCTGGCCAACAGATAGGCGTAGAGTTTGCAACACCATCTGTTACATCTCCAGGCCTAGAAGAGTATGTAGGTCTTACATCAACTGAAGCATCTCAAAGTTTTGAAGGTGCTTTACAACTTTTAATAGATGATTTACAATATACAAATACATATGACAGGGGCTTTATGAGTCTTACTTTTACCCAAAGTAATGTAGAATCAAAATGGAATTTTGTAGATAGCTATGACTCTACTACTTATAATTTAGATAGTAGTAGAGAAAAAACAATCACAGTTACTGCAACTGATTTTTTGACAATCACTTAAATATATGAACAAGATTTTGTACTACCAAATAGGTAGCTTTCAAGATTCATTCAGTGCTTAAGTGAGTTTTTGGATAGTTGGTGGATTGGTTTTAAAAACCTCTTTAAAGCAGTTTGCACGTACTTCACGTGCTTTTCCTGTTGCATGTGGAGAGGGGAAAGAACCTCTTTCAATACACTCGTCTGGATCATAGTTTCTGTCATACATAAAGACTACATTTTTATCTAGTTTTTGAACATGTTGTGAGAGTGCTTGTACATAGGAAATAATAGCTTTATGATGTCTATCATGTTTATTTCCACATCCAAAAAACACAAATTTTCCACTTAAACGGATATTTTGAACATCTTGATAGTTTAGAACTTTATCGTAGCGTGTGAGTTGTTTTGATGTAAATTTATCCAAATCAGCATCAAACTCTTCAATTATTGGAGTTGGTTCAATGTTCTCACGGTTGTAGTTAAAGAGGTACTTTATCTCAACAAGTTTACCTTTGAACTGTTGTTTTAGACCTGCGTTTAGTACATAGTCTTTTGGGTCTTCGTTGAGTGCTACAATCTCATCATACTTATCAAAACCATCCTCTTGTAAGAAGCGGCTCATTTTGTAGCCAACAGGGCTAACTACGGGATTGTATAAAAAGATAGTTCCAGCTACTGTCTTACGCTTTTTTTTAAGCATATTTTCTACGTCATCTGTTGTGATTTTTTCATCTTCACTCTCATTTATGTAGATGTAGTGCTCTACTAAATAGTCCATATCAAAGTTTGTTGAAAATTTTCCGAATACTTGCATTTGAATCCTTGCATCTAAGCCTATTATAATTGATGGAATTATACTACAATTCTATCCATGATTTATATAGCATTTTTATTTTTTACTTTTTTGATTTTAGCCTTTGCGTTTTATCAGTGGCAGCACTTTATGATATTTTCTCCAACTTACCACAGAGAGGGTGACTTGGATGATGATTATGAGACTTTAAGTATCACGACCGAGGATGGTGTTGAGCTTGAAGGTGTTGTTTATGAGCCCAAAAATTATAAAAATACACTCCTTTACTTTGGTGGAAGAAGACAAGACACAGTAGGGCTTATCAGTAGACTCTCAAACTCTTTTAAAAAGACGAGGATTATAACTTTTAACTACCGCTCATATGGAAAAAGTGGGGGAGTTGTCAATGAGAAAAATGTTTTCTCTGATGCTCTATTTGTCGCAGATATAATTCAAAAAAATTATGGTAATTTTTATCTGCTTGGTTACTCCCTAGGCTCAAGTGTTACAGCCTATGTAGCTTCAAAAAGAGAGAACCTCGGACTCTTTTTAGTTGCTTCATTTGACTCCATAGCCTCTTTAGCAAAGAAAAAGTACAAGTGGAACTTTTCAAATCTTTTTAGATATAAGTTTGCAACAATAGAGTATGTCAAAGATGTGAAGTCAAAAACGCAGCTCTTTGTCAGCAGACATGATGAGACAACGAACATAGACAACGCACGAAATTTAAAAGAGAGTATTAAAAATCTAGTCTATTATGAAGAGCTTGAAAACTTGACACATAAAGAGATCTTGTGGGATAGTGACGTGATAGAAAAAATTTGTGAGGTGATTGAGTAATGGAGTTAGGGTTTTTGTTAAAGAAGTTTGTAACATTTTTTGTTGAACCCTTTGGGATTGTCTTTACACTTTTTATTGTTGGGGTTATATTTTTATATATGAAAAAAGAGTTTCAATCAAAAATCACTTTATCTTTGAGCCTATTTTTACTTTTTATGTTTTCCTATCCGCCATTTGCAAACTTTTTAGTGCAAAACCTGGAGATGCAATACCCTAAGTATGACTATAAACAAGATATAGAGTATATCCATGTTTTAGGGAGTGGACACAACACAGACCAGAGACAGCCTCTATCTTCGCATATAATGGATGCTGGAACAAAAAGAGTTCTAGAAGGTGTGATAATCCATAAGCAGATAGAAAACTCTAAGATTATCTTTACGGGACATAAAGGTAGAAAAGATATTGCACACGCAGAAATGAGTTCAAAACTATCGATGGCACTAGGTGTAGATAAAAAGAATATAATAATTAGCACAGATCAAAAAGAGACTCAGGATGAAGCAGTGTTTATTAAAACATTAGTAGGTACTAAGCCTTTCGTATTAGTGACTTCTGCAACTCATATGCCAAGGTCGATGATGCTTTTTAAGCAAGAGGGCTTAAACCCAATAGCTGCACCAACTGCATATCACACAAGTGACTTTAGAGGTTATTTGAGGGCACCAAGTGTAACAGCATTTAAAATATCAACTATTGCAATGCATGAGTACATAGGAATAGTGTGGACAAGGATTAAGGGTTGAAAGCGACTTTTTATAAACTTTTAGAAAATGAAAAACTTTTTCAAATCCTCTTTTTTATATGTTTAGTAAGCATAGAGTTTTTAGCAACAACAACTATGCAAATTAAAGTTGTTGAGAGTATGTGGGATAAGTCAAATCATTTCATTGCGTTTTTAACTCTCTATCTCTTAATCTCACTTGGATTTCGTAAGTTGAGTCTAGTTAAAAAAGTGTTATGGCTTCTCTTGTTTGCAGTTCAAATCGAAGTAGTGCAACACTTTATCGAAGGAAGATTTTTCTCCCTTCTTGATGTAGTTGCTGATTTGATTGGAGTTGTAATTGGTATAGTTACTTTTAAGATACTTAGAGCAGTTTCTTCATAAGCTCTATATGATAACTCTCTTGAAAGTTGATAAAGTCGAAAAATTTTGAGAGCTCTTCATCTTTGATGGCATCACTCAGCTCTTTACACATGATTTTTGCAGCTTCCTCTTCAGCAATTCCATCTATCACAAACTTCTCTAAATCTTTTACAACATAAGTCATCTCATGAAGCTCACGTGGAAGAGCGAGTATTCCCATCTTTGCCATCATATTTCCAAAAGATTTGAGGTGAAAGTGCGACTCGGCTATAAGGTCTTCAAATATATTAAACTGCAGTGCGTCAGATGTTCTAGCCTGCATATAGGCATAGACTAAAATGAGCTCATACTCTTTGTAAGACTCTTCAAAAAGAAAAAGTGTCAGTGCATCAATCTGCTCTTGTGCTAAGTTTTTGTCTAACCACTTGCGCTCCATGTTAAACGCAGTTACCTCTTGGTTATTGGCTTTATTGTTTAAAACCTCTGAGAGATACTGAAGCAGATAGGCATCATCAGTTTTAATTCTCTCACCTAAAACACTCTGTGGATAATCACTTTGAATAGTTTTGACTTCTTCTTCTAAAACCTCGATGATTTCAAAAACAGTATTGCGTTTATAGAGCATCATATCTCTATCGTAGTTATAATCATCACCAGCCTCTAAAATATCACTTCCCAACCACTTCATATGTCTAAACGCAATCTGCGCAAAATCATAAAGACGTGATTTAATCTCCTCATCACTAATAGCAAATGATGCAAAGGTAATACTGAGCCATAGCTCATGTTTTTTCTGATATGTTTTATTCATTACTCTCATCCTCTGTAGGCATATTTTCAGCTTCACAGCTCTCTTTCATCTTTAAAAGATGTAGCTCCTCTTCTTGTCCATTTTGAAGGTTTTCAAAGTTTTTATGAGAGGCTATAAACGCAGTGAAGACTATCTCTGCGCAGATCTGTTGCTGAGCAGTCATCTCCCCAAGTTTTTCATGCATCTTTGCTATCGCACCATTGGCATAATCTAGGTCATTGTTTTTTATCATCTCAGTGAACATCGAACCGATGACTACAGTATCTTGACAGCCATTTGTCGCAAAACGCACATCTTTTACTATGCCCTTCTCAAGCAGGGTATAAAAAATAACATACTCTTTAGTTTTCTCATCGAGTGCAACACCGATGCCATTTGCGTTTTCTAGTTTACCGTAGTTCTGAGGATCCATTAAATGTTTTAGCGTCTCTGGGTTCACGCCTTCGGGAGGTTTTACATCTTCATACATATTTATCTCTTTTTATATTGATTAGTTGCAATAGTAACGAAAAAATATTAAACGCATGTTGATAAGTGTCATAGGCTGCGTTTAATATCTTATTTTAGCGAGGTAGAGTCCATTGCATGGTGCGGGTTTTACTTTATGGTTTATTTTAGTCTCTAGTTTCTCTTTGATTTGCACTGCGTTTAGTTTTAAAAGTGCACCCACCATCATTCTGATTTGACTTCTGAGATATCCATTTCCCTCAAAGTGTAAAATTATTGCACCTTTATGTCTGTAAGCATAGGCTCTGTATATAACTCTTATCGTCCCTTTAACGTCACTGCCGGTTTTCATAAAGTACTTAAAGTTATGTTCACCTATAAAAAGTTTGATATTTTTTTGCATCTCATTAAAATTAACAGAGTCTATAAAACTGATGTAATTGTTTTCAAAAGGGTTTGACTCTCCCTCTTTTATGATGTACCTATAGCTGCGTTTCTTTGCACTATACCTTGCATGGAACTCATCGCTTACTTCTTTAACACAGAGGGCTTGTATGCTTGAGGGGAGCATCTCGTTTAAAACTCTTTTGAGCTTTTTTGTATCACTCCAAAAAGGTGGTAAGTCTATATGACAGACTTGACCTGTAGCATGAACACCTTTGTCTGTTCTACCACTCGCTATGGCTTTTGAATCTATGCCAAGCTGGGAGAGAACTTTTTGCAGTTGACCAAATATTGTGTTACTAGTCTCAGTTTGAATCTGCGAACCTAAATAAGTGGTTCCATCATAAGTAAGAGTTAGTGCGACTCTCATTAGAACCTATTTACAATGATTTTTTTATAGTATATGTATGTAGCCACTATCCATGGAATAAGGATAACTGGAATAGTGTAAAAACCTAATACTTTTTGCAGTCCAAAAGTGGCACCATAAAAGAGAAGTACACCTAAAAATAGGTAGAGATATATCCTAGGTTTTTGATGTCTAGCGTGAACTATCCCTATAGCTGCAACCAAGAAGAGACTCACTAAAGGAAAGAGACTTAGCACAATATTTGTTATAAACATGCGTTTTTTCTTTTTAGCATTTGTCTGTGAAGTCCAGTACTCAAGAGGTTTTTTATACTCCCTTAGAGAAGTTTTCATGGTGGAGTTTATAAGCATAGTTTGAAAATTTATCTGCGAAAATCTATCTTTTGAGTAGCTGTAACCCTCCCCATCAGTAAGCCTGAGTCTGAGTATTCCTGAGTCATTTATAACCTCTGCAGTTTTTGCAGATATGAGAATCTCTTCCTCTTTTTTCTTGTTAAACAGAAAGACTTTAGAGTAGGTTCCATTGTTGTTGTCTTCACCAAGATAGAGAAGCCAGTCACCAAAACTATGCCCAAACTCTGAAGCAGAGAGATTAAATTTCGCTTCACTCTTTTTGTATGAGATAAAGTTTTTTGATAAAACCTTAGCGTGTGGAAAGAGAATGAAAAAATCAAATATCAACAGAGTTGAGAGCAGTAAAGCAGGCTTTGCCATAGTTTTTATAATAAAACTAGGTTTAATACCAAGTGAAAAGAGAACAACAATCTCATTATCATTTGAGAGTTTAAAAAGAGAGAGTGTTGCTGCAACAAAAAAGGAGATTGGAAGAGTGAAAAATAGAATTTCAGGAAGTACAAAAAGATATAGTTTTGCCATGTCCAAAAGACTCAGCTGAATAACCGCTGTGTAAGTTGCAAGTTTGATGGAGAATATAACAGAAGCAATAGCAAAGAGAGGCATAAATATCGATATAAAAAGTGTCGATAAATTACTCAGTATATATTTTTGTATTCTATCCATTGTTAGTAGTTTGCCTCGATGTAAGCTAAAATTGGACTATCGTAAACATAGACTATAAAGGTAGCAAGAGCTAAAAATGGAACAAAGGGAACTCTCTGCTCCTCTTTTGAGCGTTTTAAAATTGCGAGCATTACAGGTAGTGCTAAAAGAGCAGATAAAAATATAGCAACAAGTGCAAGTTTTACTCCAAGAAGTGCTCCCATCGTAGCCGCCACCATTATGTCACCTTCACCCATCGCTTCTATGAAAGGGGTTCTGTCATAGTGTCTGTTCCATGAAGTTTTTGTCGGTAAACCTGCCCTATAGATAGATGAAGTGAGATAGTACGAGAGTGCAAAACGCAGTAGAGTAAATCCACCTGCAAAGAGTAGGGCGTTTTGAAAGTTGTTTGCTACCCCACTGAAGTTCCAAGCACCTACAACAGCAAATAGGATTGCTAAAAGGTTGAGTGAATCTGGAACCATTTTATACTTAAAGTCAATCATAGAGAGTGCTAAGAGCATCAAAAAGCTCAGACCGATAAAAAAGGCAGAGAGTGTAAGACCAAATTTATCTGCTAAAACTAAAAATATAAGACCTGATACAAACTCTACTAGTGGGTATTGCGCAGAGATACTTGTTTTACAGTATGAACACTTACCTCTTAAAAAGAGCCATGAGAAAAGAGGGATATTATGCCAAGGTTTGAGAGTTTCTCCGCATGAGGTACAGTGAGAAGCTCCAAAAACTACGCTTTCTTCTTTTGGGATACGTAAAATAACAACATTTAAAAAGGAACCAAATATAATTCCGACCAAAAAAGCAAAGGATAGTTCTATCATTTCAAGCCTCCAAATCTACGTTCAACTTTTGTAAATTTTTTAATAATTTTTTCTAAATCTTTAGTAGTAAAGTCCGGCCAGAGAGTATCCGTAAAAAAGAGTTCAGCGTAAGCTGATTGCCAGAGTAGAAAGTTTGAGAGTCTGTGATCACCGCCTGTCCGAATTAGCAGGTCAACATCGTGTTTACAGTCGAGTTCATTACTCAACATCTCTGTTGTGATATCGCTGTCACACTCTTTAAGATTGTTTATAGCCCGAAGCAGTTCATCTTGAGCCCCATAGTTAAGTGCAAGTGATTGAACAAGACCATCGCAGTGAGCCGTCTTTTTCTCTATAGTTCTTATGGTCTCTTGGAGTGAGGCAGAGAAGGCTCTGATATCCCCAATAGGTTCAAAACGCACATTGTTTTCAAGATAAACAGGCAACTCTTTTTTAAGATAGTTGTTGAGTAGTTTCATTAGAAACTCAACTTCTAAACGCGGTCTTTTCCAGTTTTCAGTTGAGAAAGCGTAGAGCGTGAGTCTCTCTATGTCTTCAGAGTTCGAGCAGTATGTTGTTATCTCTTTTACAACCTTCGCTCCGGCTTCATGTCCTTTAACTCTTTTTTTGCCTTTCATCTCAGCCCAGCGACCATTTCCATCCATGATTATTGCGATGTGTTTAGCTTGATTCATTATTTACTTCTTTTGAATATTTTTAGCATTGTCAAGAATTGCAAAGGCAATACTTAGTTTGTCACTGCTAGGAATTGAGACTTGATTAGCTGGAGTGATAAACTCAACTGCGTTTGTATCACTACCAAAACTTGAAGAGTCTTGTAAAAGGTTCAAACAGACTGCGTTTAAGCCTTTCTTCTTGAGCATATTTGTTGCGTTTTCAAGCGCTTTATCTCTATCCATCTCAGCTTTAAATCCGACAGAGATGATACCCTCTTTGTCGATAGAGTTTAAAATATCACAGTTTTGTGTTAAGGAGAGTTCCCAAGTTTTTCCTAAAATATCTTTTTTAAGTTTTCCATTTTCTGCTTTAGCTGGCACATAGTCACTTACTGCTGCAGCCATAAAGAGATAAGGTCTCTCTTGTGTTGAAGTAGTTTTTTTAGCAATACTTATAGACTCATTTAAAGCGTCTAGCATTTGTGATGAGTTCTCAACACTTTTAATCTCTAACTCTTTTGGAGTATTAGTTTCAAATTTTGTTGCTACAAGGTTTACATCTGCACCCCTGCAGTAGAGTGCAGTAGCGAGTGATGATGCCATTTTCCCACTTGAGTAGTTTGAGAGGTAGCGAACATCATCTATCTTCTCAATCGTGCCACCGCCTGTTACTATGACTTTTCTGTCACTCCAAAAAGAGTTTTTTAAGAGTTCTCTACATGATGCCCAAAATATATCTATAGGCTCAGCCATAGCCCCATCACCAGTAGTTTTGCAAGCTAACTCTTTTGTCTGTGTATCTACAAACTTATAGTTCGCACTTGCTAACATTTTGAGGTTTGCTTGAGTGATGGGGTTTTGGAGCATGTTAGTATTTGCAGATGCTGAGAGTAGTTTTACTCCCGGGTAGGCTAATGCACACTGAAGCAGCATATTGTCAGCTATTGCGTTTGCAAGTTTAGCCATAGTGTTTGCAGTAGCTGGTGCTATTACAAATAGATCAGCCCACTCGCCAGCTTTTATATGGTTGTGATCATTGACCCATGATTCGTTCGTATCATCTAGAACTTGCTTTGAAGTGAGAGTCTCAAAGGTCAGCGGAGTGACAAATTTTTTAGCAGACTCACTCATGACAACCTTCACTTCAGCCCCAGCTTTAACAAAGTGTCTTACCAGTTCAAGTGACTTATAGACAGCTATAGAACCAGTTACGCCTAAAAGTATTTTTTTGTTTCGTAGTAAATCAGATGGAATAATCATGAGTAAATCTCTATGTAATTTTCTAGTATTTTATCTAAAAATACTTATATTTAAATTTTGAGATGTTTTCTATTACAACTATTACTTACAAAAAAACTTATAGTAAAAATCTTTTATAATTTTTGTTTTTGTTCTACTTATAGCCAAAGAGCCACTTTGAACTTTTCCACTTGTAACTGTTGTTCCAGCGGCTATTAAAACATTGTCTTCAATTGTTACAGGTGCAACAAGGTGTGTATCACTCCCAATAAAAACATTTTTGCCTATAATAGTTTTATATTTGTTTTTACCATCGTAGTTACAAGTGATAACACCTGCACCTATATTTGTACCCTCATCAACTTGTGAATCACCGATATAACTTAGGTGTCCAGCTTTTACACCTTTGAGTGAAGATTTCTTCACCTCTACAAAGTTACCGATATGTGTATCTTCTAAATACGAAGCAGGGCGAAGGTGTGCTAGTGGTCCAATATCAGAGTTTTTTACTACTGAATCTTCAATCACACTTCCAGCTTTAATATGTGAGCTTTGAATGAGTGTATTTCCAGTTAATCGACAACCATTTTCTACTACAGATTCACCCTCGAACTGCACACTCTCTTCTATGTAAATAGTTGAAGGAAGTTGCATAATAACTCCGGCATTCATCCACTGCGTTTTAATTCTCTCTTGCATAATAACTTCACTGTCACTCAAATCTTTTTTAGAGTTTACACCTTTGAAATGCTCCTCATCAACTAAAAGAGGAGCTATATTTAAGCCATCCTTTCTTGCCATTGAAACAACATCTGTGAGATAATACTCCTCTTGAGCATTATCGTTTGAGAGTAGAGGAATGTATTTCTCTATCACAGCTTTACTAAAAGCGTATATACCTGCGTTTACAGTAGTTACTTTTAGCTCATTTTCATTTGCATCTTTTTGCTCTACGATGTACTGAACCTGCTCTTTGTCAATGACAACACGACCATATCCGTCGGGATTTTCTAAATCAAAAATAGACATGATAACATCAGCCTCAGTATCTAAAAAGCCTTGCAGAGCCTTAGAAGTAATGAGCGGCATATCTCCATTGAGAACTAAAACTTTCTCATTTTTTGGAGATACATTTTTCATAGCTCCACCAGTTCCAGGAAAGTTGGCTGCATCTTGAACTACAAATCTGATGTTGTCAAAGTAGGCACTCATCTGCTCTTGGACAGCCTCTTTTTGATGTGCTATTACTACTGTGATATCATCTGAAATCTCTTGTGATGCTTTGATTATGTGATAGAGCATTGGTTTACCACTGATAGTGTGGAGGACTTTAGCCTTAGGCGACTTCATACGACTACCTTTACCGGCTGCTAGAATGATTATGCTTGTACTGTTTTTATTCATTATTTATACTTCTTTTTAGTTTGTACGGTATTTTACCATTAATTGTTGAAAAATTATCACGATACTAATAATTATTGTGGTATTATGAGTCAATTAAAAAAATTTGTAAGGTATTTGAATGGATTTAGGTACGGTCATTGGTATTGTTTTAATTCTAGCACTTCTACTTGGTGCTATGGCTATGGGTGTTGGTGTTGGCGCCTATATTGATATTCCTTCAGTTCTAATCGTTGTCGGTGGTAGTATCGGAGCCTTGATGGTCTCGTTTAAACCATCTCAAATGAAAGCATTTACAAAAGTCTTTATGAAAGCTATAAAACCTGGCGAAGAAGATGTTGGCGAGCTTATTAAAAAGCTTGTAGAGTTTGCAACAAAAGCTAGAAAAGATGGAATTTTAGCTTTAGAGAGTGAAGTTAACAACGAAGAGAATGAGTTTTTGAAAAAAGGCTTATCTATGGCTATCGATGGAAGTGAGCCAGATACTATTCGTGAACTTTTAGAGATAGAGATGGAGCAGACAAGTACTAGACATAAAATCCACGGTTCTATTTTTAACCAGTGGGCCGGACTTGCAGGTGCTATGGGTATGGTTGGTACACTTATCGGTCTTGTTGCCATGCTTTTAAATATGGCAGATCCATCAGCGATTGGGCCATCGATGGCGGTTGCTTTACTTACGACAATGTATGGTGCTATTATTGGTAATGTTTTTGGTACACCTATTTATAATATTTTGACAATTAGAAATGATGAAGAGACGAAGGTTAAAGAGATGATTTTATCTGGAATTATGTCAATCCAGTCAGGTGATGCTCCAAGAGTCTTAGAAGCGAAACTTTTAAGTTATATGGCTCCAGCTGATCGTGTAAGTCAGTTTGACTAAGGTATCTTTTAATGGCTAAGAAAAAATGTCCAGAGTGTGAAGAGTGTCTACCAGCTTGGCTAGCTGCGTTTGGAGACTTGATGTCACTACTTTTATGCTTCTTCGTACTTCTTCTCTCTATGTCGAGTATGGATGCAAAAAAAATCTCTGAGGCTATCGGTTCACTATCAGGTGCAATGAGTGTTTTAGAGGGTGGTACAAAGACTGAAATTTCTAAGCAGCGTATACAAGAGTCAACACCACTTGAGTCTCAGGATGAGACAAGTGAAACTGTGAACAGAGTACAACAGGCTGTTGGTGAAGCAAATGAGATGATGGAAAAAGGGCATGGACCTGCAATCTCTTTAGAAGAAGCACAAGAGGGTTTCGTTATAGAACTTCCCGCTTCACTACTTTTTAAATCAGGCTCTGCAACTATAGAAAACGAGGATGCTCTGCTTTTCTTAAAAAGGGTTGCACTTATCATTGAAGAGTTACCTAAGACAATGCAGGTGAGCGTTCAGGGTCATACAGATAACCAGGGTCCAGGGATAAATAGTCCTTTTAAAGATAATTGGGAACTCTCATCAGCCAGAGCAATCTCTGTACTCCAAGAGCTCCTTTTAGATGGAGTTGATCCAGCAAGAATAAGTGCTTCAGGATATGCTGAGTTTAAACCTCTTGGAAGTAATGTCACGGCAACTGGACGCGAGAAGAATCGCCGTGTTGAACTCCACTTTTATGGTGCAGAAGATGGGGATGAGGAGAAGACAAAAAGCTCAATCCTAGATAGGACTGCTACAGAATAATGATAAAATATCTTCTTCTGTTATCAGCACTTGTCTCTTTTGTAGGTGCTGAAGCTGTAACTATACCCACTATGAACTTCGAGCTTTCAGCTCCAAATACACCAGAACAGTTAGTATCATCACTTAATGTTTTAGTTGTTCTCACACTTCTTTTTTTAGCACCTTCTTTGGTACTTGTTATGACGACTTTTACGCGTTTTGTGATTGTATTTGGTTTTTTACGTCAAGCACTTGGTACACAACAAGTTCCTCCAACACAGCTTTTAGTAATGTTAGCTATGATTTTGACATTTTTTGTGATGGAACCAGTTGGAACCAAGGCTTATGAGAGTGGAATAAAACCTTATATTGCTGAAGAGATAGGCTATGAAGAGGCTTTTGATAGAACAACACTGCCCTTTAAAAACTTTATGATTAGAAACACAAGAGAGAAAGATTTAGCGCTTTTCTTTAGAATACGAAAGATGGAGAACCCTCAGAGTGTAGCTGATGTACCTCTTTCGGTTATTATCCCTGCCTTTGTGATTAGTGAGCTAAAGACTGCGTTTGAGATAGGGTTTTTACTCTTTTTACCATTTCTAGTAATAGATATGGTTGTCGCTTCAATACTTATGTCTATGGGTATGATGATGCTCCCCCCTGTAATGATATCCTTGCCCTTTAAGATACTCGTATTTGTTTTAATAGATGGCTGGAATCTTCTAATAGGTAACCTTATAGCGAGTATAAAATAGGATGAAATGTGGAATGTAAATATTTTGGCGAGTGTGGTGCTTGTAGAGTTTATGAAAACGGTTATGAAACGCAGCTCAATGAAAAAAAAGAGCTGAACCAAAAAAGGTTCGAGCCATTTTATGATGGGGAGATATCTGTTTTTAAATCACCCGAGTCACACTATCGTTCTCGAAGTGAGTTTAAAATTTGGCACCTTGATGATGAGATACATTATGGAATGAATCATATTGAAGGTAAGGGCGTAGTTTTAGTGGATGAGTGTCCGCAGGTAAATGAGCACATTTTAGCTCTTATGCCAAAGCTTCTTCTTGAGATAAAAGCCAAAGAGATAGGTTTTAAGCTATTTGGGGCAGATTTTTTAAGCTCTAGTAGTGGAGAGATTGTTGTCTCTCTAATCTATCATAGAAGACTAGATGAGGAGTGGCAAACAAAAGCCTCAAAGATAGCTGAAGAGCTCGGTATATATATCATAGGACGTTCTAGAAAGCAAAAAGTTGTGATAGGACAAGATTATGTCACTGAGAGTTTAAACATAGAGAAGCAAAACTATAAGTTTAAACATATAGAAAACAGCTTTACTCAGCCAAATCCTAGAGTCAATGAAGAGATGATATCTTGGGGAATTAAACACTTTAAAGATGCTAAAGGAGATCTGTTAGAGCTCTACTGTGGGGCAGGTAACTTTACAATACCTTTTGCAAAAATATTTGATAAAGTCTTAGCAACAGAAATCTCTAAATCATCTATAAACGCAGCAAAAGCAAATATGCAACTAAACTCCGTAGAGAACATAGAGTTTGTTCGTATGAGTGTCGAAGAGTTTGTTCAAGCACTCGATGGTGTAAGAGAATTTCGAAGAATGAAAAGTATTGATATTGACTTATATGACATCAAGAGTATCTTTGTTGATCCCCCTAGAAGCGGTATGGATGAAGAGTCATGTAAGTTTGCCACACGACATGAACACATACTCTATATATCTTGTAATCCTGAGACATTAGTGAGAGACTTGGAGATATTAACGAAAACGCATGATGTAGTTGATATGGCTCTCTTTGATCAGTTTCCATATACGCATCATGTTGAGATGGGTGTAAAACTAATACAAAAAGGGATAGAATGAAATTTTTATTAGTAGTACTGATTCTTGGATTTTCTCTAAACGCAGATGATATGAAGAGAATTGAAGCGATAGTTGGCGATATTACAAAGCTTAGAGTAGAGCACGATAACTGTCAGGTACAATCAAAAACGTATCAGTTAGAGTTAAAAGATGAACGAGAAAAAAACAGAATCTTACATCAAGAATTGAACTCCTTTAAAGGTCTCTATAAAAGAGAAATGGAGTATAAAACAAGAATACAAAATTTGGAAAACAAAATAAAAAAGCAAGCATTACTTCTAAAATCCAAAGAAAAATCTAAAAATAATTCAAATCAAAATAAGAAAATAGCTACTAAGACTACAGAGAATACGCTAGAGAGTATAACTTCTGTGAAGTGTGAAGAGAGTAACCCTTTTCCTGAATTGCGTATGAAAAAAGAGTTTATTCAAAGTGATAAAAAAAGTGTAGAAACATTGAAATTACAAAAGCCCGTAGAGAAAATCGAGAAATTCAAAGCGAGTGCTTTTCGTTTAAATAAAAACGCAGCTGTCTATAATAGTATAGATGGTCAGATTGTTGAAGAGTGGGAAAAAGATAGATCTTTTACATCATCTGTTAAAACTCAAAACTGGATAAAGATAACTGGATATTTTGTAGATAGAGTTTGGATGAGTTCATCTAAAGATATCTGGATAAAATCATCGGACACAATCAAAAGGTAATACTTTTGATATAATAAGAGAAAAATTATAGAGCTTATATGAAAAAAATTTTAATTATTAGTGATGGTGTTGTTGGCTCGCACTTTATTCAAAGGGCTATTGAGACATACACTAGTGAAAATATCTACTATATTGTTCAAAGAAAAGAGAAAGTTTTTGAAAATGTAAACCCTGCAAGATTTAAGTTTTATGAGTTTGATTCAACGAGTCTGTATAAGATAGCAAATCTGTTAAAGATGGAGTTTGTGCAAGTATTTGTAGCAATGGATAGTGTTATAGATGTTGAAAATACCATTAAAAATATACGGACTATTAAAAAACAACTTCGTGTTATCGTTTTAAATCAGTGGAATATGGAAAACGAAGACCCAAATGTTGTTCTAGTAAATTCAAATGAGATTTTAGCCTCTAGACTACTTGATTATCTACCAAATGTACCTGTTATCGCACAAAATGTTGGTGTTGGTGAGGGTGAGATTATGGAAGTTCTTGTTCCATTTGGAAGCTCCTTTGTTTATCGCCACATAGGTGTTATAGAACAAAAAGATTGGCGTATTGTTGCCATCTACAGAAATAGAAAACTTATAATGCCTTCTCGTCGTAAGATGATACAACCAAATGACCTCTTACTTCTTGTTGGTCAACCTATAGTTTTAAAATCAGTGTATCGTGCAATTAAACGCGAACTCGGACAGTTTCCAGAGCCTTTTGGCTCAAACCTCTACCTTTATATCGATATGAATGTTGTCAATCACTCAACGATAGAAGAGTTAGTAAGACGTGCCGTATTTGCACATAGAAAATTTAAACATGACTTAGTTATAAAAGTGGTAAACCCTAGCAATATTGAGATACTAGAGTATATTAAAGAGTATAGAGAT
Organism: Campylobacterota bacterium; assembly: GCA_034717855.1. Taxonomy (GTDB): domain Bacteria; phylum Campylobacterota; class Campylobacteria; order Campylobacterales; family Sulfurimonadaceae; genus Sulfurimonas. Next base: position 20,538 of record JAYEMB010000201.1, read on the forward strand.
ATTAATGTTGTGGTTGATATAGATTATGAGAGTGTTAACCTTACAGATGGGTTTCATAGTGATATTAAATATCACCATGTAGGTCTTGTGATAGTCTCTAAGGAGATGTTTGCCAATCATAGAGTCAGAAATATACTTTATGAGTCACATGTTCCAGTTTTAAAGATATCTGAGAGACCTTTTTCAAGTGTGAAAGACTCTGCACTTATCCTCTCTGATAATCGTGATTTCGAAAAAATTTCAGCTACAATATTTGATATTTCTGAGCAGATGAACTTTAATATAGAGATATATAACTATATGAATGAGCATCAAGAGGATAAAGAGCAGGTTATTGAGCACTACAACAACTTATCAACTATTTTTTCTAAATCTATTAAGGTATTTAAAGAGAATGAAAATCCTATTAGAACCCTGAGACAAAAAGATAACTTCATACAGATATTACCATTTACACATAAGTTAACTGCAAGAAGAGTATTCTCTCTGCTCTCTACTGATAGTGAACGTTTACATTATAAGCTTGATGATTATCATCAGATTTTTATTCCTGTTCAGCTATAAGGGGACTCTTTAGCTATCTGTTAGCATTTATTTAGTATTATATATCACATATAAATTTTGGATAAATAATGCTGGTAAACATCCCTTTAAAACAAGTAATCGACAACTCATACGACATAACAATTGACACACTTCCCAAACTACATTTTGATACTAAGGTAGCTATAGTAACAAACGACACAGTATCTGCTCTGCACTTAGAGTATTTAAAATCAAAAGTCTCTGCAAAAGAGCTGATAGTAGTGACTCTAAAAGATGGTGAAGAGTATAAAAATCAAGAGAGCATCGACTCTATTTTAAATGCACTCTTTGAGAATCGTTTTAATCGTAAGTCTATGCTTATCGCCTTTGGTGGTGGTGTTATAGGTGATATGACAGGATTTGCATCGAGTATATATCAGCGTGGTATCGACTTTATTCAGATTCCAACAACACTTCTTTCACAGGTTGATGCAAGCGTTGGTGGTAAAACAGGTATGAACAACAAATATGGAAAAAACTTAGTTGGTGCTTTTCATCAGCCACAAGCTGTCTATATAGACCCATACTTTTTAAGAACTCTTCCATCTCGTGAGTTTGGAGCCGGTGTTGCAGAGATAGTTAAAATGGCTGTGACTTTTAACAAAGATTTTTTTGAGTTTTTAGAAAACGCAGACTTGAAAAACGCAGAGGTGCTCCAAGACACCATAAAACAAGCAGTGCAGACAAAGGCTAATGTTGTTGCACAAGATGAGAAAGAGCAGGGGATTAGAGCTGCGCTAAACTATGGACACACCTTTGGACATGTTATAGAGAACGAGACAAAATATAAAAAATATCTTCACGGTGAAGCAGTAGCTATTGGAATGGTGATGGCGAATGATACAGCTGTTAAGATGAACCTAATGAGTGAAGATGAAGCCCTGAGAGTGAAATTGCTTTTAGAGAAGTACGAGCTTCCAAGCTCTTATGTAGTTGCAGACTCACAAAGATTTTATGAGACATTCTTTTTAGATAAAAAGAGTTCAGACTCTAGCATCACTTTCATTATACCTGAGGGGATAGGTGGTGTCCAAATTACAGACAAAGTAGATAGAGAACTTGTTGTCTCTGTTTTAGATAGTTTTGGTGGGGCTGAATGAGATTTTTTCTACTCTCATGTATTTTAATATCTTCACTTCTGTTTTCGGCTGATGTAAGCACGAAAGAGAGAGTAGAGCTTCTTAAAAAAGATAATTTAGAAGCTCAAAAAGAGAGTGAGAGAGAAGAACAGATAGAACGCTATAGAGCTGAACTCTATGCTATAGAACAGAATATTTTACAAGAGAAAGTATGGACGAAGAGTTATGCCTCATATCTTACATCTTTAGAGGTTCGAGAGAATCTTGCAAGTATAAAAAAGCGCATTAACTATCTCTCTAGAAAAGCTAAAAGCAGAAGTGATAAAGATGAGTTAAATGCACTCATTTCTAAAGAGAATATTTTAACATCTCAAATTGAGAAACTAAAGGGTAAATATAATGCACCTTTTTCAAAGTTAATAACCCCACCCGTAATCAGTGATATTCCTGAGATCTCTGATCCATTTGATATATTTACTGGTATTTCACTTGTTAAAACACTCAACTCAAGCTTTGATGAGTATATAAAACGTAGAGAGAGTTTAGACTTATTAATCGTTCTGCTCAGAGAAGAGAATGAGATATATAATAAAATTAGCGAAATAGACACTCAAGCTCGATACACAAAAGAGGCAGACCAAAAGAGACAACAGCTTGAGAGGTTTGAAACGGCTCTTGACACGATAAACGTGACATCTGATGTTTATGAAAAGAGACTCGAAATCGCTGTATTAAATATAAATAAAGCAGTAGAAACACAAGTTTATCGAATGGTGAAGATAGGTGTTGCTATTTTAGTTGTATTTATAATTTTCTTCTTGTTAAAGCAAGCTATTAAGAAGTATATTACAGATAATGAACGATTTTATATGGCAAATAAAATCATTACATTTGCAAACTTTACGCTTATCTTACTTATTATATTTTTTAACTATATTGAAAACGCAGCTTACCTTGTTACTATCCTTGGTTTTGCTTCAGCCGGTATTGCCATTGCGATGAAAGATTGGTTTATGAGTATTCTTGGATGGCTTGTAATCGTTTTTGGTGGGAGTATTCATGTTGGTGATAGAATTCGTGTAGATATGGATGGCATCAAGTATGTGGGTGATGTTATGGATGTATCACTTCTGCGTATGACGATTATGGAAGATGTAACCCTCACTACAATTATGGACAACAGAAGAGCGGGGCGAATCATATTTATACCAAATAATTATGTGTTTACAAAAATGATTGCTAACTACACACACTCTTCGCTAAAGACTGTATGGGATGGAGTCAATATTACTATTACTTTTGATTCAAACCATAAAAAGGCGATGCACTTATCAAAAGAGATAAGTAAGAAGTTCTCTAAAGGTTACACTGATATTACAAGAAAACAGCTCAATAAACTTAGACAGCACTACAGCCTGAAAAATACAAATGTTGAGCCTAGAATTTTCTCTTCCATTGAACCAAATGGGATTAAAATTGAAGCTTGGTATCTGACAAATGCATATGCAACATTAACGCTTAGGAGTGTAATATCAACAGAGATTGTAGATGCATTTAATGCTGAAGATGATATCACGATAGCTTACCCTACTCAAAAACTTAATGTATCTATGAAGAGTGAAGTGCCAGTAGCTCATTCGCATGAGATTGTGTAGATGAAGAAGGTATACTTTAAAACATTTGGTTGTCGAACAAATCTTTATGATTCTCAGGTGATGATGAGCTCTCTTAAAGATTATGAGATAACTGAAAATGAAGATGAAGCAGATGCAATTGTCATAAACTCATGTACAGTTACTAACGGAGCAGATACACATGTACGCTCATATATCTCTCATGTTGAGAAGAGTGACAATGGAGCTAAACTTTTTCTAACTGGTTGCGGAGCACATACAAAGGGTGAATCACTGCTTAAAGAAAAACGCATACATGGCGTTTTTGGTCAGAGTGAAAAAGAGAAAATAGACTCTATGCTTAGTAAAGAGAAACCTTTTTATGACCCAGGTGATTTGAACTATGTCGATGAAGCTGTTGTAGATGACTTTGTTGGAAAGAGTAGAGCTTTTATTAAGGTTCAAGAGGGCTGTAACTTTCGCTGTTCTTACTGTATTATCCCATTTGTTCGGGGAGATGCTAGGAGTATGGATGAGGGGCGTATTTTAGAGCAGATTACTAGACTAGCCCTGAATGGTTATGGAGAGTTTATCCTTACGGGGACAAATGTTGGAAGTTATGGACAAGATACTCAAACTTCCTTAGCCGACTTGATGAAAAAAATCTCTCAGATTCGTGGTGTTCGTCGTATACGTTTAGGGAGTGTTGAGCCTATTCAAATCACCGATGAATTTAAAGAGATACTCGATGAGCCGTGGCTGGAAAAACATCTTCATATCGCACTACAGCACACCTCTCCAACAATGCTTAAACTAATGAACAGACGTAATGTTTATAAGCAAGATAGAGAGCTCTTTGAGCTTTTAGCAGGTAAAGGTTTTGCAATCGGTACAGATTTTATAACAGGTCATCCTGGCGAGAGTGAAGAGTTGTGGTTGGAGGGGATGCAAAACGCAAGAGAGTTGCCTCTGACTCATCTACATGCCTTTACATATTCCAAACGCGATGGAACAAAGTCCGCCCTTATGAAACCAGAAGTTAACGGCAAAGTTGCAAAAGCTAGACTGCATGAGATAGAAAAGCTGATAAATTCTAAAAACTATGATTTTAGAAATAGTTTCAACACTACAAATAGAGAGTTAAATGTTCTAATCGAATCCCAAAAAGATGGACTCTTTCATGGACATGATCAACATTTTAACAAAATAGTAGTCGAGTCAAATGAAGATCTTGTTGGTAACTGGATAGATATTCATAACTATGAAGTAAGAGAGGAATTTAACTATGCTAAGCTCTAAAACAAATAGAATCGCGCTTTATGTCTCTGCGTTTATTATTATATCACTCATTATTTTTGCAATTGTACGTGATAACTCTGAGGCTGTTACACTATCTCAGGCTAAGGCAATGCTAAATAAAAAGAGTGTTGAAAAAGTTGTAGTAACCAAAGAATATGTGTATCTTAAAACCAAAGAAGAGGTCTACAAGATAGCATCTTCACAAGTTACTCCAAAAATGTTCATGAACTATAAGGTAGAGGTTGGCAGTGAGTCAAATATTGTGCTTTATATACTTTTTACTGTTTTGTTCCTTGGTTTGGCTTCTCTGCTTCTTAGAGAGTGGCAAAATAGAAGTGGCTACTCAATAAGCAGTTCGGGAATATCTAAGGATGTCTCAGTTAGTTCAGAGAGTGACTCAAATACTCCAATTGCATCTATGAAGAGCGATGTGACATTTAATGATATCGGTGGGATTAGCGATGTTAAGATGGAGCTTGAAGAGATAATAGACTTTATGAGAAATCCAAAACGCTATAAAGCCTTTGGTGCAAGAATGCCCCGTGGCGTTTTACTAGTAGGTCCTCCTGGTGTTGGTAAGACTATGATTGCAAAAGCAGTTGCACATGAAGCTGGTGTTCCATTTTACTATCAAAGTGGTGCTTCTTTTGTTCAGATATATGTTGGTATGGGTGCAAAAAGAGTGCATGAGCTTTTTTCAGCTGCAAAGAAAAATGCACCTTCGATTATTTTTATAGATGAGATAGATGCTGTCGGTAAAAAACGCGATGGACAGAGAAATGATGAGCGTGAAGCCACTTTAAATCAGCTACTTACAGAGATGGATGGCTTTGAGGGTTCAAGTGGAATCATAGTAGTTGCTGCTACAAATAAGATAGATGTACTTGACTCAGCACTTCTGCGTGCAGGTAGGTTCGATAGACGTATATTTGTTGAGCGTCCGACAAAACGCGAACGTGAATCGATTTTACTGAAGTATCTTGAGAAGGTACCTCACCAACTAGATGTAAAAGTTGTTGCAAATATGACAGTTGGTTTTAATGGTGCCTCTTTAGCAGCATTGGTAAATGAAGCGGCACTTCTATCTTTGAGACAGAACAGTTTTCAGGTAACGATTGAGCACTTTCATCAGGTAAAAGATAAGGTTATGTTTGGAAAGAAAAAGCTTCAGATGCTCAACGATAAACAAAAAGAGTTCCGTATTTCATATCAAGCAGGTAAGGTAGTTACTGCTACGTATTTCGACCTGCCTTTTGAGAAGTTAATGCTCTCAAATGAGAGTTTGACTCCAACTACTGATGAGCCTTTTATCAAAGAGGAACTTGAGTCAAGAGTGAAGATGTTCTTAGCCGGTATGGTGGCTTGTGATATAAAATATAACGAGCATGCAAGTAGTGCAAAAAAAGATTTACGTGATGCTAAACTGCTTGTAAAAAGTATGTGTGAAGAGTACGGCATGTGTTCATCTCTGCTTCCAAAAGAGGAAGAGCAAGAAGTTATGCTCAAAAGGCTTTATGGTGAGACTAGAACACTTTTAGAAAAGTTGTTTAAAGTTGTTTATAGTGTTGAAGCTGTACTTCTTGAGAGAGAAAGTATCACAAAAGATGAAGTTAAGAAGTATATAAATGAAATTTTTTAGTGGCTTTTCACTTAAAAATGAAGAGTATCTTTTTTTAGACTTTATAAAAAAATCCGACTACACTATTTGTGGCTTTAGTTATGGCTCCATAAAGGCACTAAGAGAGACACAAAAAGCTTTAAAATGTGCAAAGAGAGTAGATACTCTTCAACTCTTCTCACCTGCGTTTTTTCAAAGTAGAGATGAGAAATTTAAACGTCTGCAGTTGATGTCGTATAAAAAGAGTAAAGATTTATATATGAAACAGTTCATCGCTTCATGCTTCTCTCCTTGGGAGCAAAAAGTAGT
>JAYEMB010000202.1:0-1856 GCA_034717855.1 Campylobacterota bacterium
TAGAGGGGATTGATAGACACATTCAGCTATCTCATCTTTCTCTTAAACTCTACCCACTCTATCACTTTTTTTATAGAGTCATCATCTTTGATATTGACCTCTAATATATCAACATTCGGTTTTAGTTTTCTTGCCTCTTTTTTCTCAGACTCTACATCATACTCTATGTAAGGAAGAAGGTCAGTCTTTGTTATGAGAACTAAATCAGCTTTTCGAAACATCACCGGGTATTTTGCTATCTTGTCATTACCCTCAGGAACAGATACCAGGACAATGTTTAAATGCGTTCCTACATCATAAGAAGCTGGACAGACCAAGTTACCGACATTCTCCACAAAGCATACATCTATATCTTCAAGTGGCATATCGTGCAGACCTTTATGCACCATAAACGCATCGAGGTGACAGGCTGAACCAGTCTGAATCTGGTAAGCCGGAATACCTTTGGCTTTTAGTCTATCTGCATCTCTACTAGTCTCCAAATCACCCTCAATCACTCCGAACTTAAACGCAGCCAACTCTGCAAACTTCTCAAGCATAGCAGTCTTTCCACTTCCCGGAGAACTCATAAGGTTTATAGCTAAGACACCCTGCTTATCGAAGTGAGAACGATTATGCCCTGCTTCATGGTCATTTTTATCTAAAATCTTTGCAATGACATCGATGGTCTTTTTGTCATTTAGCTGTGGGTTAGAGTGAATAGTAGCTAATGCTTCATGGCTGTGCGTATGTTCATGAGCCGGCTCAGTTATACTGCAACCGCAATCTTGGCACATTAGTTAGTTTCTCTTCTTATGTATCTATAGAGTGTTATAGAAGCTACTAAACCAAGGATTACAAGAGCAAAATCTTCACCATGCAGAGTGCTAAAAAAATGTGGATGATTCTCACTTGTACCGTGAGCAAACAGAGTTGTTACTAAAAATAAAAAACTAAACAGATATCTCATACTGAACCTCTTATAAACTATTTAAATCTATTGTACTATGTTCTACTTTTTAAAACTTTTAAAGTGAGTGCAATTGCAATAAAGAGTCCTAAAAGTATATAGGGAGCATTGGCACTTATCTGATTGAGCAGAAGTATCAGCTCTTTTAAAAAGTATGTCCATATTACAATGGCGAGTGAAGTTCCACTTAGAACTATGCACATGGTTGTGTAGTGCTTTATTCCAATTAAAAAACCTATAATAGCACCTACAACAGGTCCAGTCATCCAAAAGGGAAACCAGACAAACAAGAAGAGTCCGTATACTCCATATTTTTGAAAATAGCTTTTATATTTTAGCTTCTGTCTTTTTACAGTTATAAAGAAGTGTCTCAGGTATTTTACATTGAGCGATTTGTTCCAGCTAAAGACAAAAAGAGGATAGGTGATCATCACCATGATAAACTCTATCATCATATTCATGAGTATTATCACTCTGTCACTAAACTCTACTGTATAACCATAAGAGATACCAGCTGCCCGTCCAAAGAAAAAGTTTGTGACACTCATGACAACCAGGTTATTGGCATCATCCACAGAGACTACATATACAAGAGCTATAATCATCAAAAAGAGAAGAAACATCAAGGTGCCAACTATGAGTATCTTTCCCTCCTGTGATGATATTAACTCCCTTAAACTAAACATTAAATAAACTTACTCTCTATATATCTTTTAATCTCTACCACAAAAATAACACCAAAGGCAATTGTCAATATCTTTGACCATGTCGCGATATCTAAAGACTCACTCTGAAACATAAGTTGCATAAAGCCCGCGTGTGTAAATGTAACCTGAACAAAAATCATAAGAGCTACACCTAAAAGCAGAAACTTATTGTTAAAGATATTTGTCTTAAATATAGAGTC
>JAYEMB010000203.1:0-1851 GCA_034717855.1 Campylobacterota bacterium
CTTTCTGTGTCAGCTTCACATATATCATAGATTTGTGTTTCTCTTGTGCAGTGTTATAACCCACGCTCAGAGTTGAATAAACCACATTTTCATCACCATTCACTACTGATTGAACCTCTTTAGATTTTTTTATCATCTCCTCTAAAGAGACACTCGCATCAGCTTTTATCTTTATCTCAAACTCTGACATATCCTCTTTAGGTATAAAATCCATCCCGATTTTAGGAAACAGAGAGAGTGAACCCACAAAGATAGCTATAACAAACGCAAGAGTAACAAACTTAAAACGCAGTACTAACTTCAAAATAACCTCATAGCCTCTCTCTAAAGCTTTGAAAATCGGCTCAGTCATAGCGTAAAACTTACTCTCATCATTTTTGAGAACTCTAGCACTCAGACTCGGTATAAAGCTCAAAGCGATTGTGTAGGAGATGATAACCGCAAAACCAACTGTCATCGCAAATGACTCAAAGAACTTTCCTACTATCCCATCCATAAATGAGACAGGAATAAAAACTGCTAAAAGCATCGCCGAGATTGCCAAAATAGTAAACGCCATCTCTTTAGTTCCCTCCACAGAAGCCTCAAACTTGCCCATGCCTAATTCCATCTTTTTATAGATATTTTCAATCACAACAATGGCATCATCAATGATAATTCCGATTGCCAAAGTAAGTCCAACCATCGTCATTCTGTTTAAATCAAAGCCCATGTAATCCATCAGAGCAAAAGTACCAAAGATAGAGGCAGGAATTGAGAGTGCTGAAACCAGAGTAATTGTCACATTTCTTAAAAACGCAAAGACAATGATAATCGCTAAAAAAGCACCATAAATCAAGTCAAACTCTACATGTTCTAGTGAGTTAATGATAAGCGGTGTAGTGTCTTTTAAAATCTCTACACTATAGTTCTCACCTGCTAAGGCTTTGATAGAAGGGTAGATTTTTTTCACCTTTTCAACTATCTCGATTGTATTAGTTCCAGATATCTTTTGAACCTCAAGCATAACACCCTGAGTATCATTAAAAGCAGAGTAACTTTTAGCATCACTGAGCCCATCTTCAACTCTTGCTATATCTTTTAGCCTGATATTGTCTTTAATAATTATGTTTTCTAACTCATCTACACTCAGCGCATCTGCTTTTGTTTTAAGTGTATACTCTTGGGTCTCAGATATAAGTTTTCCGCCACCAATTTTTACATTCTCATGTGATACCGCTGCATTTAACTCACTTACTGTTATGTTGAACTTGTTTAAAAGTTCAGGGTTTGGATAGATTTTTATCTCTCTGTCTTTATAGCCCACAACATTAATAGCCCCAACTCCATTTATCTTCTGCAGTGTCGGTTTTACTTTTTCATCCACAAAAAGCATAAGAGACTTCACGTCTGCATCTTTTGGAGTTAAAAAGAGACTGATTATCGGTGCTCCGCCAATGTCAAGTTTACTCACAAGTGGAGTTTTTGCATCACGAGGCAGGAGGACTGATGCAACCTTATCTCTTACATCATTTGTAGCTTCGTCTATATTTCTCTCTAAGAGAAACTTAACCATAACAACACTAACACCCTCACTACTACTCGATGTTATAGAGTCAATTCCACCTATACGTGAGATAGCCTCTTCTATTTTGTCTGTTACCTGTGACTCTATGGTTGCCGACTCTGCACCGGGGTAAACAGTTTTGATAGTAACCATCGGAAAGTCTATGTTTGGGAAAAGCGCTGAGGGCATAGACTTAAAACTCATGTAACCGAAAATAACAAGTGTTATCATGTACATGAGTGTTGTTATAGGTCTGTTTATGGCTAGTTTATACATCTTCTCTCCTTACTTCTCTTGAGCAGTTA
>JAYEMB010000204.1:0-6506 GCA_034717855.1 Campylobacterota bacterium
CGAAGTAACTAGTCCTCTTTTAGAAGTGCTAACTCTAGACTTCCACTTACATAGTTGGCAAAAAATGTAAGCGTCTCTAAATCATCCCCGTCAAAGTCAAATCTTGATTTATTCAGTAGTTGTATGATTCCCATCACATTGCGTTTTGAGTCAAATATAGGCACAGTAAGCATGTTGAGCGTTTTAAATCCACTCTTTTTATCAATACCTTGCAGAAATCGCTTGTCCTCATAAGGCTCGTTAACTATTTGTGGCTCTTTTTTAAAGTAGGTGTCGCCAACTACCCCAGAGTCCAAAGCAACAACAATACGCCCTATTCCATCACTATGTTTAGTCCAAAGCATTTTATCATCTCTGTCAACGATAAAAATAGAGCACCGCTCAGCATTCACAAGACTCTTTGCCTCATCAGAGATAAGCTCCAAGGCGGTTTCCATATCTTTGAGTGCCATTAACTTCTGGCCAAACTCTGCTATTTGATCAAACTTCTTCATTTATTTACTTTAATGTTATTTTATATTTGTAGAAAGTATCTTTCGATAAAAGTTATTATAGTGTAAAACTCATAAGTTATGTTTTATATGTTACAACCAGTTCAATAAATCCACTAATATAGTGTGCAAAAAATATAATAAACCTTTTGTCATCATCATTAAAGTCGCCATCTGTTTTGTTTAGCAGCTGCAAGACACCGATAACTTCTCTGTTTGAGTTAAAGATTGGTGCAGTAATCATGTTCTGCGTTTTATACCCTGTTTTTTTGTCAACATCTGGAAGAAAGTGTGGGTTTGAGTAGGGATCATTTACAATGATTGGTTTTCTCACACGCAGAGTGTAACCGACAACTCCCTTACCTGATGGAACTACAATTTTTTTTACTCCATCTGAGTGGGTTGTCCATAGTTTATCGTTCTCCTCTTCATAGATATAGACAGAACATCTCTGTGCTTTCATAACCTTTTTTGAATACGAAACGATATAGGGAAGTCCCTCACTAAAAGATTTTTTCTCTAAAAGTTCTCGTCCAAAATCCGCTAATTCCGAATAAATATCTTTCTTGTCCATTGCGTTTCTCCTCTACTCATTTGCCTACTTGTAAGGCAACTATTGTAAAATACTAACAAAAAAAAGGAACAATATGAACTCAGTAACAATTTGGCACAATCCTAGATGCTCAAAATCTCGCGAAGCTGTAGCAATCGCAGAGGAGAACAACTGTGACAAAGAGATTGTAAAATATCTAGAGACACAACCAAACGCAGCTACAATCAAAAATCTTTTAAAGATGTTGGGCGTGAGTGCTAGAGAGTTAATGCGTACAAAAGAGGCTATCTACAAAGAGCTTGATTTGAAAAATGAGAGTGATGAAGAGAAGCTCGTAGAGGCGATGGCTGCTAACCCTAAACTTATCGAGAGACCAGTTCTTATAAAAAACAACAAAGCTATCATAGGTAGACCATCCTCTGTAATCGCAGAATTTTTAAATGCTTAAAAGCTACTTTTTTTTAATCGCGCTGATTATCTCAGATGCTCTAGCAAGCAGTAGTGCTGTTGTTTTTATGTATCACCGTTTTGGGGAGAGCAGATACCCCTCGACAAACATCACACTCAAACAGTTTGAGTATCAGCTAAATTATCTAGAGAAGAACGATTATAATGTCTGGCCTCTCTCTAAGATAGCTGAACACATTAAGCAAAAAAAAGAGCTCCCGCCTAAAACTGTCGGCTTGAGTATTGATGATGCTTATGCGAGTATCTATACGGGTGCTTATCCTCTTTTAAAGAGTAGAAATTTCCCTTTTACTGTATTTGTCAACACCAACCCAGTAGATAATCGCTCAAAAGCTTATCTCACATGGGATAGTATGAGAGAGATGTCAAAACATGGAGCAGAGTTTGCAAACCACTCTCTCTCACACGACTACTTTCTTCCAAAAAAAGATGAGAGTGAAGATGCCTGCACACAAAGAGTTACAAGGGATATCCAAGCTGCCCAAAAGAGACTTCAAGAGGAGCTAGGCGAAGAGACAAATGAAAACCCAAAACTCTTCTCTTTTCCTTTTGGTGAGTACAGCGAAAAAACAGCAAACACTATCGCTTCTCTTGGTTATATCGGATTTACGCAAGCCTCAGGTGCTATCGGGTTTGAGAGTGATACAAAAGCACTACTGCGTTTTCCTATGGCAGAGAGGTATGCTCACAAAAAAGGTTTTTTAACAAAGCTCAACACTCTGCCTCTACCAGTTACAGAGAGTGCTCCTTATGAGCCTATACTCACAAAAAACAATCCACCAAGATTTCATATGAAACTTAAACATCCGGTACGTGCTCTTGGCTGTTATCTCTCAAATGGTGACAGATTAGATATAGAGTGGGTCTCTAAAACAGAGTTGTATGTGAGTGCTAAAAAACCTCTAAAAGCGCCAAGAGACAGATATGCCTGCACAGCACCAGCTCCTGATGGAAAGATTTACTGGTATAGTCACTTGTGGATAGTTAAGAACTAGGGGGCAAGTTTCTCGATACTCACACCATTATCTTTAATGAACTTAGAGATAGTGTCGGAGTGAGTGTGCTCATACTCTTTTGCGTAAACTATGCGTTTTATCCCCGATGCGATAAGATTTTTACTACACTCGCTACACGGCTCTAAAGTCACATAGATGGTCGCACCCTCTATTGAAATACCCTCTCTAGCCGCCCAGATAATCGCATTCATCTCTGCATGAATTTCGTAAGTTTTAGACCACTCATGATGCTCTGGAGTGTACTCACCATCCCAGTGGTCACAACAGTTTGTAAAACCTGCCGGTGTTCCATTGTAGCCTGTACTTAAAATTCTTCCATTTTTAACTATAACAGCACCAACCTGCTTAGATACACACTTAGATGCGGTTGCTAACTCAGTCGCTATATTTATAAAGTTTTTATCATTTAACATTTTTTACTCTGGCATTCTAATAATATTAATATCTGCATTATGACGAAGTCTTGCGAAATAATCACCTAAAACCTGCTCACGTTTTTCAGCCATGATAGAGTTTGTAATCTGATTTCTCATACTCTCAACACCACCCTCTTTTGCTGAGGCTATCTCTTTGATATAAAAACTCATATAGCCCTGTTTTCCATCTGGAATAACCGGAGTAAAGCTATTAAGAGCTGTTCTCTCAAGCAGAGATGCTAACTCTGGAGAGATTCTATCATAAGGTAAAACTTGTTCATTTGTCTGAATATCTGGAGAGTAGAACATTGGGTTATTTGTCTTCTCTTCTATTCTCGCTTTCTCTTTAGCTTGATAGATTATGACGGTAAAAGAGCTTGGATGTTTATAATTATCTTTGTTAATCTCATAATACTCTTGTACCTCTTCATCACTTGGTTCTGACACCGATGAGTAAGCTATCGCACTGTAGAGTTTTTGAGAAAGAAGTTTATGTTTAATCTTCTCTTTTAAATCAGTTGAAGTCATTCCGCTTGACTCTCTAACCGCTTCGTAAAACTCACTGATATTGAGGTTATTTCTAGCGGCTGTTTTTTTGATGTCATCATAAACTTCGGAGCTGTTAACCGCAATCTTTCTCTCCTGCGTTTCTATCTCTTCAAGTCTCTTACGAATCAAAATATCTGAGGCTTTTTCAGCATCGATTTTTGAAGCTTCCATCTCTTTTTTTATCTCATAAAGCGTTATCGCCTTATCCTTTACAACTATAGCTACACCATCGTACACCTCTGCGTTTAGTAGTGCAACCAAACCAAGAGTTAAAAATATTTTATACATTATTATCCATTTAGTAAATTAGTTTACTATATTAGCATATTAATAGTTTTTAAGAGGTTAACCCTTCTAAAAGAACCCTCTTCATATCATCAGTTGGTATCGGTTTTTCATAAAAATAACCTTGTATATTTCTACACCCGTTTTCTACTAAAAAGTCTCGCTGTTCTATAGTCTCAACACCCTCTGCAATGATATTTAGATTCAGACTTTTCGCTAGGGCTATGACTGCGTTTGTTATGCCTACATCCTCTTCATCATCAGGGAGGTCTCTTATAAATGATTGGTCGATTTTTAGTTTATTTATTGGAAATTTTTTAAGATATGAGAGTGAAGAGTAACCTGTTCCAAAATCATCAATTGCCAAATTCACACCTATCTCATTTATCTGATTAAGTACCTTGATAGCCTCTTCAGGATTTGTCATTAACTGACTCTCTGTAACTTCTAACTCTAACCACTCTGGCTTACACTCTGTCTCTTGTATCAGAGATGTAAACATAGGGATAAAGTCTTTTTGTCTTAGCTGCTGAACAGAGAGATTCATAGCGAGCACACCAGGGTTTAGTCCCTCTTTATACCATTTTGCAAATTGTTCCATTGCGCTTCTCATTACAAATCTGTCAATCTCAACAATCAAGCCTGTTGATTCAGCTATTGGAATAAATTTCGCAGGAGATACTAATCCCATTGTCCTATGTTGCCATCGCACAAGTGCTTCCATGCCTATTAACTTATCTGTCTCACCATCTACTTGAGGCTGATAATAGACAATAAAATCTTCATTTTCCAGTGAAGTTCTGAGACTCGTCTCCACAACAACTCTCTCAAATGCTAACTCTGTCATCTCAGCACTATAAAACTGGAAATTATTTCTTCCCTCATCTTTTGCTTTATACATCGCTGCATCTGCGTATTTTAAAAGGTCTTCAACAGAATCTCCATCACTAGGGCAGAGACTTATGCCTATGCTGCTAGATACATAGAGTTCATGCTCATCAATAACAATAGGTTCAGCTAAAATACTAAGAATTTTTTGCGCCAAAATAGATGCATCTTGCCCTAGATGCAGATTTTTAATGATAATGGTAAACTCATCTCCACCGAGCCTAGCTAATGTATCTTCATCTCTAAGTATATTACGTAATCTTTCTGTGACCTCTTTTAGTAACAGGTCACCAGTCACATGCCCAAAGGAGTCATTTATCTCCTTAAAGTGATCAAGGTCTATAAAAAGAAGTGCCAGCTCTGTTTTATCTCTTTTTGACTCCTCTATACCAATTTTCAATCTGTCGTTAAAGAGGATACGATTTGGTAGTCCCGTTAAAGCATCATGGTGTGCTTGATGCTCTAAAATTTGCTTCTGTTCACGCAAATCTTCCTCTGCTTTTTTACGTTTAGTTATATCCTGAGAAACACCTATTAAGCCTATTGGATTTCCATTTTCATCTCTTAATATCGAAAGCGAAATCATTACAGCGATAATAGATTTGAACTTTGAGACAAGATAGGCATCAACACTAAACGCACCACTAATTAAAAGCTGTTTAGTATAAGCTCTATTCTGTTCTATATCCTCTGGACGATGGATAATGGACATAGGTTTTCCTATCACTTCTTCGGCTTTATATCCGAGCATTCTCTCTGAACCCTTGTTCCAGCTTACAATATTCCCTTCAAGGTCAGTAGAGATAACACTGTCGTTTACCTGTTCAATTACCTGTGCCTGCTGTTCATACTGAAGTTGCATCTTTTTATCTTTAGTGATATCAGTGTGTGTACCGACCATGCGAGTTGCGTTTCCATCTTCATCGCAAAGTGCTTTTGCCCTATCAAGTGTCCATATCCAATACCCATCTTTATGCTTTAATCTATGAATATTTACATATAAATCTGTTTTTCCATCAATGTGTTTTTGAAGATCCCCTAAAGCTTCTTCCACATCATCGGGATGTACCCTCTCTTTCCAGTTCAAAACACTGTTTTCAAGTTCACTATCTTTATAACCGAGCATAGCTTTCCATAATGGAGAAAAATATATCGTATCATCTTTTATATTCCAATCCCAAAGTCCATCTTTTGTTCCAGCAAATGCTAGTTCTAAGCGCTCTCTTAACTGCTCAGTCAACTCTTCAGATGTATGCAGAGTCTCAATTAAATCATTAAACTCATGAGAGAGCTCCGATATCTCTTGGAGTCCAGACTCATCTGCTTTGACATCCCTTTTACCACTTCTTAGTTTTTTCATAGTTAGTGTTAGTTTTAAGAGCTGTTTTATTAAGCCATTGACTACAAAATATGCAAAGAAAACTCCAATAACAACCGAGAGAATTGTAAAAACAACTCCCCTAAAAATAGTACTGCTTATAGTCTCTTGACGATGCTTTTGATCCAAGCGAATATGAACCATCCCTATGTGTGAATCATTATGATGAATGACTCTGATAATATCTATGAACTCCTCATTTTCTAAAAGAACTTTATCTTCCCTATTATGTACCTTTGTCGGTTTAAGCATCTGTTCTAAAAATAGAATCCGCTCTGTGTCTGCTATATATTTTCCAACGAGTTCTCTATCACTATGACTGAGAATCTTACCATCCATGTTAATGATAGCGACAAATACTATATCATCGTAGATAGAAAAGTTATCAAGTACCTCATCTAAACCTACATAATCATTCGCCATAACCCATGTTTTACTTGTTGTGGCTAGAGCTAAACTTCT
>JAYEMB010000204.1:6606-8119 GCA_034717855.1 Campylobacterota bacterium
TGAAAATAACCTGAAAAAAGTTTCTTATCATATGCAGCGTAGTTTCGTGAAGCCTCTAAACGCAGCTCGCTTCCAACTAATCGTGTATTTATATAATCAACCATCGGCTGATAAACTTCAAAAAGACGCTTGGGATTATGCAGAGGGTGAACACCAAATATATAGACATCATTTTTATCTACAGGATAGACTTCGGAATATTTCGGTTCATATTGAACACTCTCATCAGAAGAGCACCCAAGAAGGAAGAGAGTAAGCAGTAGTATAATAAAAATGTTTTTACATCTAAGATTCATTACCTTCCCCCCCCCTCTTTTTCTAAATATTAAATGTCAAATTTCTATAATTATATCATATCATATTACTAAAAATCATAACCTATGATGAGATGATACTGAGTTAATGAGTCTAGTTGGTGGACTGTTCCATCCTTCTGTGTGTAAGTATCATTATCAATCCAAATACCTTTTAACTGTAGTGAAAGCTCTCCTCTATTATAAAAAAATATAATTTTTAAATCCTCTTGGTTTTCACGATAGAGTTCATTTTGATAATTCGCATAAGCGATATGCGTTTTAAAACCTTTGAAGCCACTAAAATCATACTTTTGTGTGTATCCAAGCTTAACACCTTGAGTACCTCCAACATAAGCTCCACCAGACGTCAGTCCTTTACCATAAAGAGACTGTCCGAGATTATTTGTAGTTGAGCTGTAAGAGTAGAGTAGTGTTCCATCCCACGGTGTGATAATAGAATCATAAGAGTCACTATCCCTTAATATATTACGATATACAAGATCAAAGCCACTCTCTTTATAGTTAAACTGAGTTCTCACTCCAAAGGCTTTAGAGTTTATTTTTTTGCCATTTGTTACAGAAGAGTCTTTTGCCAAATTTGAATCTGCGTTTGCAACACTATTTTGAGAAACTACTTCCGCTGAAATTTTATACTGCTCACTTTTATAGTCTATATCTGCATAAAAAGTGTTGATAAAATCAGAAGCGTATAGGTTATGTATCTGGAGAGCTAAATCTTTATATCTGTACTCCAAAGTTGCACCTAAAGTGTACCCCTCCTCTCTACCCGTTATAGCTAAAGTATCCTCTCCTAAAGCATGCTTAATTATATTTGTGAACTCATCACTTGAACGCTGTTTAAAGTAGTCTATGTAAGTAACACTGAGTTGTGTATCTTCACCTATAAACAACTTAGCCTCTCCACCCTGTACTGCTGAGGGTAACATACGTGCCTCTTTAGCACCAATCATCGCTGTTGTGATTACTCTACGACCATACCAAAGATTAAAAAGTTCATCTCTGTAATCAAAATAGAGTTCACCAAAGAGTGCATAGGCATCAGTTGGGTCTTCACCTCTAAAACCGTTATCCTGTCCTATCGTTGAACTCTCAACACTATCTGGCAGTAAAAATGGTTGTGTTAGCATAAGAGTAGTGCCTAACTTCACTCCATGATAGCTCGACGTTGTATACTTAAACTGTCCGCCTAAGGCATT
>JAYEMB010000205.1:0-5105 GCA_034717855.1 Campylobacterota bacterium
TTCATTACTAGACCTTGAGTTCCATCTTCGAATTCAACCATTTCTCCAGCCATAACATTGCTAAGTCCGTAAACTTGTGCAACACCATCAGCGTAAGAAACAATTTTACCAGTTTCATTAATATCAACACTTAGTTCAAAGTTATCGATACGTTCTTTAATTATTGAGCTGATTTCATCAGCTTGAATTTTTGCTACCACTATTGTTCTCCTCTCTTTAAAAGTTAAATTGCTTTAATTATATGTTCTATAATTTGACTGTCGATTCTATCTTTAGAGAAATTAATCTCTATACCAAGACCTTCTACATCTACCTTAATACCATTAAAATCATTTTTTATAGAAGTTAATGTTATGTTAGCGTCAAATCTTTTACTTAAGCCACTACTTAATTCTGCTACAACTTTTACATCGATATCACTATTACTAGAGATAACACCTGTATAAGTCTTAGTTGAATTTGCAACATCTTTTACTAATTCAACTGCAATTGCTGGAATTATATTAATACGTTTGTTTTCAACAAGCAGTTTAATCAAGTTATCTATTTGATTAGATTTTGCAGACTTCACTGCTTCTAATAATATCTCTTGCTTTTGAGCTGATTGTACATTCGGGTTATCTATAACCTGAACAAACTTTTCATCTTTAAAAGAGTCTGCTAGTGCAGAAAACACCGTAGTGATATTTGTCATAGACTCTAAATCAGAGTTAGATTTCAAAGCTTTTATATATCTTTTTGCGATTAACTCTTCCATCTATGCCACCTTCTTTAAGATAACATTAGCCATAGCTTCTTTATCAAAACTACTACTACTCTGACTCAATGTTTCTGCCACTACTGTCTCAACAACATTACGAACCATATTTCTTTGTTCAAATTCAGTAAGTGAAACATGTTGCTTAGCAATAGTCTCTAAATCAGCATCACACTGAACCATCATATTGTCATTAATAATTTTGTTCTCTTTTTTTGAAGAAATAGCTAACTCTTCTGCAAATTTTTCAGCTTCAGAAATTTTTGCTAGCGCTTCTTTTTTAAGAGCAACAGACTCATTAAGCTTTTCTTGAACTCTTTTCAAATCATCAGCAATTGCCTCTGATCTTGATGCAAAGTAAGCCTTTGCTGGTTCAGCCACTAAATACCAAATTAAGCCGGCAAACAATACAAAGTTTACTGTTCTTTGAACAATGTCTGTCTCTCCATTACCTGCACCAGATGCTAATGCAACAGTTGATATACTTAGCATTAATACTAAAATTCTACTCACATTTCATCCTTATATCTGACTAAATTTAGCTTCAACAGCTTTTTTGAACGTTGGAACTTGAGCCATCAAGTCACTCGTTAACTGCTCTTTAGATTTCGCAAGTGATTGCTCAAATTCTAAATATTCTTTTGCTAATTCAGCACGTTTTGCCTCTAACTTGCTATCTGCTAACTCTTTAGCATCTGCAATAACTTTTTCTCTTAGGGCCGCAGCTTCCAGTTTAGCATTCATAATTATTGATTCTGCTTTTGAACTCAACTCATTAATTTCGTTATCATTTGAACCCACTTTTTCAAGGTCTTTTTTGATATCTTCATCACGTTTATTCATAAAGCTAAATAATGGATTATAAAGCCAACTGTTAAGAACGGCTATAAGCGAAAGAAATACAACAAATGTAGCCAAAAGTAGTATCGGATTTATATCTAACATAGCACCTCCTAAAAGTTGCGTGATTATACTACTATTAAATTGAAAGGATAGTTAAAGTAAGAAAAAAAATTAAAGAATTTTATATTTTATATAATTTGTTAAGTTTTAATTAGTGTTTTATTACTATTTTGAGAGGAGAGTTAAAAACTCTTCGATTTCATCTTGAGAGTTAAACTCAAGTGTTAGTTTGTTTTTTGAAATTTTTGTATTACAACTCAAATGTTCAAATCTATCCTTAACACCATTAAAATCATAAGAGATTGAGACTGGTTTATCTTTTTGAACTGGAGTTGTAGTCTTCATATTTTTTATCATCAACTCAACTTCACGCACACTCAATTTTTGTCCAACTATAGAGTTGACAATAAGCTGTTGCTGTTTCTCATCAAGACCTACTAAAACTTTGGCATGACCAGCAGTTATTTTTTTCTCTACTAAGGCTTTTTGTGTTTTGGCGGATAGTTGTAGCAGTCTGAGACTATTTGTTATATGAGTTCTGCTTTTATGAATTTTCAGAGACAACTCCTCATGAGTCAAGTCATGAAGTTTTAGAAGCTCTTGATAGGCATCCGCTAATTCAACTGCGTTTAACTGCTCTCTTTGAATATTTTCAATAAGAGCAAACTGTCTCATTTTTTGCTCATCACTATTTAAAACGATCGCACGTATCTCTTTTAATTTTGCAAGTTTTGAAGCACGAAGTCTTCTCTCCCCAGCTATAAGTACATAACCATCAATATCTTCAGTTACTACTATTGGCTGAAGTAGTCCATCATTTTTTATAGATTCTGAGAGCTCTACTAGAGCCTCTTCATTAAATGATTTTCTTGGTTGGTAGGGATTGGGTCTTATATCTTTTAGAGAAATCTCAATAACGCTATCTTTTTGAGAGCCCTCATTTTCATAAGCCTCATCCATTTCACCTAAAAGGGCATCAAGCCCTCTTCCTAACTTTTGTGCTTTCATTATTTCATAATCGCTTGTGCTAAATTTTGATATGCAATCGAACCACTAGACTTTACATCATACAAAATGGCTGGTTTTCCAAAAGATGGAGACTCTGCCAATTTTACATTTCTAGGGACTACTATGTATTTATCTTTTGAGTCTTTAAAAAGTTTACCTTTAAAGTGTTGTCTTAAATCAGCAAAAACCTGTTTTGAAAGGTTATTTTGAGAAGAAAACATTGTTGGGACAAAACCTTTAATAGTCAGTTTTGGATTGATTGATTTTCTCACTAGTTTGACTGTATTTAAAAGTTGCGCTAGACCTTCAAGTGCAAAAAATTCACACTGAATAGGAATAAGTACAGAGTTTGAAGCTGAGAGTGCGTTTATTGTCATTGGTCCAAGAGCTGGTGGTGAATCTATTATAATGTAGTCATAATCTTTTAAAACATTTGAAATTGCTTTTTTTAATACTAACTCACGACCTTTTGCATTGTCCGCATCATAGTACTCTTTTTCTATACCTACAAGACCTATATTTGATGGAGCCAAGTGAAGAGTCGGCAGGTCTGATTTTAAGATGATATCTTTGAGTTTTTTAGTACCTATTAGCACGTGATATATGTTAAACTCATAATCATTTCTGTGAAAACCCAAAGATGTAGTTGCGTTTGCTTGAGGATCGGAGTCTATTAGAAGTACTTTTTTCTCAGCTACTGCCAGTGATGCTGCTAAGTTTACGGCAGTAGTTGTCTTACCAACACCACCCTTCTGATTTGCAATTACTATTACTTCACTCATCTTAAACTGTATATCCTCTCGTTATTGATCATAATTGAACCATCGCTCTGTAGCTCTGCTTCAGATAATGAAATTTTTAAATTCTGATTGTGTGTAAAAAACTTTTGATTACGATAAAATTCTAACTTATATTTACTAAAAACTTGCTTCCATGAAAGCTTTTTTTCAATATTTTCAAAATATTTTTCTAATAATTCTTCTCTTGATATTTCTATATCTAAAGCTGTAAATCCCTTTGGTGAATTCACTAAATTTAACCCAACTCCACAAATAAGGACATTATCTACAATATTTGTAATCATACCACCAAGTTTTGAATCACCAATATAAAAATCATTTGGCCACTTTAACCAGAGTGACGAATTTAAATTATTTAATACATCTTGCAGTAAAAATGCAAAATATATAGAAGCCGATTCTAGTTTCAAATCATTTGGAAGCTCTTTTAACTCTAATGCAAATGATAAGTAAAGATTTCCATCCATCTCGATCCATGAATTATCTCTACTTCCTATGCCATCTGTTTGAGAGTTGGTAACAACTGCATAGGGAGGCTTAACTTTTTTCTTAAGTAATAGCTCTTTTAAATGTATCTGGGTGGAGTTTACACTCTCAAGATAACGTATCTGCAAGAGCTAGTCTTTTACCATTTATATATGAAAGGATATCGACCTCTTTTTTAGATGGTGCTTGAACACTAAAAATTCTAACACTTCCCTCAGAGCATCCAACTACAATACTATCAGAATCAATCTTTAAAATTTTGCCCATTGCGTTTAAGTTCCTCTTCTCTTCTAAAGATATCTTTTTGAGTTTTAATCCAGAACTCAGATATATTCCTGGCCAAGGAGTAAAGGCACGATACTTATTATAAAGTGTCACTGCGTTTGTAAACGCAACTTCGCCATCTGCTTTAGTTATTTTAGAGCAGTGAGTTGACACTTCATCATCTTGCGGCACTGCTTTATATGAAGAGTAGTTCTCTAAAACATCCACAGTTAAATCTGCTGCCACGTCTGTAAGCCTGTTAAAAAGAGACTCTACCATCTCATCATCAGCTACTTCTATAGTCTCTATTTTTAGTATATCACCTGTGTCAAGTCCCTCTTCCATAAGCATAGCTGTTACGCCTGTTTGCTTGTCACCATTAAGTAGCGTTTGCTGAATTGGACTAGCACCTCTGTACTGAGGTAGAATAGAAGCGTGAAGATTTATACATGGAGCATGGTCCAGTATCTCACGCGGAAGTATCTGCCCATAAGCAGCAACTACTATATAGTCACACTTTAATTTTAAGAGTTCTTTTACAGTCTCTTCATCACGAAGTCTAGTAGGTTGATAGACTTCTATTGAATTCTCTTGAGCTAATGTTTTCACTTCAGGCGGAGTCAGAACTTTTTTTCTTCCAACGGGTTTATCCGGTTGTGTATATACAGCTACTACATTTATATCAGCTGTTTGAATAAGTCTGTCTAAAATTACTTTTGCGTAATCAGGTGTACCCATAAATATAATGCGCATTTATTTAGCCTTTGTAAAAAGTGTTCCACCTATATGCTTATTATTCAACATATAGCTTTTCACATCACTCAAGTCAAATCCACTAGCCAAAAACATATCTATGTTTGAGTTTAAAAGGTGGTTTGCAGCTTTTA
>JAYEMB010000205.1:5205-26441 GCA_034717855.1 Campylobacterota bacterium
CCTAATGTGTCATCAGGAGTATCTTGAATATAGTAAGGAATCTCACTGTCAAAGTCAAACTCACTACCTCTGTTTGCATCAAGACCTAACAGTTCTAAAAAGCCAAGAACTAACTCTTGAAGCTCTTCAGGAGGAACAATATCAACACGAGTAAGTGCGATGGCATAATTACTCTCACCTAATTTTTGAGAGAATGATGAAATCTCATCTTTTAATACTTCTATTTGCTCTTTTAAATCTCTATAAGAGGCTAAATCTACCATGTATAAAAGAGTCTTAGTTCTTTCAATATGTCTTAAAAACTCTATTCCAAGACCTTTACCCTCATGAGCTCCACCAATAATACCTGGAATATCAGCCATTACAAATGACTCAAAATCACCAATATTTACTTGTCCAAGCTTTGGAGTAAGTGTTGTAAACTCATAGTTTGCTATCTCTGGTCTTGCGTTTGATACAGTTGAAATAAGAGTTGATTTACCAACATTTGGAAAACCAACAAGACCGATATCTGCTATTAGCTTTAGATCTAGTTTTATCTCTCTAGTCTCACCCTTTTCACCAGGTTGTGCATATGTAGGTCTCTGGTTTGTAGGAGATTTAAAGTGAGTATTTCCAAGTCCACCTTTTCCGCCTTGCAAAAACTTCTCTTCTTGTCCATCTTTCACCATGTCAAAAAGAATTTCACCGCTCTCTTGATCGATAATCTGCGTTCCAGGAGGAACAATAATAACTTTTTTAGATCCCGATTTTCCACTCATACGAGAGCCTTCACCTGGCATCCCTTTATCAGCTTTTATATGCATTCTTCTTTGAAAGTGAGAGAGTGTATGTGTGTTGTTATCACATCTAAAGTAGATGTCACCACCCTTTCCACCATCTCCACCATTTGGACCACCGTTTAGTACAAACTTTTCACGACGAAATGCAACACATCCTTGTCCACCTTTACCCGATGAAACTGTTAATTCGACACTATCTGTGAACATTGTCTTTCCTTATTGATTGAAAATTTTTACTAAATTGTGATTCTCGTTCCCGAGCTCCAGCTTGGGAATGCATAAGTTAAGTTAATGATATATGCATTCCCATCGGGGACGATGGGAACGAGGAGAAAACCTGAGCACAAAAGCTCAAGTTTGTAGAATTATGCAGCAGGTACGATTGAAACTTGTTGACGTTTTTTGTCTTTTCGCTCAAATACAACAGTACCTTCAACTAGTGCAAATATAGTATGGTCTTTTCCCATTCCTACATTTTTACCTGGGTGAACTTTAGTTCCACGTTGACGAATGATAATGTTACCAGGAATTACAGCTTCTCCACCGTATTTCTTAACACCAAGTCTTCTACCAGCCGAGTCACGATTATTCTGTGTACTACCTTGACCTTTCTTATGTGCCATACTATGCTCCTTGTTTGTTTAGCTTATGCAGCTATTTTCGTGATACGAACACGAGTGAAGTCTCTTCTGAAACCACGTTTAACTTTACTATCTTTACGACGACGTTTTTTGAAAATTACAACTTTTCTATCACGGCCTTCTCTGATAACTTCAGCAGTTACAACAGCGCCTTCAACAAAAGGAGCTCCCATTTTAAGCTCACCAGCGTTAACTGCTAAAACTTCTTTCATCTCTACAACGGCACCAGCTTCAAGTGACATTTTGTCTAGTGATAACTCATCACCCTCTTGAACTTTATACTGCTTACCACCATTTTTAATAATTGCGTACATAATATTCCTTAAATCTTAAAATAGCGGACTATACTTCCACTAAAAAGTGCGGAATTATACCCAACTAAGCTTTAAGTTTTGTTTAATTACTTCAGTAGTGCTACTGCATCTATCTCAACAAGAGCATTTTTGGGAAGAGTTTTAACAGCAACAGTTGCTCGAGCTGGTTTATGAGAGCCAAAAGCCTCTTCATAAATCTCATTTATAGTCGTAAAATCATCCATAGAATCTATAAAAATTGTAGTTTTTACTACTTTATCCATTGAACTACCCGCTTCTTCTAAAACAGCTTTTAAATTTTTTAGTACCTGTTTAGTCTGTATTACCACATCATTTTCAAGCATTACACCCTCTGGTGTCAATGCAATCTGTCCTGAAGTGTAAACCATACCATTAGCAACAACTGCTTGAGAGTATGGACCTATAGCTGATGGAGCCTTCTGCGTTTGTACAAATTTCATTTTTTTCCTTAATTTTTATTTTTTTCTAGTTTCTCTTGAGCATTATTCATAAACGAGTCAAATAGTTCAACATTTCTATGCCCTATTGTATTATAAAGAACTGTACCATTTTGATCTAAAAAATAGTGTCTTGGTACAGGAGATGTTTGGATAAACTCCGGTATTGAATGACGGTCTCGTGATAGGTGAATCGATACATACTCTTTTGCCAGCCTTTTTTGCACCCCTTTATCTTGCAGTGTTGTTCTTTCAAATTTTCTACACCACTGACAACTATCAGACGTTATAAAGACATAAATCAGTTTATTCTCTTTTTTCGCTTTTACTAAAGCCTCTTTATAGTCACTAGGCCACGCTAAGTCTGCACTAAAAAGTAGTGTAGTTAAAAAAATCATTGAAATTAAATATCTCATACTCTCCCCTATTCCCAAATATCAATTAAAGTTTTAAAAACTCTGTGTAAATCTTGAACTTCTTTAACTGTCGTTCTCTCGTTAATAGAGTGTATAGTGTCATTCTTAACACCGAATTCTATTACCTTTATACCAAACTGTGCAACAAATCTTGCATCTGATGTTCCACCGGCAGTTGAGTGTTTTGGTTTTATACCTGTGACTTTTTCTATTGCTCTATCTATAGTTTCAACAACTTTTGCGTGAGGGTCTGTTTGAAACGGATAAGAGCCCTGAGTTAAACGCAGCTCATAATCTAATCCATCGAGATGTTTCGCCACAAACGCAGTCACCTCTTTTTGAGTTGTAATGGTTGTGTTTCTTACATTAAACATCATCTTGAGCTCATTTGGAGTTACATTTGTCACTTCCATTCCTGAGCGTATATCAGTAACAACAAACTTACTTGGAGAGAAAAATTCATCCCCATTGTCAATATCTACTCCTGCCATATTGCCTAAAACTTTTGATAAGTTATGTATAGGGTTTATAGCTTTCTCAGGATATGCAGCGTGACCCTGTTTACCTTTTACAGTTAGGTAACCATTAATAGAACCACGTCGCCCTACCTTTATAGCATCTCCAAAATCATCTTCACACGTTGGTTCTGCAACAACTACAGAATCAGGAAGCATATTTTTCTCTTTGAGATACTCTAAAACTTTTATAGTCCCGTAAGTCGCTTCGCCCTCTTCATCTGAAGTGAGTAAAAGTGACAGTGTTCCATTAAACGCAGTTGTATCTTTTAGAGCTTGTGTAAACGCAGCTAAACCGCTCTTCATATCTTGAGCACCACGACCATAGATGAAACCGTCTTTTTCTACTGCATCATATGGATCTCTGTCCCATCCCCTTCCTGCAGGAACCACATCTACGTGACCTGCAAAACAGAGATGATCTCCCTCTCCAAACTTTTTATATATGAAGAGATTTTTCACATCTTCTACATCAATACGAATCGCTTCAAAGTCTGGTAAATAGTTCTCTATAAAATCTAGTAGTCCACCATCATCTGGTGTTTCACTTTTTGATTTTATAAAAAATTTAAAAAGTTCTATTACATCCACGTTTTATTGTCCCGGGTTATCATAGAAGATATATGAAGTTGCGTAGTCACTTATCTCAAAGTAGAGCTTTTTCTCACCATTATCTACTTTGTAGTTTTGGTTCAAATCTAGATACCCATATCCATAACGATATGTTCTAGGTGCGTTTCCTTGTGTAGCTTCTGCGGTTGAGAGTTTATCAATCTTTATAAATCTTTTTACAAGTTTTTCACCCATGTAGATATCTAAAACACCATTTGTTCCTGTCCAGTTTTGAATACTACGACCGAGTTTATTTTGTGTCTCTTGAGTACAGGCACTAAACATTAATCCTATTGACACCATTGCTATAAGTATTACTTTATTCATTACTATCTCCTATCCATTTTTTAACTTTCTTAAAGCTTCTTCCTCGTTATCAGTTCTCATCAAAGACTCACCCACTAAAAACGCATCAACACCAGCCTTAGATAAGTCTTCAAGTTGACCATGCTCATAAATTCCACTCTCTGCAACAATAATTTTGCCATTTGGAATCAATGGAATCAACTCGTAAGAGAGGTTCATATTCATCTCAAAAGTCTGTAGGTTTCTATGGTTAATCCCGATGATATCACTACCCGCATAGATAGCTTTTGTTAAATCAGACTTATCGTGAACCTCAACTAAAGCCTCCATTCCTAAGTGTCTTGTATATGCCAGTAGATCTTTTAACTCAGCCTTAGAGAGTGCTGCTGCAATTAAAAGAATAAAATCTGCACCGTGAACTGTCGCTTCTAAAATCTGATACTTTGATACAATAAAATCTTTTCTCAAAAGAGGAATGCCAACGTATCTTCTAATCCCACCTAAGTAATCAAGTGAGCCTTGAAAAAAGTGTGGTTCTGTAAGTATTGATATCGCACTCGCTCCACCTCTCTCATAAGCTTGGGCTATCGCCAATGGGTCAAAATCTTCACGGATAACACCCTTTGATGGAGATGCTTTTTTAACCTCCGAAATGATTCTGTACGGATCTTC
The DNA here is from genome assembly GCA_034717855.1 of Campylobacterota bacterium. Classification (GTDB taxonomy): domain Bacteria; phylum Campylobacterota; class Campylobacteria; order Campylobacterales; family Sulfurimonadaceae; genus Sulfurimonas. The sequence goes on from JAYEMB010000205.1 coordinate 9,922, forward strand.
CTCTGTTGCCTTTAAGTATGGAATAACATCTCTTGGAACTCTAGCATTAAACGCAAGTGAACGACCTAGCCAGTCAAGTGAAAACTCTTTTTCTCTCTTTACTAAATCCTCTTTTGTCTTCTTTATAATATCATCTAAAATCATCTCTATTTCTTACCTTTTTTATTTTTTATACACTTATCTATCGCTTTTATATGCTTTGTAACTTCAGGGTCATCACCACCATCTAGTGTCACAACCCTGTTCATAATCTCTTTTGCCTTTTGACACTCACCGAGCTTATAGTGTCCCCACGCCAAAGAGTCGAGATAGAAAGATGAGTTTGGCTTAACAAGTAAAACTTTTTGTATATATTTCATACCTCTGTTTACATCTAAATCATGGTCTATCATAACATAGCCTAGATAATTCAAGTAGAGAGGATTAGAGTCTACCTGAACAGTTTTTTCAAGTTTCTCTACAACACTCTTAAGCATAGACTTGTCATCTTTATTTTTTGCACTCTCATACTCATAAATAGCACTTTGACCTAAATAGTTAACATCACCACTTTTAGCGTATATTTCATCTGCTAAAAGAAACGCTTTTTTATAGTTTTTTGTAAAAGCGTAAAGTTCAAAAAGTGCTTTATCATCAGCCTTAGACTCTTCTAAAAAATTCATCAGATGGATATACTCTTTTTTATAACTATAAATCTGTATAATCTTTTTAGCTATCTCCTCATCTTTATAAACAGAGTAGAGTCTACGATAAACAGAGAGAAGCCCCTCTACATTGTTCTCATTTGAGTAAAAACCTATTAATCTATGACATATAGGTTTAGAGCACCCATGCACTCTCGTGTGCGTCTCTAACTGAGCAATAGCATCTTTTTTTCTATTTAGGTTGACATAAAGTAGGATCGACATTTTATCTAGAATTTTTTCATTATAGTTTTTTATATATGCACCCTCAAGGTACTTTAGAGCTGAGTCATACTCTTTTTCTTTTATGTAAATATCACTTACAAGTAGATAGTCACTCACTGCGTTTGACTCTTCAACTAAACTTACTGCTAAAACTCTCGCCTCTTCTAACTCTCCTAGCTCCATAAGAGCAACAACTTTTACTCTTACTAAAATATAGTCATCTATTTTACCTTGAGAAATTTCATCTACTTTCTCTATAGCTTTTTCATACTCTTTAGCAATAATCTCATTTTCTAGTGAACGATAGAGGTACTCTTTTTTATCTGATTTTTCATAGAGAGTGTTAAAGATAGAAGATGCTGCTTTGTTCTCATTTATCTGCTCAGCTCGAAGCGCAAAAAGAACATAAGCATCCTCCTCTTCAAAAGCCTTTTCATGTGCTTTGAGAGTATGAAGCTCAGGCTTAGGCTCAGCACAGGAGAGTAGCAAAAGGGGAAGTAGTGCTAATAGTAGGTTTAAAAAAACTTTATTCATCTATGATTCCTGGACACTCTTCTTTTAGCTCATCAACTCTTGATTTATAGTAATCCCAAAATGGGAAGGTTTTACACTGAGTCGGTCGTGCATCGTATATTTTGCACCCATTACTCTCTCTATCGTAAAAGATACACTCATGAGAATCATTGTGCTTTATCTCTTTAATAGAGTACTTATACCCTTTTTTAAAGAGATATTTTACTGCAAAATCCTTAATATCAAGATTTAACAGCTCAGCTATAGCAATTATCTCAGTTTTGTTTACATATATATAGCCACTCTCACCCGTACAACATCGACCTTCACAACTCTCACAAGCAGAGCTATCAAAAGCATAAGGAAATGAATCTTTTCTCATCATATTTGACATTTGATACTCTGCGTTTGTGCTTTTTTATAGATATCTTTTGCCTGCGGGGATGGCTTATTTGCTTCAAAACTAATAAATGGAGGCCAGACTTTCATCATAGACTTTGAACCATTTCTAGCATGAACCATAACAAGTGAAGCGGCTCTATCTACTTTAGAGTGGACAAACTGCACATCAACTACTCTCATCTTTACTTTGTCAAGCTCAGAGCAGATAAGTCCAAACGCAGTAGGGTCATAACAGAAGATAAAGTGAGAGTGTGGTTTGAGTAGACGTGAGACCTTTTTAAAGAAATCCGCTAAAGGGAGGTTTATATTGTATCTTGCGTTTCGCAGCATCTCATTTTCACTCTTTTGTACACCCTCTGGGTAAAAGGGAGGGTTAGAGATAATATAATCATACTTACTCTCTTCACTTAAGTCGAGAAAACTCCCTTCATGCATCTTGTAATCTATTTTATTGACTCTTGCGTTTGTAGTGGCATAGTGCACAAACGCAGCCTGTTTCTCAACAGCTTCTAACTCCACTTTTTTATTGTCACGCGCAACTAAAAGGCCAACAACTCCACAACCAGCACCAACATCAAGTACTTTTCCCTTAGGATTAAATGAGTCTATAAAATCATAAAGAAAAACAGAATCGCTGTTGTAACAGTAACCCGATTCTGGTTGGTAAAGTAACATCAAACACCTTTTCGATATAATTTTGACATTATATCTCAAAGGCATTAAAGTATGATTATTATCCCTGCACGTTTAGCATCAACAAGGTTTCCACAAAAAGTTATCGCAGATATTGGCGGTCTGCCTATGGTTGTCAGAACTGCTAAAGCAGTTGAGCATTTAGACAGAGTTGTGGTTGCTGCTGATGATGAAAAGATTATAGCTATTTGTAAAGAGTATGGTGTAGAAGCCATGCTTACATCGACAACTCACAAAAGTGGAACAGACAGAATTCACGAATGTGCAACTATCTTAAATCTTGATGATGATGAGATTATCATCAACGTTCAGGCGGATGAACCTTTTATAGAACCCGAAGTTGTAGAGTCTTTGATAAAAAAGCTTAAAGAGTCACAAGGCAAAAATGAGCCTTTCATAATGGGAAGTTGCTATAACGCTATAAACGCAGAGTCAGCAGAGGATCCAAACCTTGTCAAAGTAGTGCTTGACTCTGATAACAATGCTATCTACTTCTCACGCTCACTTATCCCATACAACAGAAGTGGAAGAGCTAACTATTTTGGACATATTGGGATTTATGGGTTTTCGAAAAAGAGTTTAAAAGAGTTCTGCAACTTAGACGATGCACCGATAGAAGATATCGAAGGGCTAGAGCAACTACGTGCTATTCATCATCAAAAAAAGATTACTATGTTAAAAGTTGCATCAACTGGTTTTGGGATTGATACAAAAGAGGATTTAGCCAGAGCTATAGAGATTTTTCTTTAAACTCTACTATACTCTTCCCATCATTTTAATAAGCCTATCAAGATACTCCATATTAATCTGTTCTTTCATCAGAACTTTCATTGTTTTAAAAGAAGTAAAGTATGGAGTAGCCCTCTTATATGAACGATTAGTCGTTAATGCATCAAAAATATCAGCAATAGTCACGACTTGTGTCTCTATTTTGATTAAATCTTTTGTAAGTCCCTCTCCATATCCACTACCATCAAGCTTTTCATGATGACCTTTTACAATTTGAAGAATAAGTTCATCTGTTTCCCCCATCTCTTTGAGTATCTCATACCCAAGACGAGGATGTTTCTTCATCTCTTGAAACTCTTCTATTGTAAGTTTTCCGGGTTTATTGATTATCTTAGAAGATATTTTCGACTTACCAAGATCATGAAGTAGAGCACCTGTACCGACTTGCATCATCTCTGTTTCAGAGAGTCCCAACTCTTTACCAAGGGCTATTGCGTACATAGATACATTTACCGAGTGTGAATGTGTTGTAAAGTCATGAGAGGTGAGACGTAAAAGAGCTTCAGAGTGCATTCTATTTGTAATTATCTCTTGTACTATTAACTGCACATACTTCTTAGCCTTATGTACAGATTTTTGATCTATACACCTCTCAAACATGTTGTACATCTGATCACTAACAGACTCATAAAGTAACTCTGCTCTATCATCAGATGTTAAATTAGGGTTTTTGAGTAACTCTTCAATATTTTCAGCTCTGTACTCTTTCATCTTACTATAATCATCTTTTGTTATGAATAGAGACTCATTTCCACTCTCTAAAAGCTCATCTCTCTTTTTAGTAGTAAAAGTATGTCCTGAAGTACTAAAGAGTACCTTCTTCTCATCAGAGTATCCCATATATAAATCTAAGTAAAATGGTTCTTCTGTAAGGAGTTGATGTATTGGAACTTCTTTATAGATAGCTAAATCCTTTGTATTACGTTTATAGATGGATTTTACTTCAGAAAAGTATAATTAGAGCTTAAAATTTTTATAAGGAGGGGTTAAACATCCTATCAGCTAGGATGTTTAAAGTTAAGAAAGTTGTCTAGAACTAGATGTTATCTCTGATATCTAAGTCAGATACTAATTTATTGTAAGCATCTTTGTTAGTTCTTTTGAAATACTTCATTAGTCTTTTTCTTTGACCAACTAGTTTTAATAAACCTAGTCTTGATGCATGATCTTTTTTGAATACTTTTAGGTGTTCTGTTAACTCAGCAATTCTTGCAGTTAAAAGTGCAACTTGAACTTCACTTGAACCTGTATCATTTTCTGTACGACCGTATTTTGCAACTATTTCTTGTTTTTTAGCCTGATCTAAAGCCATAATAGCCTCCTGATTGGTATAATAATCTAACATTTACATATCAATATGCAAAGTTGAAGTGGGATTATAGCTAAATTAATCTTGATTGTATATAACTCATCATTTATAAATTTGGATAATACAGATTTTAACTTCTTTAGATATAATCTACTTTAAAAATAAATAGAAAGTAAAACCATGTTAATAACACGTGCTAGTGAATACGCAATATTGTCTCTTATACTATTATCAAAAGCCAATTCACCTCAAGATGCCGAAACACTATCTATCAAACTAGCCATATCAAAAAGCTTCTTAGCAAAAGTACTTCAGGCGATGGCTAAAAATGGTATATTAAAATCATACAAAGGTGTAAATGGCGGCTTTGTTTTAGCCCAAGAGCCTAAAGACATAAATATGTTAGAACTCCTCTCTTCTGTTGAAGGAAAAGCTCCTGCTGTTTTTGACTGCGCCTCTTCTGTAAATGACTGCCCCTCAGAGAGAGCACATATATGTTCTGTTTGGCCTTTTTTGAATAGACTACAGGGAAAAATAGACTCTTTCTTAGCTGACTTAACCTTAGCCGATATTTTAGAAGAAGACTAAAGTAGATGTTAAACATAAACGCAGCAAGCTATAGAGAGATTATCTAGTTTGGCAAAAAAACTTACCTTTAAACAACAAGTTGGTACATCTTTAAACTTCCTTTTAGGACAAAAAGATTTAAGTGTTGTTCTCTTTGTAATGGCTATATTAGCTATTATCATAGTACCACTCCCATCTGCTATGCTAGATGTACTTTTAACTATATCTATGGCTTTTGCTGTTTTGATACTTCTAATTTCACTTTATGTTCCAAAGCCAACCGACTTAACAACTTTTCCTACTTTAATTCTAATTTTAACACTCTTTAGACTCTCTTTAAACATTGCCACAACTAGAATGATTTTGAGTCATGGACATGAGGGTGAAGAGAATGTTAGTAGTATTATCACCAGTTTTGGAGACTTTGTTGTTGGTGGTAACTATGTAATCGGTATTATAGTATTTGCTATCCTCGTTCTTATTAACTTTATGGTTATTACAAAAGGTTCTACAAGAGTTGCAGAGGTTGCTGCGCGTTTCGTACTTGACTCTATGCCCGGTAAACAGATGGCAGTTGACGCCGACCTAAACGCAGGTCTGATTGATGATGCCCAAGCTAAAGCAAGACGTGCAGAGATACTACAAGATGCAAACTTTTACGGAGCCATGGATGGGTCAAGTAAGTTTGTTAAGGGTGATGCCGTTGCGGGTATTGTAATCACACTCATAAATATCATCGGTGGATTCTTAATCGGTGTTTTTCAACACGATATGACAGTTGGAGATAGTGCTTCAACATTTACACTTCTTACCATTGGTGATGGACTTGTTGGGCAGATACCTGCACTTATAATCTCTACTGCAACTGGTATTATGATAACTCGTTCATCTAGTGATGGAGACAACTTTGCAGAGGGAACTCTTAACCAGATGATGGGAAACGCAAAGATTATGATGATTGTTGGATTTATCATGATTTTATTTGCTCTTGTCCCTGGTCTTCCAACTGCTTCAATGGGACTTGTAGGACTTCTTTTTGCACTTCTAGGCTGGTCTGTCTATAAGTATGATAAAGGTGAACTTAACATACTCGATGTAGGAAAGATGGTTGGAAATAAATCTGCTCAGCAGATGCAAGAAGAGAAAGATGCAATCAAGCCTAAAAAGACAAATGAAGAGATAGCCAAAGAGGAAGAGAGTGCCTTAGAAGATATTCTAAAAGTTGAGATGCTTGAACTTACCTTGGGTTATCAACTCATCCGACTAGCCGATGCTAATCAGGGTGGAGATTTACTAGAGCGTATTCGTTCTATGAGACGTAAGATAGCGAGTGACTTTGGATTTTTAATGCCACAGGTTCGTATTCGTGACAACCTACACCTACAACCACAACAGTACCAAATTTTACTAAAGGGTGTCTCTATTGGCGAGGGTGATATTATGCCCGAGAAATTTCTCGCTATGGATAGCGGAATGGCAACAGGAGAGATAAGTGGTGAATCTACAAAAGAGCCCGCTTTTGGACTTGATGCCCTTTGGATATCGCCTGATCAAAAAGAGGATGCGATTATAAACGGTTATACAGTTGTTGATCCTGCGACAGTAATCTCTACTCACATGAGTGAGCTCATCAAACGAAACGCAGAGGATCTGCTTACTCGTCAAGAGGTTCAAACTCTTGTTGATAAGATTAAAACAGACTTTCCTGTTATTATTGATGATGTACAAAAAGTTGCAAGTATCGGTCTTATTCAGAGAGTTCTCAAAGCTCTACTGCATGAGAGAATACCACTCAAAGATATGCTTACGATTTTAGAGACTATTGCTGATATTGCTGAGTTTACTAAAAATGTAGATCTGATTACTGAACAAGTTAGAGCAAAACTCTCTCGTATTATTACTCAAATGTATTCGGGAGAAGATAAGGTTATTAGACTTCTGACTTTTGACACTGCGAGTGAGCAGTTAATGTTAGAGAAGTCACAAGAACAAGATGGCACCAGAAACTTAATGCTTAATGTTGGCGAGATAAACGCACTTATTCAAGCAACAAGTACAAAGGCAGCTGAGATACTACAAAAAGGTGTATCACCAGTCATAATCATAGTAGATCCAGGTCTTAGACGAGGAGTTGCAGAGATCTTCGAGCGTTTCTCACTTGATGTTATAGTACTTTCCCATGCAGAGATAGACTCAAGTGCTACTTTTGAAGTAATGGGTTCCATCTCAATAGAGGGCACTTCTCAGCAATAAACTAGTGTCAAACAATTTTAAATAAGGTATAAAATGAACATTCACCACTTATCACACATAGATTTAGACGGTTATAGCTGTCAGTTAGTTATGAAATACACTCCGTACAATATTACAAACTATAACGCTAACTACGGAGCAGAGGTTAAGTCTAAACTTGACTTAATTTTAGAAAACATTAAAAAAGCAAATCAAGATGCTACTATCTTAATAACTGACCTGAATCTGACAGCAGATGAGTCTAGATGGCTCACTAATGAAGTTGCTAAGATGAATAAATCATCAAATAAAAAGACAACTATTACTCTGCTTGACCACCACGGAAGTGGAGCTGAGAGCGCGAAGAAGCATGATTGGTACTATCTTGATGAATCTAGATGTGCTACTAAAATCACATATGACTATGTAAAAGAGCACTTTGACTTTGATGAGCCGACTTGGATGGAAAAGTATGTAAATGTAGTAAACGCAGTTGACCTCTGGAAACAAGAAGAGGTAGCAAACTTTGAGTACGGAAAGGTTTGTATGAGACTTGTGACAGAGACTAGAGAACTTAACCGTGTAATGTTTGCAAATGAAGATTCAAACTATAAACTCTCACTTCTACTAGAAGCTACAAAATTTTTAGATGAAGATAATGCGCCAATTTTACTAGATGAAAAAATTCACGCAATCAAAAAAGATTTCTTTAGAGAAGAGAGAGACAACACTCTTGATAACTTAGCAACAAAGTATGTAGTAAAGCTTTTAGGAAACAAACGCAACACACACACTATCTACTATAAAGGTTACCGCGGATATCTAAGCTACGGAGTAGGAAATACTTCAATAGTAGGGAATGGTTTTCTACTTGCTTACCCAGAGTATGACTTCATCGTTGATGTGAGTTACCGTGGAACTATGAGCCTCAGAGCTAACAATCAAGTCAGTGTTGCTCAGATCTCTAAAGAGTGGGCAAATGGCGGTGGACATCCAAACGCAGCCGGTGGAAGAATAATGGGATTTAAAGAGCAGTTCCGTTATGATAAAGTCAGACATCAGATAGAGTCACTTATAAGTGATAAAGAGTCTAGAGCTGGTGTTTTAGAGTATAAGCAAGAAGATTAAAGCCTAAGGCTTTAATTGTTTAAAAAGTATCTCTCCACTCCATCAGCTAAACCCTTAGCAAGAGTGTTTTGATACTTCCTATTTACAAGTCTTTTGGCTTCTCTAGGATGAGTTAAAAAACCAACTTCCACTAATACTGATGGCATTTGAGCCCCTACGAGTACCCAAAATGGACCCTCTCTTACTCCACCATCTTTTACATTTTTATACTTCTTATTTAAAGAGCCAAGCATTCCACGCTGCAGATCAATAGCAAGCTTATTTGATGCTACAATATTATGAGAACTTAGAGTGTTTAAAAAGCTCTTCTTCCCGTAAAAGTTCATATCACTCATATCAGCAGAGTTCTCAATAGCAGCCACTTTTTTTGCTCTTGCTGAACGCGATCTATTTAAAAAATAGGTCTCAATTCCATGTACTTTTTTAGCATGTTTTTTACCAACTGCGTTTGCATGAATACTGACAAATATATCTGCGTTTTTTCTATTTGCGAACTTTGTTCTGTTACTCAGCTTGACAAACCTGTCTTTACTTCTTGTGATATACACTTTATATCCACGTGCTTTTAAGATTTTTCGTAACTCATCAGCTATTTGAAAAACAACGATTTTTTCTCTATATTTTCTATATCCAACGGCACCAGGATCTTTTCCACCATGACCCGGGTCTATAACTATAATCTTGTTTCTATCTAAACGTTTTGGCGAAGATTTTTTATAAGCAGGTGTGGCTTTTGATACACTACTCGCAATATTTTTGATATTTATAGAGAGATGAGAGTGCTCTATCTTATATCTTACGCTTAGCTTACTTGAGTTTTCTATAACTAAACGCAGTGTATTTGAGTTGTATTGTGCTAGTTTTATTCTATCTATTTTATCTTTTCTTAAATTTTGAGACTTAGTTAGCATAGAGGCATGTATATCAAATACATATCTATATCTTTTCTTTTTTGGGTCATAGAGTGTAAAGTAGTTTATCTGATTAGTTTTTAACTTTTTATCAAACTTCAAAACGAGTCTACCACTTTTCCATCTTACAGATTTTAATTTATGTGAAGATTTAATTTTGATTTTTTTCTTACTTGCAGACTTTGGGATATCTTTTGGTTTTGGAGCTTTATAAGAGGTCACAGGTTTTGCTTTCATGAGCTCTTTAGAGTACTGTGATACATCTATGTGAAGCTTTCTGCCGCTACTAACTATACCCTTGAGCGCACTTATTCTGAGTTTATCATCTTCATTCATAAGAGCACGAAGATAGAGATTTTTGTAGTCATTATAGGCACGAAATTGATTACTTTTATTTGAAGTCTTCATAAAGCCATCGGCTCTTTTGAGAGTCTCGCTGTCACTTAGAGCAAAGATAGAGACAGTAAACGCAAGCAGAACTAAAAAGGAGCGAATCATTGAGTAGTTATTCGCCTTGCGTTAATTTTGTAAGTAACTCTTTTACCGAGATAATTTTATCTAGTCTGTAGCCATTTGTACCTGAGAAGAAAAGACCTGTTTCCAAGTTGCCCTCATAAGCATCACTCAGTCTGTCAGCTATACAAAAACCAACTACTTTCGCTTCCTCTCCACGGTTACAAGGTGCCACACAGTTAGAGATACATTTGATAGCTGGACCTTCGCGTTTTTCAACCATATGAGTAAGATTTGTCACAACACCTTGAGCTGGATAACCAACCGGAGAACTCATTAACTGGATATCCTCTTCTTTAGCGTTTATAAGTACTTTTTTCATGTTTTCATGTGCATCACATTCGTGAGTACCGATAAAACGCGTACCCATCTGAACACCACGTGCTCCACGACTCATCATATCTTCGATATCAGTTTTATCCCAAACTCCACCAGCAGCAATTACAGGAATATCTCCCCAATTTGCAGCCTCTTCAACAACTGGAGCAACAATGTTTTCTAACTGGTTCTCTTCCATTTTACACTGCTCATAAGTAAAACCTTGGTGTCCACCACTCTTAGGACCCTCAACTACTACAGCATCAGGAACTCTGTCGTAGCGCTTTTTCCAACGTTTACAAATAATCTTAAGAGCTTTAGCAGATGAAACAATAGGCACAAGTGCTACATCAGGATAACCCTCAGTAAACTCTGGCATATTCGTTGGAAGACCTGCACCGGTAATGATAATATCTATACCAGACTCACAAGCATCACGAACAACACGACCATAATCATTGATGGCATAGAGGATATTTGCCGCTAATGGCTTATCTCCCGCTATCTCTCTTGCACTTTTGATGATAGCATCAAAACCATCTTTTGAGTAAAAATTTGCTTCACTAAGTGGTCTATCTGCAACAAGTTTTTTAGCATACTCTTTATTTTTGTAGTACCCTGTTCCAACTGCACTAATAACACCAAGTCCACCCTCTTTGGAAACATTACCAGCTAACTGATCCCAACTAATTCCGACACCCATACCACCTTGAACGATAGGTTTATCAATAACATACTTTCCAATCTTTAATGGCTCAAAACTCATCTAGTTAACCTTTAATTTTGCAAATTTTCTTTTTCCAACTTGAAGCAGGTACTCTCCACTCGAAAGTTGTAAGTTTATATCCTGAACTTTTTGTTGGTCTATTTTAACACCACCTTGCTTAATATCTCTTCTAGCTTGAGAAGTAGATGGCTCAATGTTACAATCTACTAAGGCTTGCGCTATCCAAATCTCTCCATCACAGCTAAACTCTTCTATATCTGTTGGAATTTGGCTTTTTGCATGAACCTTATCAAACTCTGCTTTTGCAATTCTAGCTTTAAATTCATCGTGAAATCTAGTAGTTATTTCCAGAGCTAAATCTTCTTTTACTTTCTTAGGATGTAAAGAACCATCTTCTACGCCTTTTTGTATCTCAGCAATCTCTTCTAATGACTTTGTACTCAATAGTTCAAAGTATCTCCACATCAGTTCATCAGAGACACTCAAAACTTTTCCAAACATATCATTTGGCGCATCAGTTACACCGATATAGTTTCCTAAAGATTTACTCATCTTCTGCACACCGTCAAGACCCTCTAAAATAGGCATCATAAGTACAGCTTGCTGTTTTTTCACTTCATACGATTTTTGAAGCTGTCTTCCCATTAAAAGGTTGAATTTCTGGTCGGTTCCACCAATCTCTACATCACTTAGAAGGTGAACACTGTCATAACCTTGCAGAAGTGGATACATAAACTCACTTACAGCAATTGGCGTTTGTGTAGCGTAGCGTTTAGAGAAGTCATCACGTTCAAGCATGCGAGCAACTGTCAGGTTTGAGGCAAGTTGCAACATCCCTGCAGCACCTAAGTCGTCAAGCCACTCATTGTTATAAACGATGTCAGTTTTACTCTCATCTAAGATTTTAAAAGCTTGCGTAGTATAAGAAGCGATATTTTTTACAATATCCTCTTTTGTTAAAACTTTTCTCGTAGCACTTTTTCCTGTCGGATCACCAATAGTCGCTGTAAATGAGCCAATTAGAAACTGGATTCTTGCACCATATTTTTGAAAGGTTGCAAGCTTTTGTAGAAGTACCGTATGACCTAAATGTAAGTCTGGAGCAGTAGGGTCAAAACCACACTTTACATTATAAGTTTTTCCCTCATCAAAATAAGCTTTTAATAACTTCTCAATTCTCTCAATATCAATAATCTCAGCAGTCCCTCTGCTAATCTCGTTTAAAGCTTCTTGTAACATGTAAGTATCTATCCTATCTATGGTATTTAATTTTTATATGCATCGTCTGTACGTATAAGTTGTACAACTTTTATTTTTTTGTCAATTTTAGCACGAAGAGCATTAATATCGCCTTGCTTAGACTCGAAGCCAAGCTCACAAAGTTTAATATGCTCACTACTCTCTTTACCAAGTTCAATAGAGCTAATATCTATCTCCTGCTTTGCCAAATAGGTTAAAAAGTTTGCTAAAGCACCTTTCTTATTATGCAAAGAGGCTATAAGTTTATAGTGGTGAATATTTTGCTTTTCCCATCTAACAAAAACCATAGACTCTTTCGCCTCTAGCTGTTTTGCTGCACTTTTACACATTTTATGGTGCACATGTACTTTACCTTTATCTAAAAAAGCCATTATCTCATCACCCGCTTTTGGATGACAACAGTAGTCAAATACTACACCATTTACACTCGATGTGCTAAATATCTCGACACCAGAGATAACAGTAGCCTTTAACTTAAATCTATGACGAGATAAAAATCCACCAAATCTGCTATTTTGACTAATCTCTGTAGTGTATGTATTTATAACACTTCTAAAGTGCTCTATATCACAAGGTATATTTGAACGAGCATCACAGTTGTGCTCATTGAGCCAATCCTCAATACGGGATGGTTTGAGACTCATCGCAGTAGCAACAATATTCACACTTGACTTTGCGTTTATATCTCTGATGCGCGCATTACAGTTAAAACGCATGTTTGTCGTCGCTTTAGATGTTTTAACAGCATCAATCCATGAGCATCTCGTCACAAGTGTATCTGCAGTTACAACCTTTACAATATCCCCATTTTTTAGCTCACTTAAAAGTGGTGCTTTCGTCTTGTTTACCAGTGCTGACTCTGCTTTATTTCCAACTTCTGTATGAACAGCGTAAGCAAAATCAAGTACAAGTGCACCTCTTGGAAGAGTAAAAGCTTCACCAGTTGGAGAGAAAACAGATATATCTTCAGAGTATAGATCATTTTTAATAAGCTCATAGAAGTCCTCTACAGACTCATTTTGATACTGTAGATTATCGAGCCAATCAAGTTTTATGTTATTTCCGCCACTCTTATATTTCCAATGTGCAGCAACACCAAGTTCAGCAGTTTTATGCATATCATACGTTCTAATCTGAACCTCAAATATTGCAGTATTATAAAAAACGGTTGTATGAATAGTCTGATATCCATTATCTTTAGCAACCGCTATATAATCCTTAAAACGCGAACTAAGTGGTTGAAAGTGCAGATGAATCAGACCTAAAATATTGTAACACTTTACAGCATCTGTAGTTAAAATTCTAACCGCTAAAAGATCAAGAACCTCATCTATACTCACGCCTTTTCTCTGCATCTTAAGGTATATAGAGTACCTGTGTTTTATACGTGAAAGTATCTCAACATCATCTTCACAAAAACCATTTGTTACTAAAAGTTTATGTATGGTCTCTTTGAAATCGTTTAACTTCATCTCTATTGCATGGTAGTTTGTATCGAGGTAGTTATCTATATGATGCTTCTCCTCCTTAAAAAGATATGAGAAACTTAAATCTTCTAATATGTTTTTTAAAAAAGAGATACCTAGACGATGAGCAATTGGAGAGTAAACAACCAGTGTCTCTTCCGCTATTCTTATCTGTTTATGTTGTGCAAGGGCATCAAGCGTAAGCATATTATGCAGTCTGTCACAAAGTTTTACAACAAGAACTCTCACATCTTCTATGCTGGCTAAAAGCATCTTTCTGAATGAGAGAGCTGATACTACAAGCTTTTCATTTGAAGTTGAGGGGATTAACTCTGCATCTCTTATATTATCTATTTTTGTTAACCCTTCAACTAAATGAGCAACATCTTTTCCAAAGAGTTCATCTATCTCATCAATACTTGTTTGAGTATCTTCAACAACATCATGCAGCAGTGCTGCTATTGCCATTGATTCATCATCTGTAATAGATGAAACAATAGAAGCTACTAATATAGGATGAATTATATAGGGCTCACCACTTTTACGGAACTGGTGTTGATGTGCATCAATAGAGTAAGCAAGTGCTTTTTCTAAGACTGGAGTTTTGGTGATTTGCGAAAAAAGATATGAGGATGCTGAGTCAATATCGTGAAGATGTTTAACCTTATCTATATCAACTTGACTCAGAGGCAAAAGCTTACTACTTTTCTAAATCTACAAAGCCCTTAACTATAACAAGGCCTTCAGCTATTTCCATTAGTGCTAAATCAGCTGACTTAATACTATTTGGATCAATATTTAGTTTACTAGTTGCTCCATTTTCTAACTCATCACATCTTTTTGCAACTGCAATTGCTAGCTGATAATTATCCATACTTGGATTTTCATTTAATATTTTGGCTGTTAATTCTTCAACTTTCATTTCTTTCCTTTATTTAACTATTGAGCAATTTTTCATATTGCCATTTAAGATGTCTAATAGATTTCCCTCTTTAGACATATCACATACGATAATTGGAAGTTTATTATCTTTTGCTAAAGCGATAGATGTATCATCCATAACTTTGATGTGGTCATTTAGTGCTTGATCATACGTTAAGGTATCAAGCTTCACTGCATCGCTATACTTTGCAGGATCTTTATCATAAACGCCATCAACTTTAGTAGCTTTTATAATCACCTCAGCACCAATCTCTACAGCTCTAAGAGTAGCTGCAGTATCAGTTGTAAAGAATGGATTACCAGTTCCAGCTGCGAAAATCACAACACGACCTTTTTCTAAGTGACGAGTAGCTTTACGGTTGATGTAAGGCTCTGCAATCTGCTCCATCTTAATAGCAGTCTGCATACGAACTTCAAGTCCAGCATGCTCACAAGCTTCCTGCATCGCAACACCGTTTATAACAGTGGCTAGCATACCCATGTAATCACCACTTGTTCTTTTGATGATACCATCTTGAGCAGCAGTTACACCACGGATGATGTTTCCACCACCAATTACGATTCCAACCTCAATACCTGCATCTACAAGAGACTTAATCTCTTGGGAGATATAGTTTAGTATCTGAGTATCAATACCATGACCTGCTTCACCAGCAAGAGCTTCACCTGAAAACTTAACTAAAACGCGTTTATTAGCCATGTACAAACCTTTATAATTTCGCGAATTATACTAAAGAGTGTCTTTAAATCTGCTTTGAGTGATTTTTATTACTTCTCATACATCATGATAAAAGGCATTATTTCAGAGAAAACAACTGCTCTTCTATCTTCACTTGAGTGTAAAATCAGATCTAATAACTGAGCAATATTTTCATCAACTCCAGGTACGAGTTTACGAATATCTTCTAACTTTTCACTTTTTAGCGTATTTGTAAATCTCTCATACGATGAGTATGGCTCTTTTTTACTTAGTTGATAGTAGATTTTACGACCAAGCTCAAAGACCTCAAACTCCTCATTTTTACCCGTAAGAACCTTAGTCTCAAACCCAAAATCTATTTCAATATTTTTAGCTCTCATATAGGCTTGTAACATCATAATAAAACCTACTTTTGCTGATGTGTAGTTACTCAGAACTCTATCGTGAAAAGCCTCAAAATGCTCACCCTCATTTCGCATCTTTTTATACTCCAGCATCAAAGATTCAACATAATACTTCGCATACTCTAGAGGTGCTGATTTTATAACAGTATGCCCCTCTTTTGACTCACCCATCAGTTTTCCACCAAGTAAAATATGTACACCACTTCCATTGACACCTTCAACTTTAGCCTTACAACCCTCAAAACCAATATCTCCAAGACCATGAATACCGCACCCTTTAACACAAGCTGACCAGTACATACGAACTCTACCAGATTCTAACTCTACATTATCACTCAAGTACCCAGCCATAGTAATCGCATCATTTTTATTCTCTATCACTCCAAAGGGACAGTGTTCAGTTCCTGCACAGGCGATAAGATGGTTAAAGTATGGTGTATTTACATTTTTATACTCTTGGAAAAATTCCTCTTCTAAAATCGAAGAAACATCTTTTACACCCATGATATAAAAGCTCTGTTCCATATCAAAACGCAGCTCTGCGTTTCCATACTTCTGAGCTAATAGACCTGCGTTTGTCATGGCAGTTCCGCTAAATATCCCAGAGGGTATAACAGCATGAACACCTATAGTCCCATCACGAAGCTGTATCTTTCCATGGTCAGGTTCAACATAGTCCATCTTTGTCATAGTCTCACCAGAAGTTGCAAAATCTATACCTGCGTTTTCACGGATAGC
>JAYEMB010000206.1:0-1777 GCA_034717855.1 Campylobacterota bacterium
AGTGCTAAGGCAGAGGCAGCAGCGGTAGTTGTTCCACTTGGTGTTGATTCGCCGAGGATTAAGTAAGAGCCTTTTAGCTCATAACTACTTCCAAACGCCATACCCTTTTGAAAAACCTCTTTTGCGTTTATCTTTGCACCAGTAGCGATGGAGTCTGATGGAGCTATGTCAAAGTTGTGAAGGGTAGTCTGCTGTGGTTTTATCTCAAGCCCTAAGTCTAAAATCTCTATGGTGCTAAATGGATTTAGGTTTTCAACTGCACGGGTGATAAGTGCAGGTGTGGGAACTCCATTTGGCGTTTCGGCAAGTTCAGGCATAGAGAAGAGTTTTTGTGTTGCTATAAACTCTGCGTCAAGAGTGGGTGTCAGAGGGATTTTTCCGGGAATTCCAGCTTGAGTGATTCCCTCTATTTCACAAGTTTTTGTCACACTTGCAGCGAGTAGAAAATCAGCTGTTCCAGCTGGTAAAGAGTCGGGTTTATTTGTAAAAATATTATATGTATTCATTTAATTATTTTATCACATTTTGGACTTATTTTAGTACTTTTACACTATAATGGATGAAATTAAATCAAAGGAATTTTTATGGGATTAATTTATGCTGAGCAGGTAGAGTACATGAGTCTTGAGTCTATGCAAAAGACACACGAAGATGAGATTAAAATTTTAAATGATATCGACAAACTTGCTGTAATGGTGGAGAGGGAAAAAGCTACAAAAGAGGAGCTTGAAGCAAAAATAGATGAGTATATAGTACATGTTGACGCACACTTTAAGGGTGAAGAGAAGTTAATGCAAGAGTATAATTTCCCATCGTACGACATGCACAAAATGGCCCACGATATGTTTTTGATAGATCTTCAGTACGCTACAAAACAGTGGAAAGAGTACGGCGATATTAAC
This sequence comes from Campylobacterota bacterium, assembly GCA_034717855.1. Classification (GTDB taxonomy): domain Bacteria; phylum Campylobacterota; class Campylobacteria; order Campylobacterales; family Sulfurimonadaceae; genus Sulfurimonas. The sequence continues at coordinate 903 of JAYEMB010000206.1, forward strand.
AAAATCATCAACTTTGTACGTAAAACACCTGAGTGGATTGTTATGCATGTTAACTCAGTAGATGCCCCAACAGCAGACTTTCTTGTAAGAAAAATCGAAGAGGCTGGGTCTAAATAGAGTATTGAGTTACCGCAAAGGTGACTTGTCTCTTTAGTAGGTTTATGTGTTAATCGTAAGCCTACTGTCTATGTCTAAAATCAACAACTACTATGATTAATTTGTCATCTTTGATAAGATAAAAAAGTCTATAGTTTCCAATCATATACCTATAATAGCCTTCAAGATTATCTTTTAGCTTTTTAATATTAGTTCCGTAAAAAGGATTTTCTCTAAGTTGAGGATAAACAAAATTTTCAATTTTAGAATATAGTTTTTTATCTATTTTCTTTTTAACTTTTTCAAAAGTTTTAGTTTCAGCAATTTGGTACTTAGACAATAGTGTAATCACCATTTTTAAAGTCATCTAAACCATTCATCAGATTTTGAACGAGTTCTTTATCATTCATAATTTCTGTCATCTCTTCATTTTCTACAAATTGTGATGATGTTAAATATTGTATTGTCGCATATTCTATAAAGTTTGAAAGATTCCTTTTTTGACCTTCAGCAGCAAGTTTAATCATATCATATATAGAATCATCTACTCTCATAGTTACTGTTTTCATGATTTATCCTTTGAATAATTATTATACTATTGTATTCAAATAAATTCACTTTGTCAATTGCTTCCGTTCATATAACTACTTATTCAACGAACATTATACTTTAATCTAATTGAGTTATCTGTTCTACTTTAAACCTTCCACTATCCTATCCATATCTATATGCTTCTCGATATGAGTTGCAAACTCTGCTATCGATTTGGCTTTGTACTC
>JAYEMB010000207.1:0-1774 GCA_034717855.1 Campylobacterota bacterium
CTAAGAAAGGCTTAGTTGATAAGCTCCGTATGCTATTGAAGCCATTACTGCTACAAAAGCGAGAACAATTCCTATAGTTAAAATACTCATAACACATCCTTTAAAGACTTAATTTTTTTGTGCATAACTTTTGCTAAAAGTGCGAAAACTAGTGCTAAAAACAAGATACCGATAATCCCTAAAGAGAGCAGTAAATCTGAAGAGTTATCTATATATACTTTAGCCGTTCCTGCACCAATAGTTATTATAAATGCAATTATAAAACCTAAATAAGTTTTAATAGCACCTATTTCTTCTTTAATTTCATCTATCTTAGCCATGAGCCTATTATATCATAAGAGTTTAAATCTCTTGTTCCAATGTGCTGCGTTGGGTAAATATATACGCATTACCAAGCTGGAGCTTGGAAACGAGAGAAAAACGCGGTGTAGAGTCTCTAAATGTCGCAGTTACTGCTTCACTTATTGCGTTTATGCAGTAGTGTTTTAAATCAGATTCATAATTTTTACTAGGTTGATTTTTCCGTATCCGTAGTAGTCATTTCTACCATTTTCATAACTGACAGTTCCGATTTTGTCACTTCCCTCTTTGAGTATCCTATCAACCTCTACTCTAGTTAAAGTTGGATTTTTCTCAAGCATCAAAGCGACAACGCCACTTATCATTGGAGCAGAGGCTGATGTTCCCCCAAAGGCATAGGAGTCATCGTAAAGCAGATAGTTCTCATCTATTGAGGAAAGACCTTCATTTCCTGAAGGGTCTAAGCTTGTTATTCCAAGATACTCTCCTCCTGGTGCCATGATATCAAGATTTGCTCCAAAGTTACTATAACCTGCTCTGAGGTTATCTTTGTTTGTTGCTCCAACAGCTACTACTTCAGGTATTGCCGACTCATCATTTTCCATATCTTGGTTATCATTTCCACTCGCAAAAACAATTATAGTCCCTTTGCCACCTCTTCCATTATTTGAGAGCTCTATGATTTTATCTTCAACTACTGGGGAGACATCATAGGTGCCCCAACTACAACTTATAACATCTGCACCAAACTCTTCAGCCTTACTAAAAGCATCGAATAGATCACCGTCAGTCACACTATCTTCTATTTTTATGGATATTATCTGAACTCTTCTTGCAAGACCGACTATCCCTTTTGCGTTTAGCCGTGCCGCTATTATTCCAGTAACGGCTGTTCCGTGAATATCATCTTGATATGTATGCGATACATCTGTACTTTTAGTGAGGACATTATATGTAGCCGAGATAGCACCCGCTAAGTCTTCATGGTTAACATCTACTCCATCGTCAATGACAGCAACTTTTATGCTACTGCCTGAGTAGGTATTCAGTATATCACCTGCGTTTATGTGGGCATCAGCATCTATTGCGTTTTGAGAGTAAAAGAGATCATCTGAGTTTATAGACCACTGCTGATAGTAGTATGGTTCATTTATGATTAGAGGAGTAGCCTTCTCTGTGCTATCTTTACTGCATCCACTAAGCAGAATAAACGCAAGAAGAAGGGCTATTTTATACATCTATCTTTTTTTTCTCTGTTTTATAAAATCAGGATGGGCATACTCCACATCCTCTTTCTCAGATAATCTATTTGAAATCTCTAGTGTGAGCTTCTTGTCACTCACTTGCAAGAGATAGATATTTTCACTCAGAGACCTCTCAATCTTTAAGTCAAACTCTAATAGATACTCTTTTAGATTTTGAGGATTTTTCAGTTTTAAGATAAGTCTGTCACTCACACCAAGAACTATACCTC
>JAYEMB010000208.1:0-7986 GCA_034717855.1 Campylobacterota bacterium
TAATGAGAAAAGCGTTTTCGCTAATCGAACTACTTATCGTCATAACCCTTGCGGGGGTTACGGCGATTCTTGCGTTTAACTACCTCAATATGGAGAGTATCTCCAAAAACAACATCAAACTAGAACTTCAATCACACTTCAATATTATCACAGCAACTATTTTACAATGCAAAGAGTATAGTAATATTATGCCGATTCAAAGCGGTGGCTCAGAAGCTAGTGATACACTTTTAAGTACCTTAGAGTGTAATACAACAACGCCCTACCAACTTGATGGCGGAAAAGGTGCTTTTATACCTCCTCCTCTTAATGATTTTACAGCCTACACGGCTACACAAAACGCAAGTGAATTTTATTTTTCTACAAGAACTTCTATAAACTCTTATAGTGATGAAGTACTCCAAGAGCTGCAAACAAATTACTCAACAAACCAATATGAACTCACAAGTGATGCAACAACTACGACACTAAAATTTTATCTCTCTCGTTAAATATAATGGTATAATTATCTAAAAAAGATAACATGAACCTAAAAAGTATCTTAACGCCAAAACAGATAGAGATATGTAAAGAAGAGAAGTCTTACTATCAGCGTATCGGTGTTAAAAAAAATATCCTTCAAATTGCAATAGAGCATAACTTCGTTCAGAAAAAAGAGAAAAAACTCCACTATAGTCTTGAGCTAATTAAAAAATATGAGATGGTTGTTAGCGATGAAAATGAGAAAAGTTTTTCTATTGAGCGTAAAGAGCTTTTAGGCTCAAAGCGTCTCATCGCACTTGAAAAGCAGTTAGGTAAAAAAGTAACTCAAAGAACGATTCCTGTTCGAGAGTTCAATGAAAAATATAGTGCTCTTTTAGCGATAGATCCAGATATCATTGAGAAGAAAATCAAGCAGTTTAATGCTCTAGATGCAGATGATACTGAGATTTTAGAGCTTTTAAGAATGGTTTTGGAGCATGGCGTTAAAAATGGTGTGAGTGATATCCATATAAACGCTTATGAGGAGTTCTCGTGGCTTAGATATAGAATAAATGGAAAGATTCAAGCAAAATACCTTATAAACGAAGAGCTGACAAGAAGATTTTCACTTATCATTAAAGAGAAATCAAATATCGACCTTATAAATGTACAGACTCCGCAGAGTGCCGGTTTTAGTGATAGTTTCGGAGAGGCAGTTGTCGATTTTCGTGTAGAGATAGCTCCATCAAACTTTGGTGAAAACATCGTAATTCGTCTTTTGGATAAGACAAATAACCTAAAATCACTCCAACAGCTTTTTCCAAAAGAACATCCGATGAGTGAGCATCTTTTTCGCTTCGTAAATCAAAAAAATGGCTTTTTCTTAGCTGTAGGACCTACTGGTAGCGGTAAAACAACTACACTAAACGCGATACTGACCCATCGTGATAGATTGCATGAAATTATTTATACTGTAGAGGACCCTATAGAGTATAAGATTGACTTTATAACGCAGTATCAAGTGAATGAGTCTATAGGATTCACCTTTGAGTCTGCTATGAAGTCTATAATGCGTCAAGATCCTGATGTTATAGTTATTGGAGAGATGCGCGACAAGGCAAGTATTCATATAGCTTTAAAAGCTGCACATAGTGGACACATGGTTTTCTCAACCCTTCATACTACAAACGCATATATGGCACTCGAGCGTATTCGTGATGAGGGTGGAGATCTTTTCATACTAGCTTATTCACTGAGTGGTGTTGTTGCTCAAAGATTAGTTCCAAAACTGTGTGAATGTAAAAATATAGCAAGTGATGAGAAAGGCAAAGAGTATTTTAAATCAGATAAAAGAGGGTATGAAAAAAGAGGGTGTATAAAGTGTAATTTTACAGGTTATAGTTCTAGAGCCTTACTGACAGATATGGTCTTTATACCACATGATATGAAAACCCGTTATACTTTTTATATGGCACTTAAAAACAGCACTGTATTGCAAGCTTGGGATGAGCTAATATCTTTTAGTTACTATCAATCAGCCCAGTATCTTTTTGAAGAAGGGATTTGTGACTATGAGTCACTCTCTTTAGAGCTATTTTCATTGGGTTATGTAGATGAAAATTAATATATATACAATGCTCAAAACTCTGCTTTTTACTATGCAAAATGGTAAAAACCTATCTAGTGGTCTTCAACTTTTAGCAAATACAGCAGAAAAAAAATCAGAAAAAAAAGTCTATATTGCAATAAACAATGATATTAGGGATGGAAAATCTTTCTCTGAAGCTCTCTCAAGACATAAGATAGGCTCTTTGGATGTTATTCAGTTCATTACAATGGCAGAAAAGGGTGTTGATTTTAAGCAGGCTCTAGAGAAGATAATAAACTATCTTGAGATAAAAGATAAGTTTCAAAGAGAGTCTAGTGACCAGACTACTCTTCCTGTAATTTACTTCAGTATTGCCTCAATAGTTGTTATAGGTGTAAAGTTCTTCGCTATACCTATGCAGATGAAAAAGGCGAGTGAGTTTACACCAGATATTATTAAATTGATAAGTGGTCACCTCCAGCTTGCTCAAGTGCTGACAGATATTCTTTTTCTATTGCTTGTGCTGGTAGCAAGCTATTTTTTTGTTCTACTTATCGCTCTTTTTAACCACTCGCGAAATATCCAGTTAATAGCACAGCAACTATCTCTTGTCCTTCCTGTAACATCTAAGATAGTTATAAAGTTTGAGAAATTTATGCTCTTTAGTATGTTAGGAGATATGTTAAGAAGTGGAATAAGCTTCAAAAAAGCGATGACATCTGCGCTTGAGACAACAACAGTAGGAAAATTTAGAAATGCTATACAGCAGACTCTTTATAGTATAAAATATGAGGGAAAGTTTATTTTTCATGCTAGTTTATATGATAATGTGGAAAAAGAGCTTTTAGCTGGTGTAGGTTCGTCTAAGCAGATAGGTTCAGTAATGTTGGAGATAAGTAGTAGAGCTAGAACAGATGCTATGCTACTAAGTTCAAACTTTTTTCGTCTTATTACTTTTTTATCTATATTTTTGATGGCCTTTGCAGTATTTATAGAGTTTTATACAGTTGTTTTAACTCAAATATTGATACAAAAAGGTTTAATAGATATGAGTAAAGGTATAAGTATAGGATGAGAAAAGGCTACTTATTAGCAGAGGCTCTGCTTGGTATTTTAATTGCTGGAATCGTTGCAACTGTTTTTACTACAATGAATTATTATGCACATATACAATCAAATATGCTAAAACAGCAAAACACTAAAACTATATTAGAAGTTCTAAGAAGTCGTTTAATAAACTCAGCCGAGGATCCAGACAGTGATTCATATTTTGAACTTTTAAAAGAAGAAGCTGATAATACTTTACCAGTTAGTGTTGGTTTAGGTACAGATGCTTGGGCTAAGAGAATATATTACTATACAGTAGATTTAGGTGTTTCAGATGGTACAAACGCACCATATGCAGATACAACTACTTCTATAAGTCCAAATGATAATATTGCAGGTCGATTGCTTAGTTCCGGTGAGGATATGGTTTTGGACACAACTTCTACTGACAGTGTGGCACAAAATGATGACTTGATGTTAGAGATAGGTGTAGGAGAGTTAAACCATTTTAAGCTTTATGGTGGCTCTGAGATAACAACAGAGACACGGGGATATAATAGCGCAATAGTCTCTGCAACTGAGCCAGTCTCACCGATAGAAGGAACACTCTGGTATGATACAGGAGCAAGCGTATTAAAAATATATGATAGTGCTACATCTAGTTGGATTATATTATAAGGATTAAATAATGACTTTGACAAAAACAGTGCTTATTTCAACAATATCACTTCTCTTAATAGGGTGTTCTGCAACCCCGGAAGATGCAGTTCAAAATGTATATGACTCTATTAAAGAGGGAGATATGCCAAAGCTTATTAAAAATAGCAGTTATGAAATTAGAAATCCTTTTATCAGATCTGCCCTGTTTGAATGCAGTGTTGATAAGTCAAAATATACTGGTAAAGATTTAGAGTTAGTTCAAGATTGCTTGAAGGAGAAATATGGCGGTATTCATGTTGAAATTGGTACTGCAAATTTAATATCCCAAACAGAAGCTGATATTAATGTAACTATGCAGAGTAATACTAGAGTATTTAATCATCAGTTAAAAGTAGTCAAAATAGAGAATAAATGGAAAGTTGTGACTGGCAAGAGAGAGTAAAAGTAAATTATCTAACTCCACTCTCATTTAATTGCTTAAAATATTTACACCCAAGAAGACTACTATTATCACAAGCCTTTCCAAATAACTCCTTGGCTAGGCTTTCATTTAATTTAACCCCAGTTCCATTAAAATAGATTAGTCCTAGACTAATACAGGCATCGTTATTTTTATTATAACAGGCTTTAGAGTAGTACTTTACAGCTTTAGTGAAGTCTTGTCTAACCACCAAACCAGATTGATATCTCTGTCCAAGTTCAAAGCATCCTTTAGTACTGCCATAATCACAAGAAAGGGTATACATCTGAATCGCTTTTTTATACTCTTTTTTTACTCCTCTGCCATAATCATATAAGATACCTAATTCAAAGCAAGCAGTTTCATTTTTTCCACTGCAGGCTTTTGAGTAGAACTGACCCGCTTTTTCAAAATCCTGTTTGAGAGTATTTGCATTAGCATACATGAGTCCTAAAGTTAAACACTCATCAGCATTACCACTCTCACAGTTTTTTAGAAGTTTGTCATAATTACTCTCTTCTCTTGTAGTGTTGTTTTCATCGACTAGAGTGAGTGCATATAAATTAACAGTAAATAAAAAATAGATGCCGAGTAATATCTTATTCATCTAGATGGGTCCTTCTTTAAATTATAGTTTATTTTAGCTTGAGAGTATATGGTCTTATCTTAATTAAAAATCCATAGTCCTCTTGTGTACACTCTTTTCCTATACAGGCACTAATTAGATTGACTTCATCATTTTTTATGATATTAAGCAGTCTTTTGAGGAGAATGTAAGAAAAAGAGTTATGAATAGCGCCACGTATAGTTATGATGCTTTTATCTACAGCTGCTACAGCATCTATGTTGAGTTCTATAATGATTTGATTATATTTGTAAGCTTTTTGTTCAAGTTCATCTTTGTTTGCCCAGACTACTATAGGTTTTCCAGCAGCGCGCTTGAGCTCATAAAGTGATTCTACATCTTTTTTAACTAGCTTATCTTCATATATTATGTCCAAATAAAAAAAGTAAGTTGATACACTTATGGTAATAAGTATAAGAATGAAAAGAAGGACAATGTTATATTTTTTCATAACAGTATTGTACAATACCTTTTAACGTATCCCTATGTTTTACAGTTGCGTTTCGTGGTAACATTGCTAAAAATGGCTCTATTTGCAAAGTTTCAGCCTCTATACATATCTCTCTGTTGGTATATTTAACTTGGTTGAGTGTTGAGTTTGTTGCCTGCATGAGTCGTTCTATATCTTCAACTTTTTTTACTATATCAACTTTTTTGACTATTTTTTCTGATTTTTTAAACTCTTTTTCTACTAGGGTTTGGTACTGAGTCACAAGAGCATCTTTGTTCCCTCTATTGATTCTAGTGTCTTCCATGTATGCATAACCACTAAAGAAAATTGTTGTAGTTAGCAATATGGTAAACCCAAGGGAGACAAAACCCGCTTTAGCATCACGGTTGATTTCGTCAAGATTAAAAGAGACTAGTTTAACACCTTCAGCATTGTCTGCAAATTTTGTTTCATAGCCTCTTTCCTCTGCAAACTCTTTAGGTTTGTCTAGTATATAGTCGATGATGCGATTGTATTCACAAACTACACCAACAAACTTGTAGTCAAGTTCAAAAATAACTACGGTTCTCTCTTCACATATCGATGCTAGTTTGAGTATGTTCTCTTGAACAATTTTATCTTTTGGTAAAAAAGCCACGAAGTTAATACATGTCGGAGACTTTCTGACAGAAATTTTCATAGCAGGTGAATCTAGGTCATGGCGTGCTAGTTGATAGATATTCTTACGTATCTCTTTACTATTTCCACTTGATTCTATACATCCTGCTGTAAAAATTGCCATAATCAGACCATCACTTCATTACATACTTGATAACTCTAGGAGTTACGATGATAACCATTTCACTCTTAGTAGTACTCTCGTTTTCACTACCACCTACTATACGTGCTGCTGTCTGTGCTACTCCCGGAATACCTTTGTAGCCCTTGTCTGATTTATGTCGAAAGAGACCTGAAATAACAATCGGTTCACCTGGCTGAACCCTCATACTGTTGTTGATGTTTTTTGTGTGGGTCCTTGGTTGCGAATATGAAACACCATCAACTTCAAAGTCTGTATATCCGACAATATTGTTAATCTCTAAAGATATATCAGTTAAAACTGTTCCATCCATAATATTTGAATTTAGAGTAATTTTTAGTCCACTAAGTGCTGTAGCAGCTACTGTTGAAGTTTGTACTGAGTTGTCTCCAATAGCTGTAGATTTTAGTTCTTTAATATAAGGCTCTTCAAGTCCATCTATAAGTGTTACATCTGTACCGGCAATACCAAGCAGTTTAGGCTTTTGAATGCTCTCTACCTTACCAAACTCTGTAAGTGCTTCTGCCATTGCAGTTCCAGTAACTCTACCTGTATCTACAATAGTACCAAACGCGGCTGGAGCAGTGGTAGCCCCGCCAAGTGAAGAGATAGTTTGTGTAACGAAATCTATACCGTGATCTCCTTTTACAAGAAGATTCCAGTCTATTCCAAGAGCATAGTTGTCTTTAAGTTCAACGTCATATATAGCTATCTCATACTCTATGACATAAAGATTGTTTCTGAGAATAGTGAGGTATTTCATAATGTCTAAATACTCTTTTTCACGTGCTGAAAATGTGAGAGAGGATGTTATAGGGTCATGAACAACATTTCTAGCACCTAGTGTTCTTAGTGTGTTTTTAATAGCATCTGCAAGACCACTTAGGGAAGGTATTTTAAGTGTTACTGTTTTAACATACCCAAGATAATATGTTCCATCGTCATAACGGATACTTAGCTTGTCTCCAACAGATTTTTTCAACAGCCTTCCAAACCCAACATTAGATGCGGCATAATAGACTTTAGATTGGCGTATTTGGTACTCATCATTATTTTCATAACCTGAACCATTGTTAGTGCTACCATTGCCTGTATTTGATTGTCCTCGAAGATTATTTATTGAATTACCACTGTTTGTATTGTTGGCTGAACCAGAGTATTGACTCAGAGCATCTGATTGGAGTTGAAAGATAATGTCTTGATCTGTAGCTTCTGTTAGTAGGGCAATTACATCATTGAGTTGTGCACCCAGTATTTTAACTCGCTTTATATTTTCTCTATCTGGTATAGTGAGTGTATCAATATGAAAGTTTTCCGCACTAACCTCTACTGTTTCAATAGCTTTTTTTCCTACTTGCTTTTGTTTGGTAGTGTTTAAATCGAGTCTGAACTCCTCTTTCATTACCTCTTTTTTATGCTTGTTAGTACAAGCTCCAAGAAGTATAATGCTAAGCAATAAAAGTGTTATAGTTAAATTTTTCATTAGTTTTGACCCTGAACTTGATACTGCTGGTTTTCTGCTTGTGCGGAGCTGAAGTAGACAGTCTCCGCTCTACCTTTTCTATCCCTGATTAAGATGTAGTTACTTGTAATTTTTTTTATTTTAAAAACTTCATCATCATCGTAAAGAGAGTCGTTTTTACGAATTACAATATTTTTTTGCTTGAATCTTACTAATGCAAAGATACCTTTGTTGCTCTCTATAAAGCCGAAGTAAGTCATTTTAATAGTTTTTCTTTTCTGTTTTGGGCGAGGTTTATAGTGCTGAATAACAGTTTTCTGAATTTCTTTTGGTCGCACGTTCAGGGTCTGTTCAGGCTTTGAGTCTCTGAAAAAAGGGTTGTATGCAGCATAAATAAAAGTTGGAATAACAACAAATATTAGCAATATTTTG
>JAYEMB010000209.1:0-1770 GCA_034717855.1 Campylobacterota bacterium
CGGGTCGGAATCTGTCTCTATCCATGGGCGGGACACGACACCAAGGGCGTATTCTCGCGGATACCGTCCGCTACCTTCTGCCTCGGCACAGGGGTGACTGTCTTCTGCCGTATATCCCGTTCGCACGATAAAGTATTCCTTCCACAACACAAGGTTCGGCCCTTCGCCCGTAATCGATTCGGGCTACTATGGCCTCGGCTGACTTCTCATGTTGCTTCCCGCCGCCTCATGACGGCAGTAGCTCGTGGCACAACATGAGATCTCCCCGGGTAATGCGCACCTGCCTTCACGCTTATACCTGCCGCATCTACGACCGTGCCTTCCGTGTAAGTATAGGACTTTGGAGAAATGTGCCTCCTCATCCGACACGACCGCCTCGTATGCGATTCCTGTTCGTCAGGTCAGCGTTTTGCCTTCGGCTTCCTCCCCACATTACCTCGCGATAACGCAGTTGCCGTTCAGCTAGTACTTCCCCTTACCGGGTATACAAGGGACTTTCACCCTCAAGCAGGTGCGCCCTGCCGGGCGCACACAAATAAAAAAGCCCCGGCAAATTGTCGGGGCTTTTGATATTCAAATTCCGGTAAAGCTAGCTTAGCTCTTTTTACGCCGGTAAACTGCGAGACCGGCAATACCTGCACCCAAAAGAAGCAGGGTTGATGGCTCTGGAACTGGAGCAGCACCTGCAACAAAGGCTGAGATATGTGAATAGTCGAGTCCGTTATTAGTATTAAAGCTGTTATATGCACCAGTTATATCCAATGTAAAATTATCAAAGAAAAAAGCGGAGTACAAATCACCCTGTTTAATGCCCAATACAAAATCTACGGCACTACTAGCTGGATAATTTTCAGGAGCATATAAAGTGAATGTATAGCCATAATTAAAAGTCGTTCCGTCAATGTCAACTGATATGCTTTCTTTGGTTACCACAAAAGACCAACCGGCCATCAGTTCCTCTGCTCCATCATCTTTATCAAATTTACCAACAAAAATAAGAGGGCTTGTAAGGTCGGCACTAAAAGTATTATTAACAAATGTAGTTTCAGCATCTTCACCGGTAGGAGCATCGTCAGTTTCAGTAAAAAAACTAGCTGATTGATTATTTGCAAAAGCATCACCGATTGTCAATGCTGAAGCCGTTGAAGCAAAAGCAACCAAGGCAACAATCAGAAATAAACGAATTACAGATTTCATAAAATATCCATCCTTGTTTAAGTATTAATTTTTCAAATTAATTTACAGTCCTTTTCTTGACCTTTCATTAAAGCAAGGGTCATGCCACAGCTACAACTAGCTGAAATCATGGCACCCAAACTTTGAAAGAGTTAACCTGAAAACAAGTGTAAAGTTTTCCGACGCCACTACGATGAGAAACAACACATAATAGAGATTGAGATAATCTGACAACTGGACGATAATCATGCAACAAATAACCTTTTTTACAGGGGAATGAAAATGAAATTTAACCACAGCCTCACTTTATTATTATTCTTACTCTTTCTCAGCCTACCATTATCAGGATGTCTGCTCTCAGCTCAAGGGGGATCTGGCAGAGTGGTTTATTCAGATAGCACTCCACCGGCTCACCCTCAGATTAAACATGGTCCACCACCCCACGCCAAAGCTCATGGACTACGGGCCAAACACCATTACCGCTATTATCCGGACACCAGTGTCTATTATGATACCGGGCGCAGTGTCTACTTCTACCTTGATTCCAATGGAGCGTGGAGAATGGCGGTTTCTCTGCCCCGATTCCTAAAAGTT